>JBKJPE010000161.1:0-3444 GCA_046595185.1 Nocardioides sp.
CCCCCCACCCGCCCCCCCACCCCCGCCCGAGCGCCCGCACCAGCCCGAGCGGTCGGAGGCGCCGGCCGTGGTCGACGAGGACCTCGCCCATCCGACCTTCCGCCCGCGCACCGCGGCCCGCCGCGTGACCGGCCTGCTGCTGGCCGCGTCGGCGGCGGTCACCGCCCTGCTGGCGTGGCAGGCGTGGCAGGCACACGAGGCCCGCGGCCGGCTCGCTGCGGAACAGCTCGTCCCGCTCGTGATCGCCGTGGCGCTGAGCCTCGTGGTCTGGGCGGCGCGGTCCTCGACGGCGGTCGTCCGGATCCGGGTCGAGGGCGGGCGGCTCACGATCAGCCGCGACGGCGCACACGACAGCTGGCACTGCGACCTGGCCAGCACCGCCACACCGGTCGAGGTCGTCGGGCGGCCCGGGCGACGCGGCTGGAAGGTCGTTTTCCCTCGCCGGGGACGGGAGCCGTACGTCGTCGACGCCTCGATCGTCGATCCCGCGCACTTCACCCGCGTGCTCGCGCACTACCGCCCGGACATCACCGGCCCGACCTGAGTGCGCACCGCGGGGCGGGTCAGACCCGCTCCTCCATGCGGACGCCGCGCTCGCCGGCGTCGGTCAGGCGGACGTTCTCGGCGGCCGCCGTCTCGAGCTCGGTGCGACGGGTGGCCTCGAGCAGCCCCTGGGCGGCCTCGTAGGCACCCGGCTCGGAGACCAGGTCGGTGGCGCCCCGGTCGAACCTGGCCAGGGCGTTGCGCCCGAAGATCTGCTGCTCGGTCGAGGTGCGTTCGGCACGGCCCCGGCCCAGGAACGAGATGAACCAGTGCAGCACCGCGGTGAGCCGGTTCTTGAAGCCGGTGATGTAGACGAGGTGCACCGCCAGCCACATCAGCCAGGCGATGAATCCGGTCAACCGCACGTTGCCCACCAGGGCGACCGCGCGGAACCTGCTGATGATGGCCATCGAGCCCTTGTCGAAGTACTTGAAGGGCTTCTGGGCCGGCTTGGTGCCCAGCCGGTTGTCGATCTCCTTGGCGGCGTACTTGGCGCCCTGGATCGCGACCTGGGCGACACCGGGCAGGTTGTCGAGGGAGATCATGTCGCCGACGACGAACACCTCGGGGTAGCCCGGCAGCGTCAGATCGGGGTTGACCCCGATCCGTCCCGCCCGGTCCACGGGCGCCCCGGTCTGCTCGGCCAGCAGCTTGCCCAGCGGGCTGGCCTGCACGCCGGCGGCCCAGATCTTGGTGATGGACTCGATCCGCTCGGTGCGCCCGTCCTTGTACTGCGTGACCAGGCCCCGCTCGTCGACGTCGGTGACCATCGCCCCGAGGCGGACCTCGACGCCGAGCTTCTCGAGCTCCCTCTTGCTCTTCTCGCCCAGCTTGGCCCCGAAGGGCGGCAGCACCTGCGGGGCGGCGTCGACGAGCACGACGCGCGCCGAGCGGGTGTTGATCGAGCGGAAGTCGCGGCGCAGCGTGCGATGGGCCAGCTCGGCGATCTGACCGGCCATCTCCACGCCGGTCGGGCCGGCGCCGACCACCACGAAGGTCAGCATGTGGTCGACGTCCTCGCCCTTGGCTGCCCCGACCTCGGCCATCTCGAAGGCCCCGAAGATCCGTCCGCGCAGCTCGAGCGCGTCGTCGATGGTCTTCATGCCGGGGGCGAACTCGGCGAAGTGGTCGTTGCCGAAGTAGGACTGCCCGGCGCCCGCGGCGACCAGCAGGGAGTCGTAGTGGGTCACGGTCTGGCGCCCCAGCACGTGGTGGGTGACGGTCCGCGCGTCCAGGTCGACGCCCGTGACCTCGCCGAGCAGGACGCGGGCGTTCTTCTGACGGCTGAGCACCTCGCGGGTCGGCGGCGCGATCTCGCCCTCGGACAGGATCCCGGTGGCCACCTGGTAGAGCAACGGCTGGAACAGGTGGTGGGTGGTCTTGGCGATCATCGTCACGTCGACGTCGCTGCCCTTGAGGGCCTTGGCGCCGAAGAGGCCGCCGAAGCCGGAGCCGATGACGACCACGCGGTGCCGCTGCGTGACCCCGTCGCCGGCGTTGCCGTGGTCGACCAAGGGGGGGATCTGCTGCGGGGGCTGCGTCACGTCGTGTCCGTCCTGGGTCCAGCTCATGGGTGCTCCGTCTCCTCGTGGTGCCCTCCCATGGTCTCGCGCCTGCGGTGGCGGTGCCAGTCGTCGGGTCGTCTCCTCGGTCACACCTGCCGTCGCTGCTGAGGTGTTCACGTCTGCGCAGGTCAGGGGCGGTCGGTGCGCGCGGTCCCGCCCCCTGACGCGCGAACCGGCACGTCCGCGGGGTGGTGCCCTGTCACCCCTGCGGGTAAACCGTCACAATGGTCCCGACGGCCACCACCACTCGGGAGGACCCGTGACGTCGACCCCGGCGCAGATCGCCCTGGCCTCCGGGCCACGGAGCGTTCACGATGCGCGCCGGTGGGTCGTGCACCGGTGCCGGGACCTCGGCCGTCCCGAGCTGGCCGAGTGCGCCGAGGTCGGCGTCTCCGAGCTGGTCAGCAACGCACTGCTGCACGGCTCCGCACCGATCCAGGTCGGGATGGCCGGCACGGCCGCCCACCCGCGCGTCGAGGTGCGCGACGCCTCGACCGACGCGCCTTGGTTCGGTTCCGCGGGGACCCTGCTCGGCCAGGAGCTCGACGACGACACGCTGCTCACCTTCGGGCGCGGCCTGGGCATCGTGGCCCGCGTCTCCCGGGCGTGGGGTGCCGACATCGACGACGACGGCAAGGTCGTGTGGTTCGAGCCCGCCGAGGACGTCGGGGGACGGGCCACCGAGGGCGTGGTCACCGGCCTGGCCGGCCAGGCCGAGCGTCGCCGGGTGCGGCAGCGCGCAGGCGTGCGCACCTTCGTCCTGCACGGGGTCCCGCTCCGCCTGCACGTCGCCTTCGTCCGGCACTACCGCGAGCTGCGCCGCGAGGTGCGGCTGCTCGCCCTGGCCCACGCCGCGACGTACCCGCTGGCCCGGGACCTGTCGGAGCTGTTCGTGGCGCTGGACGTCCCGGCGTACGACGGGCTGCTGCTCGCCGTCTTCGACACCACCGCCGCCGGCGCCGCCGACACCACGGTCGACCTGCGCGTCGAGCTGACCCGCGAGGGCGCCACGGAGCTCGGACGCCTGGTGGACCTGCTCGAGGCCGCCGACGTCTTCTGCCGCGACGAGCGACTGCTCTCCCTGGCCCGGGACCGCGAGCAGCGGAGCTTCCAGCGGTGGTTCCTCGAGGAGCTCGAGGCGCAGGGCGCCGGCGCGGCCCCGCGGACCTGGCGCGACCCCGTCGACCCCGCGCACGACGACGACAGCGACCTCGGCGAGCGGTCCGGGTCGTCCGCCCCGTGAGCGGACCGGCCCCCGCTGCGGTGGCGGCGGTCGCCGTCGGCGGCGCGGTCGGGTGCGTGCTGCGTGCGCTGGTGGGCGAGGCGCTCCCGGCCG
>JBKJPE010000226.1:0-16621 GCA_046595185.1 Nocardioides sp.
GCCGAACCAGTTGGTGTCGTCGGCAACGAACGGCAGCCAGTTGAACCAGGAGTTCACGAACCCGTTGTTGAGGGAGAACGCGAACTGCCAGGCGAAGCCGGAGACCACGGTGATGATGCCGTAGGGGATCAGGATCGAGGTCCGGATCGCCCCGCGGGCGAAGACCACCCGGTGCATCACCATCGCGAAGGCGAAGCCGATCACCAGCTCGACCGCCACGGTGACGACCATGATCATCACGGTGTTGGCGGTGTCGAGCCAGAACAACCGGTCGGTCAGAGCCGTGAGGTAGTTGGACAGCCCGACGAACTCACGGTCCTCGGGTGCGGTGAGGCTGTAGCTGAACAGCGAGAGGTACAGCGCCCGGAGCATCGGGAACGCGGTCACCAGCAGCATCAGCACCAGTGCGGGAGCGACGAGCTTGCGGCCGAGGTTGTTCTCGGCACGGGAGCGGTCGGACTCCTGCGGGCTGGGCGCCGACCCCTTCTTCTCCGGTGTCCTGGCGATGGTGGTGCTCACAGCAGGGCCTCCCCGCTCAGGACCGCGGCCAGGAAGTCGGCCGACTCCTCCGGGGTGCTGCCCGGGTCGACCGAGGTCGGGGAGTGCCACACCGACTGCACGGCGCTGGAGATCTGGCTGTAGAACGCGCTCTTGGGACGCGGGCCCCCGCTGTCGACGCTCTCGCGCCACAGCGTCAGCAGGTCGGGCGGGTAGGCGTCCTGGAGGGCCTGCGAGTCGTAGACCGAGGCACGCGAGGGCATCAGGCCCTCGTTGACCGCCAGGGCGCCCTGGGCCTCCGGGCTCGTCACGCACACCGCGGCCTCCTGGGCGAAGTCCACGTTCTCCGAGAACGCGCCGACGCCGATGTCGATGCCGCCGATCGGGGGCCTGGACTCCTCACCCTCCACGGTCGCGGGGTAGCGCGCCCACCCGAGGTCGGCCAGGGCCTCCTTGTCGGCGGGGCCGCCAGGAACGCCGGTCGTGTCGACGTAGTTCTTGTAGGTGAAGGTCCAGTTGGTCATGAACTCACCGGGGCCCTCCTCAGGGAACATCTGTCCCAGGCTGGTGCCCTCGTTGGAGGTGGTGAAGTCCGGCTGGGTCGCCCCCGAGTCGGCCAGCTTCTGGATCACCGCTGCCGCGGCCGCGCCGGCCTCGGAGTCGATGGTGACCTCGGCCTCGCGCCCGTCCTCGACGGTCCCGGGGTCCAGGATGTTGCCGCCGGCGCCCTGGATGAGGGAGTTGATCCACACCACGTAGGCCTCGTACTTGTCGGCCTGGACGCCGACGGTGCCATCCTGGTCGGCCGCCGCGTCGATGACCTGCTCCCAGGTCACCGGGTCCTCCGGGCCGACGGTCAGCCCGGCGGCCTCGGCGAGGGACTTGCGGAACCACAGCACCTGGGTGTTGGCCCACTGCGGCGCAGCGACCACCTGGTCGTCCCACTGGACGGTCTCTGCCGAGCCGGCGAGGACGTCGTCGTCGAGGACCTGGCCGGCCAGGTCGCCCTCGAAGGGCGCGAGCCAGTCGGCGTTGGCGAACTCCGGGACGAACACCGGGTCGAGGCTCATCAGGTCGGTCGAGGTGTCCCCGGCCGCCAGCCGGCGCGCGAGCTGGGTGCGCTGGTCGGTGGCGCTGGCCGGGAGCAGCTGGATGGCGATGTCGTACTCGTCGGTGCTGCACTGCTCGGCGAGCGCCGTGAGCGTCTCCTGGCCGTCGGGGTTGATGTACCAGTTCAGCGTCGGCTTGCCGCTGTCGCCGCCGCACGCGGTCAGCAGCGCTGAGCCACAGGCCAGCGTGGCGAGCGCGGCGACCAGGCGACGCCGGCCGGGTCCCTGTCGTGCTTGCATGAGTGCCTCTTCCTCGAGGTGTCGTCGGCCGCGGTCGTGCCGGCCGACCTGGTGCGTGGTGGTGCGGCACTGCCGCGGGACGACCGTAGTGTGAGTCCGGTCACCGGCACAATGGACCCAGGGGGCGGGCGCCCCGCCGGCTGGAGGCGCGGGAGGAGCTGGTCGCGATGGCCTCGGTGTCCTTCGAGGGCGCTCAGCGCTGGTATCCCGGCGCGGAGACGCCCGCGGTGCCCGGTCTCGACCTCGCGGTGGGCGACGGCGAGGTGGTCGCGCTGCTGGGGCCCGCCGGGTGCGGCAAGTCCACGGTGCTGCGGATGCTCGCCGGTCTCGAGGAGGTGACCCGCGGCGCGGTCCGCGTCGACGGGAAGGACGTCACCTCGCTGCCGGCCCGGGAGCGCGGGGTCGCCGTGGTGTTCCAGAACTACGCCCTGCACCCGCACCTCAGCGTGGCGGAGAACATCGGCTACACCCTCGAGCTGGTCGGGGTGGTGGAGGCCGACCGTCGCGCACGGGTCCAGGAGGCGGCCGCGATGCTGGACCTGACCGACCTGCTCGACCACCGGCCCGACGTGCTCTCCGACGAGCAGCGGCAGCGGGTCGCGCTCGGCCGGGCCGTGGTGCGGCGCCCCCGGGTGCTGTGCCTCGACGAGCCGCTGTCCAACCTCGACGCCGCCACGCGGGCCCGTGCCCTGGCCGACCTGCCCGGCCTGCTGGCGCGGGTGGGCGTCACCACGCTGCTGGCCACCCGGGAGCCGGCGGAGGCGGCGGCCGTGGGGCACCGGGTCGCGGTGCTGCAGGACGGCGCGCTGCAGCAGGTACTCGCCGCGGCGGACCTGGCCTACTGAGGGGCGGCCCGGTCGGCGGTACGGCGCACGAGGGCGACGATCATCGGCCACAGCGGCTCGGGCAGGTCGTGGCCCATGCCCTCGACCACGACGAGCTCGGCGTCCGGCACGGCCGCGGCCGTGGCTCGTCCGCCGGAGACGTGCACCATCTTGTCGGCCTCGCCGTGCAGCACCGCCACCGGCAGGCGGAGGCGGCGCAGCGCCGGGCCGCGGTCGGGCTGGGTGAGGACGGCCATCGTCTGGCGCAGCACCCCGCCGGCGCTTGCGCCGCGGTCGAAGGTCTCCTCGGCCTGCGCCTCGATCGCCCCGCGGGGCCGCTGGTAGGCCGGGGAGCCGATCGCGCGCCAGGTCGTGACGCTGGTGGCCACGAACGCCTCGCGGCCGGCCCGGCGCGGGAGCGCGAGCATCGGCAGCAGGGCCGGGCTCTGCCAGCCCACCGTGCGCTTACCGGTCGTCGACATCGTGCTGACCAGCGATCGGACCCGGTGCGGTCGGGCCACCGCCATGGTCTGCACGATCATGCCGCCCATGGAGACACCCATGGTGTGGGCGGTCTCGAGGCCGAGGTGGTCCAACAGTCCGAAGGCGTCGTCGGCGAGGTCGGTCAGGGCGTACGGCGCACTGGCCGGCAGGCCGGCGTAGGCCCGCGCGAGGGCGGTGCGGCCGACCCGGCCCGTGCCCCGGGTCGAGCGACCGGTGTCGCGGTTGTCGTAGCGCACGACGAAGAACCCGGCACGGGCGAGGTCCTCGCACAGGCCCGTGGACCACCAGGTCATCGGCCCGCCCAGGCCCATCACCAGCAGCAGCGGCTCGTCGGCCGGGTCGCCGAAGGTCTGGTAGCACAGCTCGACGTCGCGGCTGACCGGGGCGAAGAGCTCCTCGGACACCGCGACGCGGGAGGGGGGCGGCGAGGCCATGAGGACAGTCAAGCGCACGACCGTCCACCGAGCTGGTCGTCGGTTCACCCCCCCGGGGCCGTACGCCCGAGCGCAACCGCCCCCGGGAGGCCGAGCCGGTCGGCTCAGCGGTCGGCGTCGGCCGCGGAGAAGGCGCGTAGCTTCGAGCGCCGGTGCTCGGAGGTGATCGAGCGGATCGTGCCGCTGCGCGAACGCATCACCAGCGAGTGCGTGGTGGCACCTCCGCCGCTGTAGCGCACCCCGCGCATCAGGTCGCCGTCGGTGATGCCGGTGGCCACGAAGAAGCAGTCGTCGCCGGTGACGAGGTCCTCGGTGGACAGCACGTGGTCCGGGTCGAGGACCAGCCCGGCGTCGAGGGCGCGCTGCCGTTCGGCGTCGTCGGTGGGCCGAAGCTGGGTCTGGATGACCCCGCCCATGCATTTCATCGCGCAGGCGGTGATGATCGCCTCCGGCGTGCCGCCGATGCCGAGGAGCAGGTCGACGCCGCTGTCGGGCCGGGCGGCCGAGATCGCGCCCGCGACGTCACCGTCGACGATGAACTTGATCCGGGCGCCGGTGGCGCGGATCTCCTCGGCCAGCTCCTCGTGGCGCGGGCGGTCGAGGACGACGACGGTCACGTCCCCGGGCTTGCCGCCCTTGGCCTTCGCCACCCGGCGGATGTTCTCGGCGGCGGGCAGGCGGATGTCGACGACGTCCGCGGCCTCGGGCCCGGTGGCGAGCTTGTCCATGTAGAACACCGCGGACGGGTCGTACATCGAGCCGCGCGGGCTGACGGCCAGCACGGCGACCGCGTTGCTCATGCCCTTGGCCGTCAGCGTCGTGCCGTCGATCGGGTCGACGGCAACGTCGCACTCGGGTCCGGTGCCGTCCCCGACCTCCTCGCCGTTGTAGAGCATCGGCGCGTTGTCCTTCTCGCCCTCGCCGATCACCACGGTGCCTCGCATCCCGATGGTCGAGATCATCACGCGCATGGCGTTGACCGCGACGTCGTCCGCGCCGTTCTTGTCGCCCTTGCCGACCCAGCGCCCGGCGGCCAGCGCGGCGGCCTCGGTGACCCGCACGAGCTCGAGCGCGAGGTTGCGGTCGGGGCCGCCGGGGGCGGCGGCGATGATCTCGGACTCCAGGTGGCTCATGGGCGGATGCTAGCCGCACCGCGCCCCCCTGGGCGGGCCTGGAAGGATGGCGGCGTGAGCGAGACGGGGAGCGCAGGACGGGCGGGGCGCTACTCACGGTCCTTCGGCGGCCTGGTCGGCGCCATGGTGGTGACGGTGGTCGGGGTGCTGGCGGTCTTCGGGCTGCGCAGCCTGACCAGCGACGAGGACGTCTTCGACCGGGACCCGGTCGACTACCTCAGCCTGGTGGCCGACGTGCAGGTCGCCGGGGTGGACGTGGTCTACCCGGCCACGCTGCCGGGCGGCTGGGGGGCCAGCGACGTCGACTTCACCCCGGCGCCCGAGCCCGCGTTCAGCCTGTCGGTGCTCACCGAGGACTCCGACTACGTCGGGCTGCGCGTCGCCGACGCCCCGCTCGACGAGATGCTGGAGTCCCTCGTCGACGAGGACTACTCCGAGCGCGACCCCCTGGTCTTCTCCGGTGCGGAGGCCGACGGCCTGGTCGCCACGCGCTGGGAGGGCTACGGCGACGACGAGGGCGACACGGCGTACGCCGCCGAGGTCGACGGCCAGCAGGTGCTCGTCTACGGCTCGGCGTCGCCGCAGGAGATCTCCGGGTACGTCGTGCGGCTCACCGACGCCACGGTCGAGGGCGCGGACAGCTCCGACCAGGATCGCCAGCCCAGCGGCTGAGCGCCGCCCGTCCGGGCGTCAGTCGTCGTCCTCGCGCTCGGCCAGCACGGCGTCGAGGCGTTCGCGGGCGCCGGCCAGCCAGGTCTGGCAGATCCCGGCGAGCTCCTCCCCGCGCTCCCACAGCGCCAACGACTCCTCGAGGGAGGTCCCGCCGGCCTCGAGCAGGCGGACGGTCTCCACGAGCTCCGTGCGCGCCTGCTCGTAGGAGGGTCGGGCGTCGGTCATGGGTTCTCCTGCTGCTCGGGTGCGGGGGCTCGGGCGGGTGCCGGGGTGGTGCCGCTCACGGTGACGTCGGCGCGACCGTCGGCCAGGCGCACCGACAGCGCGTCACCGGGGTCGAGGGCAACGACGCTGGTCACCACGCGGCCGGTGGTGTCCTGCAGCACCGCGTAGCCACGCTGCAGCGTCGCCAGCGGTGACAGCGCCCGGGCCCGGGCCCGCTGGTGGTCGACGTCGTCGGCGGCCCGGTCGAGGCGGTGGACCAGGGCGCGTCGGGCGCGGGCGAGCAGCGTGGCCAGCTCGTCGTCGCGGGTGTCGAGCGCCTGACGCGGGTCGGCCAGCACCGGGCGCGACCGCAGGGCCAGCAGACCGGACTCCTCGCGCTCGAGCCGCCCGCCCAGGGCGGCCCGCATCCGCTCCCGGGCGTGGGCGACCGCGTCGAGCTCGCCCACGACGTCGGGCACGACGAGCTTGGCGGCGTCGGTGGGGGTCGAGGCGCGCACGTCGGCGACCAGGTCGAGCAACGGCTGGTCCTGCTCGTGGCCGATGGCGGAGACCACGGGGGTGCGCAGCGCGGCCACGGCGCGCACCAGCGTCTCGTCGCTGAAGGGCAGCAGGTCCTCGACCGAGCCGCCGCCGCGGGCCACGACGACCACGTCGACGCCCGGGTCACGCTCGAGCCGCTGCAGCGCCTCGACCACCTCGCCCGCGCAGCGGGGGCCCTGCATCGTGGCGTAGGCCGGGGTCAGCTCCACGCCGGGCCACCGCCGCCGTGCGTTGTCGACGACGTCGCGCTCCGCGGCCGAGCCGGGCGCGGTCACCAGGCCGACCCGACGCGGCAGGAAGGGCAGCGGGCGCTTGAGGTGGGCGGCGAAGAGCCCCTCGGCGGCCAGCAGCTGCCGACGGCGCTCGAGGCGGGCCAGCAGCTCGCCGAGCCCTACCATCCTCAGCTCGCGGACCTCGAGGGAGAACGAGCCGTTGGCGGCGTAGTAGGACGGCTTGGCCTGCACCACGACGCTGGCGCCCTCCACCAGGGGCGGGTCGAGCGAGTCGACCAGGGCACGGGGGACGGTCAGGCGCACCGAGACCGAGGCCAGGGAGTCGCGCAGGGTCATGAAGACGACCGAGACCCCCGGGCGGCGGTTGACCTGGGCCAGCTGCCCCTCGACCCAGATCGGGCCGAGCCGGTCGACCCATCCGGCCACGGCGGTGGCGACCTGGCGTACCGGCGCCGGCGACGCGGCGGAGGTCTCCAGGGCCATGGGTCGGACAGTAGTCCGCGCCGCCGACGGGGTGCCTGCGAGCGTGCCGCCGGCGGGGTCGGGCGGTACCCGGGCCGCCACTAGGATGGGTGCATGACCACCGACCTCGGCACGCCCACCGTGCTCCCTCCCGACGAGGCCGAGCGCGCCGTCCTGCTGGCGGCCCCCCGCGGCTACTGCGCCGGTGTCGACCGCGCCGTGGTGACGGTCGAGAAGGCCCTCGACCTGTACGGGGCGCCGGTCTACGTACGCAAGCAGATCGTGCACAACAAGCACGTCGTGGCCGACCTCGAGGCCCGCGGGGCCGTCTTCGTCGAGGAGCTCGACGAGGTGCCGACCGGTGCGACCGTCGTCTTCTCCGCCCACGGGGTCTCCCCGCAGGTCCACACCGACGCCGCCGAGCGCGACCTGAAGACCATCGACGCCACCTGCCCGTTGGTCACCAAGGTGCACCACGAGGCCCGTCGCTTCGCCGACGAGGACTACGACATCCTGCTCATCGGCCACGAGGGCCACGAGGAGGTCGAGGGCACCGCCGGGGAGGCCCCCGAGCGGATCCAGCTCGTCCAGGGCCCGGGCGACGTGGCCGCGATCGAGGTGCGCGACCCCGACCGGGTCGCCTGGCTGTCGCAGACCACGCTGTCGGTCGACGAGACGATGGAGACGGTCGCGGCGATCCGCGAGCGCTTCCCCGCGCTGCTCGACCCGCCGTCGGACGACATCTGCTACGCCACCCAGAACCGCCAGCTGGCGGTCAAGGACATCGCCCGCGACGCCGACCTGCTGATCGTGGTGGGCTCGGGCAACTCCTCGAACTCGGTGCGGCTGGTCGAGGTCGCCCTCGAGGCCGGGGCCCGGGCGTCGTACCGCGTCGACGACGCCTCCGAGATCGACGAGGCCTGGCTCGACGGCGTCCGCACCGTCAGCGTCACCTCGGGGGCGAGCGTCCCGGAGAACCTGGTGGAGGGCGTGCTGGACTACCTCGCCGAGCGCGGCTACCCCGACGCCCGCGCGGTGCGCACCGCCGAGGAGTCGCTGATCTTCTCGCTGCCCAAGGAGCTGCGTCGCGACCTGAAGGCCGCCGGGCGCAGCTAGCGCCCGGAAGCAGGCAGGAGCGAGCGTGGCCAGGTTCGTCGACGTCCACCCCGAGGACCCCCAGCCCCGGCGGCTGGCCCAGGTCGTCCAGGCCCTCGAGGACGACGCGCTGATCGCCTACCCGACCGACTCCGGGTACGCGCTGGGCTGCCGCGTCGGCAACCGGGACGGCCGCGACCGGATCCTGCGCATCCGCGGCCTCGACGACCGGCACCACTTCACCCTGGTCTGCCGGGACTTCTCCCAGCTCGGCCAGCTGGTGCAGGTGGAGAACCACGCGTTCCGCGCGATCCGGTCGGCCACCCCCGGGCCGTACACCTTCATCCTGAGGGCGACCCCCGAGGTGCCGCGGCGGCTGCTGCACCCGAAGAAGCGCACCGTGGGCGTCCGCATCCCCGACCACCCGTTCGTCACCGCGCTGCTCGACGAGCTCGGTGAGCCGATGCTGACCAGCACGTTGATCCTGCCGGGTGAGGACGAGCCGCGCACCGTCGGGTGGGAGGTCAAGGAGGACCTCGACCACGCCGTCGACCTCGTGGTCGACGCGGGCGAGGTCTCGGCGACGCCGACCACGGTGGTCGACCTCTCCGAGGGCGTCGCGGTCGTCCTGCGCACCGGCGCGGGCGACCCCGCACCGTTTCTCGGGGACTGAGCCGGGTCGCGAGCCGTCAGCCGACGCGGCGGCCGGACGGCTCGGCCGCCTCGACCGGGTGGGTGGCACCGACCGGTCGGCCCGCGACCCGCTGCCGCACGACCAGCACGGCCAGGCAGAGCAGGTAGCCCACCCCCAGGGCCACCATGTGGTGGGCCAGCCCGGTGACCGTGGCCTGGACGACGCCGTCGGTGGGCCGGGCGAGCACGTCGGTGTCGGCGAGCGCGAGCAGCACGCACACGGTGAGCATGAGCAGCGGGGGCAGCACCCCGACGGTGAAGAAGTCGGAGGGTCGCACCGCCAGCGCCACGCCCACGCACACGGAGACGAAGCTGAGGTCGAAGAAGTACGACAACGAGTCGTCGAGCAGCAGGTCGATGGTGACCGCGGTCATGGTGAGCGCAGCGGCGAGGGCGACGACCTCGTGACCGGGTCGTCGTCCTTCCTCCCACAGCGTGCGGGCGCTCATAGCGCCACGGTACGGTCCGGTGGTTCCTCCGGTGCCGCGCCGCGCCGGTCCACGGCGCGCAGCCCCACCGTGCGCGGGGGCGGCAGCTCGTCGCGGGTGACGCCGAGCTCCTCGAAGCGGCGGGCCGAGACCAGCACCCGGGTGTCGAGGGACCCGACCGCGCTGTTGTAGTGCCCGACGGCCGCGTTGAGGGAGCGACCGACCTGGTCGAGGTGACCGCTCCAGGTGCTCAACCGGGCGTGGAGCTCACGGCCGAGCCGGTGCACCTCCTGGGCCTGCTCGGTGAGCGCGGCGTGGCTCCACCCGAGGGCCACGGTGCGCAGCAGCCCGATCAGCGTGGTCGGGGAGGCCAGGACGACGTGGCGGGCCGCGGCGTGCTCCAGCAGGCCGGGCTCGGTGTCGAGTGCCGCGGCGAGGAAGGACTCCGCCGGCACGAAGAGGACCACGAAGTCGGGGGAGCCGGGCAGGGCGCGCCAGTAGGACTTCGCCGAGAGGGCGTCGACGTGGGTGCGCAGCTGGCGGGCGTGGCGCACCAGGTGCACCTCGCGCTCCTCGTCGTCGGTGCTGGTGGTGGCGTCGAGGTAGGCCTCCAGCGGCACCTTGGCGTCCACCACGATGCTGCGACCGCCGGCGAGACGCACCACCAGGTCGGGGCGCAGCGCGCCGGCGCCGAGCGCTTCGGCGCCGTCGGGCCCGTCGAGGCGTACCTGCTCCTCGAAGTCGCAACGGTCGACCAGGCCGGCCAGCTCGACGGCGCGTCGCAGGTGGAGCTCGCCCCAGCGACCGCGGACGGCGGGTTTGCGCAGGGCGGTCGCCAGGGACGCGGTCTCGCGGCGCAGGGTGTCGGTGGTCTGCCGGACGTCGTCGACCTGCTGGTGCAGCCGGCTCTGCCAGGAGACCCGGCTGTGCTCGAGGTCGCGCATCTGGTCGTGCAGCCGGTCCAGGCTCTCGCGCAGCACCGCCGCCTCGGCGGCGCTGGTCTCGCGCGCACGCTGCTCCGCCCCGCCCGGGACCACCTCGACCCGGGTGCGCAGCACGCCGAGCGCGTAGCCGGCGGCGGCGCCGACCACGAGCGCGACCAGCACGCCGACCAGGACCAGCACGATCAAGGGGGTCTGCGTCTCCGAGCCGGTGGTCATGGGACCAGCGTGGAGCAGACCGCCGACAACCCCCGGATCAGAGGTCGGGCGGCGCGGCGTGCAGCTGGGAGGCCGCGGCGGTGCGCACCAGCGCGGCGGCGGCCGGGGCGGCGAAGAGCGTGCCCTGGGCCAGCGGGACGCCGAGCGTGCGCAGCAGGTCCCGCTGCTCGGTGGACTCGACGCCCTCGGCGACGGCCGTCAGGCCGAGGTCGCGCAGCATGGTGACGACGTGCCCCAGCAGGACCCGCGAGCTGGCGTCGTCGCGGGTCGAGACCAGGGCCTGGTCGATCTTGACCCAGCGCCAGGGCCAGCTGTGCAGCAGCGCGAAGGTGGCGTGGCCGCCCCCGAAGTCGTCGACCGCGAGCCCGATCCCGGCCTCCTCGAGGTCGCGGGCCACGGCGTCGTGGGCACCGGTCCAGCGTCCGATCTCGCGCTCCGAGATCTCCAGGACCAGGCGTACGTCGGTGCCGGCGACGGCGGCGGCGAGCGACGGCACCAGGTTGCTGCCGGGGACGAGCTGCTCGAACTCGACGTTGAGGCAGAGCCACTGCGGCGTCCGGCTGTCTCGGGCGATGTCGGCGACCGCTGCGACGGCCTGGGCGGCCACGACCTCGGTCATCTCGTCGAGCATCTGGGTCCGCGACGCCGACCCGACGAGCAGGAGCGGCGAGACCGCGCCGAGGTCGCCGTGGTCGGCACGGACGAGGGCCTCGTAGCCGACGACGCGACCGCTGCCGAGCAGCACCATCGGTTGCAGGGCGATGCCGACGCCGCCCTGGTCGAGCAGGTCACGCACCAGGGTCTTCTCGTCGTACCAGCGTGGCGGCGCGACGTCCTCACGGCCGCGCTTGGCCGCGCGCATGGCCTCCTCGGCCGCGCGCAGCAGGCCGTCCGGGTCCTCGTCGGGGCTGACCGAGACCACCCCGCCGATGCTGACGTCGACGCTGATCAGCCGGTCGTCGACGTGGATGGGTTGGTTGATCGCACGTCGCAGCAGCGTGCGCGCCTCGGTGAGGCCGTCCTCGCCGTCGAGACGTCGCACCACGCACGCGAACTCGTCACCGCCCACGCGACCGACGACCGCGTCGGGCGGGAGCGCGTCGAGGAGCCGGCGGCCCACCTCGCGGAGCACGGAGTCGGCGTCGAGGTGCCCGAGGTCCTCGTTGATCTGCTTGAAGCGGTCGAGGTCGAGGAAGAGGACGCCGAGCTGCTCCCCGGGCGTGCGGCGCCGCGAGGCCGTGGCCAGGAGGTCGGGGAAGATCCCGTGGCTCCACAGCCCGGTGAGGTCGTCGGTGAGGGCGCGTCGGCGCAGGCGGGCCTCGCGGTGGGCGTGCTGCGCCGACGTCGCCGCCATCGCGGCGAGGGCCTGCAGGAGCCGCTGGTCGAGGTCGCCGAACGCCGGGGAGCCGGGGCTCCGCCGAGCGACGAGCGTGCGGTCGTCGTCGACGGGCACCGACAGGCCCGGCAGTGGGTCGGCGGGGGCGTCGGCGGGGGTCGGCACCACCGCCGCGGCGGGCTCCAGGGTCACGGTCGCAGCCACGGCCCGACCGGCCCACTCGACGAGACGTCGGTCGATCTCGCCCTCGGGCCACGGCATCGCCGTCGCGGCGTCGACGAGGGCGTCGACGCCGTCGCCGACCTCGCCCTGGTCCCGCGGGGCCAGGGCGGGGTCACGAGGCGTCCGGGGCATGGGCACGAGGGTAGGGGCACCCAGGTCGAGGCCCGGGCCGGCTCGACGGTCGGGGTGGAGTGAGCCCTCAGTCCCGCAGGTCGACCACGACCGGTGCGTGGTCGGAGGCGCCCTTGCCGGCGCGCTCGTCGCGGTCGACGAAGGCACCCGTCACCCGCTGGGCCAGCGAGGGCGAGCCGAGCAGGAAGTCGATGCGCATGCCGCGGTTGCGCTCGAACCGTTGGCGGTAGTAGTCCCAGTAGGTGTAGAGGTCGGGCCCCGGCGTGGAGGGGCGGGCGAGGTCGGCCCACCCGTCGCCGAGGAACGCCTCGAAGGCCGATCGCTCCGGCCGGGTCACGTGGGTGCTGGTGGCGAAGGCGGCCACGTCGTAGACGTCCTCGTCCTGCGGGGCGATGTTCCAGTCGCCGACCAGGGCCGTGGGGATGTCGTGCCACGACCCGGCGGCCCGGTGCAGGCCGGCCAGCCAATCGAGCTTGTAGTGGTAGTGCGGGTCGTCGACCTTGCGGCCGTTGGGCACGTAGAGCGACCACACCCGTACCCCGCCGCAGGTCGCGCCCAGGGCCCGCGCCTCGGCCACCGGCGGGTCGCCCCACCCGGGCATCGCGGGGAAGCCCACCTCGACGTCGTCGAGCCCGACGCGTGAGAGGACGGCCACGCCGTTCCACTGGTCGGTGCCGGCTACGGCGACCTCGTACCCGAGCGCCTCCAGGCCCATCAGGGGCAGCTGGTCCTCGCGTCCCTTGGTCTCCTGCAGGGCCAGCACGTCGACGTCGTGCCGGGTGAGGAAGGCCTCGACCCGGCCGATGCGGGAGCGCAGGGAGTTGACGTTCCAGGTGGCCAGGCGCACGGTCAGAGACTAGGCCGTGCCTCAGCGGGGGCGCGGGTCCACCCGGTGCGTGCGGCGCCCGGGGTCGGTCCAGGTGTACGTGCCGTCCCGCTCGCGCCGGTAGGACCATGCCCGGGCGGTCTTGGCGCGGTGGTGGCGTCGGCAGAGCGGGGCGAGGCCCTCCGGGCGGGTCTGACCGGGCGGGCCGCCCTCCTCCGGGGGGACGTACGGCTCGACGTGGTCGAGGTCGCAGTGGCGGGAGTCGACCGAGCACCACGGGAAGACGCAGTGACGGTCCCGCAGCACGACCAGCTCGCGCAGCTCGGGCGAGGGGTCGTGGGCGTCGGTCACCAGGTCCGGGCGGTCGGCGCCGGTCGCGGCCAGGTCGAGGACGCCGACGACCCTGACGACGCTGTGCCGGAGCCACGGCCCGAGCCGCTCGAGGGTCAGGGAGCCCAGGCGCTCGACGGTGGCCACCTGCCCGGCCGGCGGGCGCGGGTCGCTCGGGTCGGGCGTGAGGTGGACGTAGACGCGCGCCTCGCGGCGGCGGGTCCGGGTCGTGGGCGCTGCCGGCGCGGTGGCGGTGGAGTCGGGGCCGGTCGTGACGGTGCCTCGGAGGAGGTCGGTGATCCTCCCCAGGGCGCGGGCCCGGCGCACCCCGAGCTCCTCGGCCGTGGCGTCGGCCTCCCGGGCCTCGGTCGCGAGGTCGGCCGCGACGTCGCCGACCAGCTCGTAGAAGCGGTTCACGTCATCGGTGTCGCCGTGGGCCTCGAGCCAGGAGGAGCCGTCGTAGGTCCCGCCGGGGCCGACCTCGGGTCCGACCCGGACGTCCCAGCCACGCCGGGCGAGCTCCTCGCGCTCGGCCTGGGCACCGGGGTCGTGCTCGGCCGCGGCCTCACCGACGGCGCGGTCGATCAGCGCGACCCCGATGCGGTGCAACCGGGGCGACACCACCCGGTCGACCGCCGCGGCTGCCGCGGCGTTGAGCCCGCTGGTGGCCTGGGCGAGCCGACGGGCCCGCCAGGCCGGGACGTCGAGAGCCTCCACGCGGGCCCAGGCCAGGGGCAGCCGGTGCACGAGGTCCTGCACGTCGTGCATGAGCTGCAGGGCGGCGGAGGTCGAGAGCGAGAACGCGGCGCCGAGGGGCTCGGCGCTGAACGGCAGCAGCGTCGGGCAGCCCTGGCCCCCGACAGCCTCGTCGGGGTCCAGCCGCCACCGCTCGGTCGGGGCGCCGCCTGCCGGGACGCCGCTGTCGACGTCGGCGGGCACGAGGCGCCTGCGGCACCAGTGCGCGGTCAGCCGCAGGCGTCGGCGCTCGGCCTCGCGGCTGGCCACCTCCGACTCCGCGACGAGGTCCAGCAGCCAGTCGTCGTCGAGGTCGGCGAGCACCGCGGGGAACCCGGCGCGGTCGGTCTCGATCTCCATGCCTCCATCCTATCGAACAAACGTTCGATCCACCAGGTCGGTGGGCGACTGGTGGAGTAGGGGGTCGTGCCGTCACCGGCCGGCAGTCGATTCGAGGTGGCGGCCGTACCGCCGTAGAGTTCCCGCCCGTGGCTCTCACCATCGGCATCGTCGGACTCCCCAACGCAGGCAAGTCGACCCTCTTCAACGCCCTGACCAAGAACGACGTCCTCGCGGCGAACTACCCGTTCGCCACGATCGAGCCCAACGTCGGAGTCGTTGCTGTGCCCGACGACCGGCTGCCACGGCTCGCGGAGGTGTTCGGGTCCGCCAAGGTCCTGCCGGCGACGGTGGAGTTCGTCGACATCGCCGGGATCGTGGCCGGGGCGTCGCAGGGGGAGGGGCTGGGCAACAAGTTCCTGGCCCACATCCGGGAGTCGTCGGCGATCTGCCAGGTCACCCGCGTGTTCCGCGACGAGGACGTCACCCACGTCGACGGAAAGGTCGACCCGGGCAGCGACATCTCGACGATCCAGACCGAGCTGATCCTGGCCGACCTCCAGACGCTGGAGAAGGCGCTCCCGCGCCTGGAGAAGGAGGCCAAGGGTAGGAAGGAGCTCGCACCCCTCGTCGCCGTGGCCCAGGAGGCGGTCGGGCACCTCGAGCGTGGGACGCCGGTCATCGACACCGACCTCGACGTGGCGCTGCTGCGCGAGCTGTCGCTGCTCACCGCCAAGCCGTTCATCTACGTCTTCAACTGCGACGCCGACGAGCTCACCGACGAGGACCTCAAGCAGCAGATGCGCGCCCTCGTCGCTCCGGCCGAGGCGATCTTCCTCGACGCGAAGTTCGAGGCGGAGCTGGTCGAGCTCGGCGACGAGGACGAGGCCCGCGAGATGCTCGCCGAGATGGGCGTCGACGAGCCCGGGCTGGACGTCCTCGCCCGGGTCGGCTTCGACACCCTCGGCCTGCAGACCTACCTCACCGCGGGCCCCAAGGAGTCGCGGGCCTGGACCATCCGACGCAGCGCCACCGCCCCCGAGGCCGCCGGCGTGATCCACACCGACTTCCAGAAGGGCTTCATCAAGGCTGAGATCGTCTCCTACGACGACCTGATGGCCGCCGGCTCCATGGCCAGGGCCAAGGAGGCCGGCAAGGTCCGCATGGAGGGCAAGGACTACGTGATGTCCGACGGTGACGTGGTGGAGTTCCGCTTCAACGTGTAAAGTCCCAGGTCAGAGGCTATGTATGGCCGATTTGCCCGCACAGTGCCCTCAGTGGAACGGTTGACTTCGTCAAGTAATACGGCGGCGGCGTCTCGGACGCGGTCCTCCGCGGAGGGCCACAGGTGGGCGTACGTCGTCAGCGTGGTCGTCGATTTCGCGTGCCCCAAGGCGCGCTGGACGGCCACCACGTCACAACCAGAAGCGATCAGACCTGATGCGTAGAAGTGCCGCAGGTCGTGCAGCCGCACACCCTCGACGCCGGCCCGCTTCAGCGTCGTGCGCCAGCGGTGACCGACGGTGTTCTGGTGCGGCGGGACGTCCTCGACGCCGGAGAACAGCCACTCGTTCGCCAGGCCGAGGCGCACGTGCTCGGCCAGCATCTCCAGCAGCGCGTCCGGGGCGGCGACGGTCCGTTCCGAGTTGTACTTCGGCAACCGGATCTCGACCTCTCCCGCGCCGAGCCGCTGGACCTGGCGACGGACATGGAGCTGCCGGCGCAGGAAGTCGACGTCGCCTACCTTCAGTGCCGCCGCCTCGCCGAGCCGGAGCCCGGCAAACGCGCACACCGCGACGAACGCCCGGAACCTCGGGTCGGACGCCTCGAGGATGCGTCGCACGACGTCGGGCGGCGGTACCGCCATCGCCGCCTCGCGCTTGCGCTGGCGGGGCAGGCGGACGGTGACCGTCGGGTCTGCCGCGATCATCCCGTCGCGGACCGCGGCCCGGAACACCGTCCGGACGTTCACGAACCGGGTCTTGATGGTGCCGGGTGCCAGTGATTGCTTGCGGTCGCTGGTCGGGACCGTCATCGACTTCACCCAGGCCTCGACGTGGCTGACCTTGATCTGGCGCAGGTCGATGTCGCCGAAGGTGGCCGACCGAGCAGCCAGCGCCATAGCCTTGCGAGTGCCGTCCGTCCACACCTGGTTCTGCTCCCAGGCTCCGAAGTAGCGCAGGAACGACACCTTGCCCGCCTGCGGGTCCACCCACCGGCCACGGTCGAAGGCGTCGAGCTGCTGGCGGCGCCACCGGACCGCGTCGACCTGTCTGGTGAAGGACTGCTCGTGCTGGCGACCCGTCTCGGGGTTGCGATATCGAGCCCGCCACGAGTCGCCCCGGCGCGTGATCCCCTCGGCCATGGCCTGCTCCTCGTCGCTCGCCGTCGTCGAATCAACCAGGCTAGTTGCGGGCGTGGACATCTGCCCGGGTTCCTCAACCCGCTGTG
>JBKJPE010000234.1:0-4165 GCA_046595185.1 Nocardioides sp.
CGTCGGAGGTCGTACGCCCCGGGGCGACGTCGTCCCTTCGGACGACGGGCGTCGGCGCCGCGACGGACGACAGCGAGCGTGCGGCGTCCCTAGCGTCGAGGAGACCCGAACGACGCCGACCAGGAGCCACCGCCATGACCACGACCGCACCTCCCGTCCACACCACCTCCGACACCGGCACGACACCGGGTCGTCGGCGCACCACGGCCGCCGGCGTCATGCTGGTCCTGGGCGGCGCGACGCTCGCCGCCTCCCAGGTCGTCCAGCCGCGGGGCGGGGACGATGAGTTCGCAGTCTCGCTGGCGCAGAGCCAGGACCGCTGGATCGCCTGGGGCCTGCTGCTCATGGCCACCGCGCTGCTCCAGCTGCCGGCGGTCGTGTCGCTCCTCGGGCGGGCGACGACCGGGCGCGGGGCACGGCTCGTCGCGGCAGGCGGGGCACTCACCTTCGCCTCGCTCGTGGCGCTGTTCGCCTTCGGCCAGGCCCACGCGTCGCTGGCCACCCTGGTCGGCCCTGAGCCGGTCCCGGCGGGGGTCGTCGACGCGTTCGGGCGGCTCGACACCTCCGCCAGCCTCGGGATCGCCACGCTGCTCGGGCTCTTCGGCTTCCACCTCGGGTGGCCGCTGCTGCTCGCCGGTGCGGCCTGCGCGGGCCACGTCGGGAGGCCGCTCGCGGTCCTGGGCGGCGCCTCGGTGTTCTTGTCGTTCTTCGGCGCTGCCCTCGGCACCGTCGGCGAGGTGGCGTTGTTCGTCCTGGCAGCCGCGTGCCTGAGCGCCGTGGGGGTGCAGCTCGTCCTGCGGGCCGGGCGGCGGCGGTCGTGTGCCTGAGCACGGCCGGGGGGACCGTGCTCAGGCGCACGACTCAGCGGGGCGCCCTCACGTCAGGACGCGCGCCGGTCGGCTCAGAAGCGGCCGTACGAGCGCGCGACGTCCCAGACCGGGGCGTACCGCACCGACGTGCCCGACCCGGCGGCCTCCCAGACCATGCCGTCGCCGGCGTAGATCGCCACGTGCGAGACCGAGCCGCCCGGGGAGTAGAAGATCAGGTCGCCGGCGCGCAGGTCGCCGGCCGAGACCGGGGTGGCCGCGGCCGCCTGCTCGGTGGAGGTGCGCGGGATGGTCTTGCCGGCCTGCGCGAAGACGTAGCTGGTGAAGCCCGAGCAGTCGAAGCCCGACGGGGTGGTCCCGCCGTAGACGTAGGGCACTCCCTCGAGCTGGCTGGCCGCGGCCACCACGCCCGACGCGGAGGTCCCGCTCGGGGTGGTCGGGGCCGGAGCCGCCGACGTCGACGACGACCTGCCGCCGGTCTGCAGCGTCTGCCCCGGGTAGATCATCGTCGGGCTGGAGACCACGCCGCGGTTGGCGGCGTAGAGGTCCCGCCAGGTCGTGCCGACGCTCTGCGCGATCGAGGACAGGGTGTCCCCGGACCGCACGGTGTAGTCGGCGCTGGCCGGGCTGCTCAGCGCAGGAGCGGCAGCGAGGCCGGCCGCGAGGGCGACGGTGGCCGCGGCGCGGCCCCGGTAGTGGTGCACGACCTCGGCGCGGTGCTTGCCGGGGCGCGGGTGTCCGTGGTTCTTGCGTGCGAACGACATGTGTTCCTCCGGACGCCTGCGAAGTGAGCTGTCGGGTTCGGGCCTGGAGGTGCCCGGTCGCCGGTCGGTCTGGTGGCGACTACACCCCGGTGGCGCCGCGTCGCGGCGCCACGATTGGTTCCTCCGCACCCGCCGTCGTGTCAGTTGCTGGGCACCTCCGACGCGGCGGGTCTCGGCGACGTCGGGGTGCGGCCCACCTTCTGGTGGGCCGCGGCGACCGTAAAGGTCGTGGTGCGGTGGGCCAAACGGGCCGGCGGCCCGGATCCAGGGCATCGTCGAGACGCGCGCAGGCTGATCGGTCGCAACGACGGCCTTGTGCGGCTGTACGGTCCAGACCTGTGAATCAGGTCACACCGCCGGTCCGACCCGTGGCGAACAGGACCTCCAGCAGCGCAGCCAGCTCGTGCGCGGTCTCGCGGGCCGGTCGCCCGTACAGCGCCCGGGCGCGGGCGGCCGACCCCTCGTCGCCGAGGTGCCGGAAGGTCTCCGGGAGGCTGTGCAGCTCGAAGTCGGCGCGTTCCAGCCGGCCGTGCTCGTCGGTCTCGACCGTGAGGTCCGCGCACGCCCACGGCGGGTCGCTGCCCGACCGGTCCCCGGCCTGCGGCAGAGCGGGGTAGTCACGCTCGATCTCGTCCAGCCCGACGCACCACAGCATCGACACCGTCCCGCCGTCGTGGGAGCCGCCCTGCCACCCCACCCCGAGCAGGGCGGACGGCAACGCCGGCGTCAGCACGGCACGCAGGTGGTCCTCGAGCGGTACGGGCACGCCGCCACCGTAGACGCGCCCCGCCGGCGAGACCGGAGGTCGTCCCCGGCCCCGCGACTCGAACACATGTTCTACCGTGGGTCCATGTCGGTCCTCCCCCGCGCCCAGCACGTCTGGGTCTCGCTCACGGGCGTGTGGGCCGACGACCGGGTGCCGGGGCTGCTGCTGTCGTGGCGCTCGACGCCGCAGGGGTGGGAGGGCTGGGTGATCTCGGCGCAGGCCGGGGTCGGGGCCCGCGGGGACGGGCCGTACGTCCGGCAGAGCTGGCTGCCGGCCACCGCCATCCGCCCGCTCGGCCCGCTCCCCCAGGCCGCACCGCACCGCCCGCCGGGCCCACGCTGACCGCTGCGCCCCCGGGTCCCACCTCGACCACCACCCGGCCTGCCCGTCAGGTCCGGAGGACCCAGGCCCGTGGGCTGGAGACCGTGCCGGGGTCAGCCCTCCACGAGCTTGAGCCCCGCGATGCAGCCGACCAGACCGACCAGCAGCAGCGCCTTGAGCACCGACACCGACTCGGCGCCGGTCACCATCGCGTAGGTCACCGTGGTCACCGCACCGATCCCGACCCACACCGCGTACGCCGTGCCGACCGGCAGGTCACGCAACGACCAGCCGAGGCCGCCCATGCTGAGCACGAGCGCCACGGTGAACACGACCGACGGTCCGAGCCTGCTGAAGCCGTCCGAGCGGTCCAGCGCGGTGGCCCACACGGCCTCCAGCAACCCCGACACCACGAGCACGATCCACGCCACGACACACCTCTCCCAGGTCGCCGTCTTGTCGCGTTCCGGGTACGGCGCCGCTCGTCCGGGAGCCGGGAGGGGCTCGGGACCCATCGTCTCAGACGCGGGACCCGGGGACCACGACCGGCGTGGTGACCGTGATCGCCACGCGACGGGCGTGAGGTCCTGTAGGAGCCCCGTCGACAGGGGACATGGTGGAGGGACGGACCAGGGGTGGGCGCCACACCACTGGACCGCCGGGCGGCGGCGGGGGCGATCCCGCCGCCGGCCCGTCCCACCTCGTCCGGAAGGCGCGGTTGACCACGAGGTGAGGGTCTCGAGACGCTCGCTCCTCGACCACCGGGGCGACGTCGCTCCTCGACTCCCGGGGCGACGTCGCTCCTCGACTCCCGGGATAGTCCCCGACGAGATCGTCCGTTACCGGCCCGTTCGGCGACCGTTTCGTCAGGGACTATCCCCGCCGGCGGCGTCTCAGCCGACCAGGCCCCGGTAGATCCCCACGGTCGTCTCCGCGATCGCGCCCCAGCTGAAGGACTCCTCGGCGCGCACCCGCCCGGCCCGGCCGTACGCCGCCGCGACCGCGGGGTCGGAGACCGCCTCGGTCAGCGCCGCGGCGAGGTCGGCGACGTAGCGCTCGGGGTCCAGCGGGGTGCCCGTGCCGTCGTCGGCCTGCTCGATCGGCACCAGCCAACCGGTCTCCCCGGGCACGACGACCTCGGGAATGCCGCCGGTCGCGGTGGCGACCACGGCGGTCTCGCACGCCATCGCCTCCAGGTTGACGATGCCCAGCGGCTCGTAGATCGACGGGCAGGCGAAGACGGTCGCCGCGGTCAGCAGCGCGACCACGTCGGAGCGCGGCAGCATCTGGTCGATCCAGACCACGCCGTCGCGCTCGGCGCCCAGCCCGGCCACCAGGCCCGACACCTCGGCCATGATCTCGGGGGTGTCCGGCGCGCCCGCGCAGAGCACCAGCTGCACCTCCGGCGGCAGCGCCGCAGCCGCGCGCAGGAAGAGCGGCAGCCCCTTCTGCCGGGTGATCCGGCCCACGAAGACCACCGACGGGCG
>JBKJPE010000126.1:0-13449 GCA_046595185.1 Nocardioides sp.
TCCCCAGGCGCGCGGTCCCGTCGGTGCGGAGCAGGGACTCCAGGCCGCGGGGCGTGAGGTCGTTGGCCCGGGCCACGGCGGGCAGCCGGTCGCCCAGCTCACGCACCGCGGCGGCTCCGCCCGTCGGCTCCTCGAGCAACGGGTCGGCAGGCTGGACCCTGTCCGCCGCCGGGGCGGCGGGTGCCGGCGAGGCGGCGGCCGGGCCGGGCGCGAGCGTGGTGATCAGCCCCAGCGTGAGCGCGGCGCACATGATCCGGGCGGTCGCGGCGCGTGCGACGTGCATCAAGGGGCCTCCGGTCCTCGGGACGAGGCTAATTCAGAGCGGTCCGACGCGGAGGGGTTCTGCCGACATCGGTCTGACGACGCGCTCGGGTGTCCGCGAGCGTCACCTCGGGTGTCCGCGAGCGTCACCTCGGCTTGTTTCGGGTGGGTCTGGGCCGGAGAGTTCACCGGGTGCCAGGCCCGGACGTCCCCGCCGGCCGGGCCCAGGAACTTCGGTGCGCGCCAGCGGGGTCTCGGGCGGATCCCACGCGCGGCGGGGGGACCGGCGTGACCGGTGGGCGACCGTAGACGGTCCTCGACGACGAGACCGACCTGAACGGCCGGCGCGTCGACGTCGACCGGCGGGTCGGGTGGACGCTGCGGATGGCGCGCTCGACGGCACCCGGCCCGGAGGGGCGGGTGCTGCGCCTGGACGCGATGGCCGGGCCGCCGGCGTCAGCACCACCCGGCTGCACCGCGTCGAGACCGGGGCGACGCGGAGCGGTCGGGTCGCGGAGGCGTACGAACGGGTCCTCGGGATGCCCGACGGCTCGCTGCGCGCCCCGGTCGACGTGGCCTGCCGGACCTTCACCTACGCCCTGTCGGACCGCGACCCGGGGCAGCCGGTGACCTCGACGCGGGACATGTCCGAGCTGACCGAGGTGTTGCAGGGCGCGGTGGTGACGTCGGGGCAGTGGCTGCGCTGGGCGCGGGCGCTGGTCCAGCCCGGCGCGATCGGGCTGCCGGAGGAGGAGCTGCGCGCCGGTCTGACCGAGGCCGTGCTCTGTGCCGCTGGCCCGACCGGGCACCCCTGCCTGCGCGCGCTCGCCGCCGACCCCGCGCTGTCGGAGCGGGCGCGTGGCGCGGCGGCGTGGTGGCTGCGGGCCGGCAGCCGGATCGTGGTCTGAGCCCGGAGGACCGGCAGTGGGCGACCGGCGGGTCGCCGGCAGGTGCGCCGGTAGGACGAGCCGGAGGAATGCGCCGGGGTCCCCGGGCGTTGATCCCGCTCGTGAAGCACGACGACTCCCGCCGCGTCTCCCTGCTGCTGGGGCTGCTCTTCGGTCTCGCCGGGATGGGCTCCTCCTCCGCAGCGGTCGCGCTGCCGCTGCTGGGGGACGAGCTGGGCGTGAGCGTCTCCGTGGCCACCTGGACGATCAGCCTGTACGCCCTGATGCTCGCCGTCACCACGGCCGTCTACGGCCGGATCTCCGACCTGGTCGGCATCCGGATCCCGATGCTGGTCGGGATCGGGCTGATGGCCGGTGGGGCGCTGGTCGCCGCGGCCGCGCCGACCTTCGAGGTGCTCCTGGGCGCCCGGCTGGTCCAGGGTGCCGGGGCCGCCGCCGTCCCGACGCTGGGTGTGGCCGGGTTGTCGGCCCGCTACGACGGCGCCGTCCGCGGGCTCGCCCTCGGGCGCCTGGCCGGGGTCGCGGCGGCGGTGAGCTGCCTCGGGCCGCTGCTCGGCGGACTGGTCGAGCAGGCCTTCGGCTGGCGCGCGGTGATGGCGCTGCCGGTGCTCGGCGTGCTCGTGCTCCCCCTGATCTGGCGGGCGCTGACCGGGGAGGGCAGCGGTGCCCGCCTCGACGTGCTCGGCGCGGTGCTCGTCGCCGGCACCGCCGGGGGCCTCGTGCTGCTGGTGCAGTCGCCCTCGACCGGGCTGACCGTGGCCCTGGTCGGCATCGCGCTGATGGCGCTGGGCGCCCCCGCGGTGGTCGCCTGGACGCGGCGGCGCCCGGACGGCTTCCTGCCGGTCGAGGTGGTCCGGAACGCGACGGTGGTCCGCAGCGCGCTCGCGGCGGCGGCGGTGCCGGCCGCGTGGTTCGCGCTGCTCGTCGGCGTTCCGGCGGTCCTCGTCGGCGCCGGGTGGGAGCCCTGGCAGGTCGGCATGCTGCTGCTGCCGAGCGCGGTGCTCGCGCTGCTCACCCCGCGCGTCGCCGGCCCGCTCCTCGAGCGGGTCGGCGCGACCCGGTCGCTGATGGTCGCCGGGGTGACCGCGTCGGTCGCCCTGCTGCTCGCTGCGGTGGGCCTGGGCCTGGTCGCCCCGGCGCTGGTCGGCCTGGCCGTCGCGCTGGTCACGGTGGCGTTCGGGATCGGGCAGCCGGCGCTGTCGGCCGCGGTGGGCGACGCCGTGCCGGCGGAGGTGCGCGGGGTGGCGCTCGGGGTCGCCACGCTGCTCTTCCTGGTCGGCGGCTCGATCGGCTCCGCGGTCGTCGGTGGCCTCGGCGGGCTGGTCGGCATCCCGGTCAGCCTCGCGGTCCTGGCGCTGCTGCCCGTCCTCGGGCTGGTCGCGCTCCGACCCGAGCTGGATCGCGCGCCGGCGCGTACCCCCGCCTGAGCCGAGATGACGGTCGCGACCGGGCGAGATGACGGTCGTGACCGACCGAGATGGGCCGCAGGGGCCGGTTGCTGGGCCGGAAGTCCCAACTTCGTGACTCGATCGTGACCACGTGGACCGACGTCGGGCGGTCCAGACCGGGGTAGGACAGGAGTCCTCACCAGACGAAGGAGAACGCGTTGTCCCGACGCACTTCCCGGACCGGGCCTCGGACCCGGATCCGGACGGCAGCCCTCGGGGGCCTGGCCGTAGCCCTGCTGGCCGGAACGGCCCAGCTCACCGCCGCTCCTGCCGGCGCCCTCCCCCCCGGCGTCGCGCCGGACGATCCCGGCACCGCCCTGTGGGACCCGGCCGCCGCCCGACTGCCGGACGCCGGTGACCTGCGCCCGCGCGTGCAGCCCAGCGACTACCGCGCCTACACCCTGGACCGGGCCGGTCTCGAGGACCTCCTCGCCCGCGCCCCCGGCGAGGACGCCCGCGGCGCGGCGACGAACGCCGTCAGCATCTCGGTGCCCGCGCCCGACGGCGAGCTCGTCGAGTTCGCCGTGGTGGAGTCGCCGGTCATGGAGGACGGGCTCGCCGCGGCGAACCCCGACATCACGACGTACGCCGGGCGCGGCGTCGACGACCCGACCGCGAGCATCCGCCTCGACGTGACCCCGGCGGGCTTCCACGCCTCCGTGCTGGGCCCGGACGAGACCGCCGCGTGGTACGTCGACCCAGCGTTCAACGACGACGACAGCCGCTACCTGTCCTACCTCGTCGACGACCTGCCCGATCCGCAGCAGGGCCTGATCGAGCCCCCCGAGGCGGCCGAGCTGCTCGAGGAGGACGTCGAGCGGGCCGACGCCGCTGCCGGTGAGGCGCCCGGGGAGATCGTCCAGCGCCGGACGTACCGGCTCGCCCTGGTCACCGACCCGTCGTACTCGACCTACTTCGGCCCCGAGAACGTGCTGGCCGAGAAGGTCACGCTGATGAACCGGGTCAACCAGATCTACAACGACGACCTCGCGGTGCGGATGGTCCTGATCGACGGGACCGAGGAGCTCGCGTTCGACACCCTCGCCGAGGCCACCGAGCCGGGCAGGGCCTGCGGCCCCAACCCCTGCTACACCGAGGCCCAGATCACCCAGGGCTGCGGCGGCTCGTTGCTCGGCGCCAACCGGATCGCCCTCGGCCAGATCGTCGGCGCCAGCGCGTACGACATCGGCCACATCGCGCTGGGCATCAACGGCGGCGGCATCGCCGGTCTCGGCGTCGTCGGCGGTAGCCGCAAGGGGGCCGGCTGCACCGGTCTGCCCCAGCCGGAGGGTGACTTCATGGCCGTCGACTACGTCGCCCACGAGATGGGCCACCAGTTCGGTGGCCCCCACACCTTCAACGGCACGCAGCTCAACTGCTCCGGCGGCAACCGCTCCGCCGGCTCCTCGGTCGAGCCCGGCTCGGGCTCCTCGGTGATGGCCTACGCCGGCATCTGCCGCCAGGACGACCTGCAGCCGCACACCGACCCGTACTTCGGGCAGCGCAGCCTCTCCGACATCACCGGCACGATCCTGGCCGAGCGGTCCGGCATCAACGAGGTGCAGCAGGTCTCCCTGGCCGGCTACAGCCGGGACGGGCAGTCCTTCCGCCTGCGCTACGCCGGGCAGGTCACGGAGCCGATCGTGCGTGGGGTGACCTACAACGCCGCCGGCATCAAGGCCGCGCTGGACGCGATCCTCGCCCCGTCGTCGGTGACCGTCACGGCGTACGGCAGCGCCACCTCACCGACGGTGGGTGACACCGGCTTCCAGGTGGCCTTCACCGGCGGCCCCCTGGCCGGCATCGACGTCGACCTGCTCGACGTCGTGGACCCGTCGGTCACGGTCACGGGTTTCGCGGCCGAGACCGATCGCGGCGGCCCGCAGGCCAACGGCGGCGACCGAGTCGAGTCCTTCGGCAACCGCGCCCCCGCGGTCGACGTGCCGGCCGGGGCCACCATCCCGATCCGCACGCCCTTCGCCCTGACCGGCGAGGGCACCGACGCCGACGGCGACACGCTGGTCTACTCCTGGGAGCAGAACGACCGCGGCGGTGCCACCGGCACCGCCCTGG
Organism: Nocardioides sp.; assembly: GCA_046595185.1. Lineage (GTDB taxonomy): Bacteria > Actinomycetota > Actinomycetes > Propionibacteriales > Nocardioidaceae > Nocardioides. Next base: position 4,691 of record JBKJPE010000126.1, read on the forward strand.
TCGACCAGGTCAAGACCAACGGGCCGCTCTTCCGGATCTTCGGCAGCTACGCCCCGGTGACCCCGGCCGGCACCCTGCAGTACGACTCGCCGGGGCTGAACAAGGCCACGGGCGACCCGAGCCGCACCTTCCCCGACCTCGACCAGGTCCTGGCCAACAACACCAACGCGGCCTCAGGCACCTGCCCCACGCCGCCGGCCCCGCCGGCCACCGGGGGCAGCAACGTCCCGGTGGAGCTGCGCGAGTGCTTCGCGGAGTGGCTTCCCACGGCCGACTACACCGGTGACGCGCTCGCCGGCAACGCCGAGCCGTCGCTCAACTTCCGCCTGACCGCCCGCGACCTGGACCCCCAGGCGGGCGGGACGGCGTCCGGCGACGTCGAGCTCGTCGTCGACCCGACGGCCGGCCCGTTCCTGGTGACCGGCAAGAACACCGAGGGCACGGCCGCGGTCGGAGGCCGCACCGAGAACCTCACGTGGGCGGTGGCCGGCACCGAGGACCTCGCGCCCACGGTGACGGTCTCGCTGTCCACCGACGGGGGGCAGACGTACCCGACGGTGCTCGCCGAGCGCGTGCCCAACGACGGTGCCCAGCTGGTCACCTGGCCGGACACCCCGACCGAGGACGGCCGGATCAAGATCGAGGCGGTCGGCAACTACTTCTTCGACGTCACGAACGCCGACCTGACGATCCTGGCGGACCCCACCCCGGACCCCGAGCCCGAGGCCCCGGAGACCACGATCGTCGACGGACCGGGCCGGATCCTGGACTCCGACTCGGCGTCGTTCACCTTCGGCTCGGACGTCGCAGGGGCGACGTACTCCTGCACGCTCGACGGTGAGGCCACGACCTGCGACGACGGCTCGCTGCTGCTCGCCGACCTCGACGCGGGGACCTACGAGGTCGCCGCCACCGCGACCGCGCCCGGTGGCACCGCGGACCCGACGCCGGTGGTGGCCCGCTTCACGGTCCCGGTCGACGACCGGGAGCTGACGACGGCCCGGGGCACGTGGCGGGAGCGGGCGCAGGACGCGGCGTTCCTCGGCACGCTCTCGGTGTCGACGTCGCGCCGCGACACGCTGGTACGCCCGGTGTCGCGGGTCCAGCGCCTGGTGCTGCTGGCCCAGCGCAGCCCGGGCTCGGGCAAGGTGCGCGTCTTCCTGGGACGTGACCGGCTCCGGGTCGTGGATCTGTCCGGGTCGGCGGGGACCCGCGTGAAGATCACCCTCGCGCGCTTCACCAGCCCGGCCGCGGGGCGGGTGCGGATCGTCGCTGCCGGCGAGAGACCGGTGCGGATCGACGCCTTGGCAGTGGTCGAGGCGCCGTGACCGGCTGAGGACCGCATGACGACGGCCCGGTGACCCCCGTACGGGGGTCACCGGGCCGTTCGTCGTGGTGTCCGGACGTCAGCCGCGCACCCGCGGCCGGTCCCTCGTCAGTAGCCGGCGCCGGGGTTGAGCAGCCCGGCCGGGTCGAGGGCGTCCTTGATGAGGTGGTTCAGGGCCAGCACGTCGTCGCCGAGGTAGGCGTTGAGCCACTCCTTCTTGAGCCGGCCCACGCCGTGCTCGCCGGTGATGGTGCCGCCGAGCTGGATGGCGAGGTCCATCACCTCGCCGTAGGCCTTGCGGGCCCGGGCCTCGGCGTCGGAGTCGGTGGGGTCGAAGACGATCAGCGGGTGGGTGTTGCCGTCACCGGCGTGGGCGATGACCGCGATCATCACGTCACGCTCGAGGGAGATGTCGGCGATGCCGCGCACCAGGTCGCCCAGCGCGGGCAGCGGGACCCCGACGTCCTCGAGGAGCAGGGTGCCCTTCTCCTCGACGGCCGGGATGGCCATCCGGCGCGCCACGACGAACTGCTCGCCCTCCTCCTTGTCGGTGGTGGAGAAGACCTCGCTGGCGTTGTTGCCCTCGCAGATGCCGGTGATCTTCTCGATCTCGGCGGCGGCGTAGTCGACCGGCTCGTCGGACTGGATGATCAGCATCGCCTCGGTCTCGCGGTCCAGGCCCATCTTGGTGATGTCCTCGACGGCGTTGATCGAGGCCTTGTCCATGAACTCCAGCATCGAGGGCCGCATGGTGCGGGTGATGCCGAGGACGGTGGCGATGGCGTCGTCGAGGGAGCGGAAGGTGGCGATCAGGGTGGCCGGCGGCCGCTGCAGCGGCACCAGGCGCAGCACGATCTCGGTGACGACGCCGAGGGTGCCCTCGCTGCCCACGAAGAGCTGGGTCAGCGACAGTCCGGCGCTGTCCTTGAGCCGGGGACCGCCGACGGTGATCACCTTGCCGTCGGCCAGCACGACGGTCAGCCCGAGCACGTAGTCACGGGTGACGCCGTACTTCACGCAGCACAGCCCGCCGGCGTTGGTGGCGATGTTGCCGCCGATGGAGCAGATCTCGTAGGACGAGGGGTCCGGCGGGTACCAGAGGTCGTGCTCGGCGCAGGCCTTCTTGACCTCGGCGTTCAGCAGGCCCGGCTGCACCACGCAGGTGCGGGTGACGGGGTCGACCCGGATGTCACGCATCCGCTCGGTGCACACGACCATGCAGCCGTCGATGGCGGAGGCGCCGCCGGACAGGCCGCTGCCGGCGCCCCGGGGCACGACGGGGATGCCGTGCTCGGCGGCGAAGCGGATCGCGGTGGCGACGTCCTCGGTGGAGGTCGCTCGCACGACGACCAGCGGGATGCCGGCGCGGGGGTCCTTGGCCCAGTCCATCCGGTAGCCGGCCATGGAGTCGACCTCGGTGATCACCGAGCCCTCGGGCAGCGCCTCGACGAGGGTGGTCAGGTCGGGGCCGTCAGCGGCGGACCGGGTGGTCGGGTCGGCGGTCGTGGTGGACACGTGGCACTCCCATGAGGATGCGGCCCGAACGGTTCCACGATGCGGATTCCGTCAGGCGGAACGAGTGGTCAGCCTCACTGTCCGCCGAACGCCGCGCGATGTCAACCGCGCTCCGGGGTGGTCCTGGCGGCCGGTGCGTGCCCGTCGTGGCCGGCCACGAGGCGTACGGCGGCGGCGCGGAGCGCCGGCACGGCGCGCTCGACGACGTCGTCGGTGACCCGCGTCAGGGGCCCCGAGACCGACACTGCCATGCCCACCCCTGCGCCGCCGACCGGCACGGCCACGCAGCGCACCCCGAGCTCCTGCTCCTGGTGGTCCTCGGCGAACCCGCGCTCGCGCACCAGGGCCAGCGCCGCGCGCAGCTCGGGCAGCGTGGTGAGGGTGTGCGCGGTGTGGCCGGGCAGGCCCTCGCGGGCGGCGACGGCCGCGACGGCGGAATCGTCGAGCTGGGCCAGCAGGGCCTTGCCGACGCCGGTGCAGTGCAGTGCGACCCGGTGGCCGACCTGAGTGAACATCCGCATGGCGTAGCGGCCGGGGACCTGGGCGACGTACTCCGCGCGGGGACCGGCCAGCACGGCCAGGTTGGCGGTCTCGCCCAGCTCGTCGACGAGGTCGGCCAGCACGCCCTGGGCGACCTCGCCGAGCAGGGCCGTGGCGGTGCTGCCCAGCGGCACCAGGCGGAACCCGAGCGCGTAGCGGCGGTCCGGGCGCTGCCGGACGTAGCCCCGCTCGACGAGCGTGCGCAGCAGGCGGTGCGCCGTGGCGGCCGGGATCCCGGCGGCCTCGGCGAGCTCGGCCAGCGGCAGATGACCGCCGTGGGCCCCCGCCGCCTCGAGGGCGGCGACCAGGTCGAGGGAGCGGTGCAAGGACTGCACTCCGCCGCCGGTGGTGGTTGACACCCCGCACACCTCCTGGAAACCTTCGGAACCGATGCGACCACCTTTCCACATCGTGGAACGAGCCGCCAGCAACCGCCAGTCGAGGAGCCCGCAGTGAGCCAGGCACAGGACCAGAGCCAGCAGGACCGGTACGACCGCCACGTCGACGTCGCGGGGATCCGCGTCCATCCGGTCCTCCACGCGTTCGTGCGCGACGAGGCGCTGCCGGGCTCCGGCGTCGAGGAGGACGCCTTCTGGTCCGGTCTTGCCGGTGCCCTGGCCGACCTCGCGCCCCGCCAGCGCGCGCTGCTGGCCAGGCGCGACGAGCTGCAGGAGTCCATCGACGCCTGGCACCGCGAGCACCCCGGCGCGGTCACCGAGGACGGCTACGCCGACTACGAGGCGTTCCTGCGCGAGATCGGCTACCTGGTCGAGGCGCCGGACTCGGTCGAGGTCAGCACCGACGGCGTCGACGCCGAGGTCGGTTCGACGGCCGGCCCGCAGCTGGTGGTCCCGCTGCTCAACGCCCGCTTCGCCACCAACGCCGTCAACGCCCGCTGGGGCTCGCTCTACGACGCGCTCTACGGCTCCGACGTGATCGGCACCGAGGACGGCATGGAGCCCGGCGCGACCTACAACGCCAAGCGGGGCGCGGCCGTCGTCGCCCGGGCCCGTGCCTTCCTCGACGAGAGCTTCGCGCTGGAGGCGGGCACCCACGCCGACGCCACGGCGTACGCCGTGGACGACCAGGGCCTGGCCGTCACCGTCGACGGCACCACGCGTCGCCTCGCCGACCCCGAGCAGTACGTCGGGCACCGCGGCGGCGCCGCGGCGCCCGAGGCCGTCGTGCTGCGCCACCACCACCTGCACGTCGAGATCCAGGTCGACCGCGACACCCCGATCGGGGGCGAGGACGCCGCCGGCGTCAAGGACGTCGTGGTGGAGGCCGCGGTCACCACGATCATGGACCTCGAGGACTCGGTCGCCGCCGTCGACGCTGACGACAAGACCCTCGGCTACCGCAACTGGCTGCACCTGATGAAGGGCACGCTGGCCGAGGAGGTCAGCAAGGGCGGCAAGACCTTCACCCGGGCGATGAACCCCGACCGCGTGGTCACCGGTCGCGACGGCGCCGAGGTCACCCTGCCCGGTCGCTCGGTGCTCTTCATCCGCCAGGTCGGCCACCTGATGACCACCGACGCGGTGCTCGACGCCGCCGGCGACCCGGTGCCCGAGGGCATCCTCGACGCCTTCGTCACCGGCCTGGGCAGCACCCACGACGTCCGCGGGGGCGAGACCGGCCCCGACGGCGGGCCCCGCCTGGTCAACTCCCGGGCCGGCGCGATGTACGCCGTCAAGCCCAAGATGCACGGCCCCGACGAGGTGCAGCTGACCTGCGACCTGTTCGACCGCGTCGAGGACACGCTCGGGCTGACCCGGCACACGGTCAAGGTCGGCATCATGGACGAGGAGCGGCGTACGTCGTCCAACCTCGCCGCCTGCCTGCAGGTCGCGCGGGAGCGGGTCGCCTTCATCAACACCGGCTTCCTCGACCGCACCGGCGACGAGATCCACACCGACATGGAGGCCGGGCCGGTCGTGCGCAAGGGCGCGATGAAGTCCGAGTCGTGGATCACGGCCTACGAGGACGCCAACGTCGACACCGGTCTCGCTGCGGGCCTGCGCGGCCGGGCCCAGATCGGCAAGGGCATGTGGCCCGCGCCCGACGACCTCGCCGACATGCTCGAGCAGAAGATCGGGCACCCGCGGGCCGGTGCCAACACCGCCTGGGTGCCCTCGCCGACCGCGGCGACGCTGCACGCGCTGCACTACCACCAGGTCGACGTCGCCGCGCGGCAGGAGGAGCTCGCCGGCGGACGCCGCGGCACCCTGCAGCAGCTGCTGACCATCCCGGTGGGCGACCCGGCGGACTGGAGCGAGGAGGACCTGCAGGCCGAGCTCGACAACAACTGCCAGGGCGTCCTGGGCTACGTCGTGCGCTGGGTCGATGCCGGGGTCGGCTGCTCGAAGGTCCCCGACATCACCGGCACGGCTCTGATGGAGGACCGCGCCACCTGCCGGATCTCCTCCCAGCACGTGGCCAACTGGCTGCGCCACGGCGTGGTCACCACCGACCAGGTCGAGGAGACGCTGCGCCGGATGGCGGCCGTGGTCGACGAGCAGAACGCCGGCGACAGCACCTACGTCGCGATGGCGCCGTCCTTCGACGGCCAGGCCTTCCTGGCCGCCCGCGAGCTCTGCCTCGAGGGCACCGCCCAGCCGTCGGGCTACACCGAGCCGATCCTGCACCGCCGCCGTGCGGCCCGGAAGGCCGAGCTCGCCGGCACCACCACCTCCTGACCCACCGACCAGAACGGACCCCCGCATGAGCCACCAGCACCTGGACCTCGAGACCGCCCGCACCATCGTCGCCGGCGCCCGCGCCTCCGGCCGCGAGCAGGGCCTCAAGCCGCTGACCGTGGTCGTGCTCGACACGGGCGGCCACGTCGTGGTCGCCGAGCGCGAGGACGGCGCCTCGATCGGGCGCGTCGACATCGCACGCGGCAAGGCCCACGGCGCGCTCGCGCTCGGCATGGGCTCCCGGTCGATCATGAACCGCGCCGAGCAGCAGGCCTACTTCATCGCCGCAGCCGGGGCCGCGCTGGGCGGCTCGCTGGTCCCCGTGCCCGGCGGCGTGCTGATCCGCTCCGGGGACGGCGACCTCCTCGGCGCCGTCGGCATCACCGGCGACACCTCGGACAACGACGAGACCGCCGCCGTGGCGGGCATCGAGGGCGCCGGCCTGGTGGCCCAGCCCGACTGAGCCGAGCCCCGCCGGGACGACCGTCCCGGACAGCCGAGATGACGCTTGCGGCGCCTCGAGATGACGGTGGCGGACAGCCGCGGCGAGGTCCCGGGCGTCCGGCGTAGGGAACGGCGGCGGCCGTCGGACCTCGTCCGGACCACGCCGCGTCCGACGAAGGTACCGTTTCCCCTCGCTCGCGTTGACGGCACCGGCGACGAGATCCACACCGACATGGAGGCCGGGCCGGTCGTGCGCAAGGGCGCGATGAAGTCCGAGTCGTGGATTACGGCCTACGAGGACGCCAACGTCGACACCGGTCCCCACCCGCTGCCGGTGAACCACCGCAGCCGTGCGCGCACCGGGCTGCCCAGCAGGACGTCCACGCCGCCCGGGTCGCCGCCGCACCCCGTGGCCCCGGCAGCACGCCGCCGCCGGGAGCCGGCGGCGGCGTGGGGGGAGCGGGGGCGCCTACTTGCCGCCCTTGCGGACCCGCGAGGCGGAGCGGGCGCGCTCGCCGGCGTCCAGCACGACCTTGCGGATCCGGACCTGGTCCGGGGTGACCTCGACGCACTCGTCGTCGCGGCAGAACTCCAGGCACTGCTCGAGCGAGAGCTTGCGCGCCGGGATCAGCTTCTCGAAGTTGTCGGAGGTGGCCGAGCGGATGTTGGTCTGCTGCTTCTCCTTGGTGATGTTGACGTCCATGTCGTCGGCGCGGGAGTTCTCGCCGACGATCATGCCCTCGTAGACCTCGACGGCCGGCTCGAGGAACATCACGCCGCGCTCCTGCAGGTTGGTCATCGCGTACGCCGTGGTCGCGCCCTTGCGGTCGGCGACCAGCGAGCCGTTGGTGCGCGAGCGGATCTCGCCGGCCCACGGCTCGTAGCCCTCGGAGATGCTGTGGGCGATGCCGGTGCCGCGGGTGTCGGTGAGGAACTCGGTGCGGAAGCCGATCAGCCCGCGGGCCGGGACGACGAACTCCATGCGCACCCAGCCGGTGCCGTGGTTGGTCATCTGCTCCATGCGGCCCTTGCGGGAGGCCAGCAGCTCGGTGATCGTGCCGAGGTACTCGTCCGGTGCGTCGATGGTCAGGCGCTCGAACGGCTCGTGCAGCTTCCCGTCGACCTCCCTGGTGACCACCTGCGGCTTGCCCACGGTCAGCTCGAAGCCCTCGCGACGCATCTGCTCGACCAGGATCGCCAGCGCCAGCTCGCCGCGGCCCTGGACCTCCCACGCGTCGGGGCGCTCGGTGGGCAGGATCCGCAGCGAGACGTTGCCGACCAGCTCGGCGTCGAGGCGGTCCTTGACCAGGCGCGCGGTGACCTTGCCACCCTTGGTGCGACCCACCAGGGGAGAGGTGTTCGTGCCGATGGTCATCGAGATGGCCGGCTCGTCGACGTGGATCAGCGGCAGCGCGACGGGGTTCTCCGGGTCGGCCAGGGTCTCGCCGATCGTGATGTCGGGGATGCCGGCGATGGCCACGATGTCACCGGGGCCGGCATGGTCGCCGGCCTTGCGCTCGAGGCCCTCGGTGACCAGCAGCTCGGTCACGCGGACGTTCTTGACCTCACCGTTGCGACGCATCCAGGCCACGGTCTGACCCTTCTTCAGCTCGCCCTCGTGGATGCGCAGCAGCGCGAGGCGGCCCAGGAACGGGGAGGCGTCGAGGTTGGTGACGTGAGCCTGCAGCGGCGCGCCCTCGGTGTAGGTCGGGGCCGGGATGGTGTCGAGGATCGTCTTGAACAGCGGCTCGAGGTCGTTGCCCTCGGGCATGCTCGCGTTCTCGGGCGCCACGAGCGAGGCGATGCCGGCACGGCCGGAGGCGTACACGACCGGGAAGTCGAGCGCGTCCTGGGAGTGGGAGTCGTCGAGCAGGTCCATGAACAGCTCGTAGGTCTCGTCGACGACCTCGGCGATGCGCGCGTCGCCGCGGTCGGTCTTGTTGACCACCAGGATCACCGGCATGTCGGCGTTCAGCGCCTTGCGGAGCACGAAGCGGGTCTGCGGCAGGGGGCCCTCGGAGGCGTCCACCAGCAGCACAATGCCGTCGACCATCGAGAGGCCACGCTCGACCTCGCCCCCGAAGTCGGCGTGACCGGGGGTGTCGATGATGTTGATCAGCAGGTCCTTGCGGCGGACCGCGGTGTTCTTCGCGAGGATCGTGATGCCCTTCTCGCGCTCGAGGTCACCGGAGTCCATGACGCGCTCGGCGACGCTCTCGGCCTGGTGGGCCGTG
>JBKJPE010000180.1:0-14260 GCA_046595185.1 Nocardioides sp.
GCGATCCCCTCGGCGGCCGCGGCGATGTCGGCGTCGTCGAAGACGACCACGGGCGCCTTGCCTCCGAGCTCGAGGTGGGTGCGCTTGAGGTCGCGGGCGCCGCGGCAGCCGACGTGAAGCGGGTCCACCTCGCGCTCGGTGGCAAGGCGCCGGTGATCGTCTTCGACGACGCCGACGTCGCCGCCGCCGCCGAGGGCATCGCCGCTGCGGGCTACTTCAACGCCGGCCAGGACTGCACCGCCGCCACCCGGGTGCTGGTCGGGCCCGGCGTGCACGACGAGTTCGTGGCCGCCCTCGCCGAGCAGGCGCGAGGCACGCGCACCGGCATGCCCGACGACGAGGACGTCCTCTACGGCCCGCTCAACAACGCCGACCAGCTCGCCCGGGTCTCCGGCATGGTCGACCGGCTGCCCGACCACGCCGAGGTCCGCGCGGGTGGCAGCCGGCAGGGCGAGCGGGGCTACTTCTACGAGCCCACCGTGCTGTCCGGGCTGCGCCAGGACGACGAGCAGGTGCAGGAGGAGATCTTCGGCCCCGTCATCACCGTGCAGCGGTTCTCCGACGAGGGCGAGGCGCTGCGCTGGGCCAACGGCGTGAAGTACGGCCTGGCCTCCTCGGTGTGGACCCGGGACCACGGCCGGGCGATGCGGACGGCCAAGCGGCTGGACTTCGGCGCGGTATGGATCAACACCCACATCCCGATCGTGGCCGAGTTGCCCCACGGGGGGTTCAAGCACTCCGGCTACGGCAAGGACCTGTCCATGTACGGCCTGGAGGACTACACGCGCCTGAAGCACGTCATGTCCTACATCGGCGAGTGAGGGAACGCGCCTGATGAGGATCCTGCTGGCCGGCGCCGGGGGCGTCGGCGGGGCGTTCGCGGCCATCGCCGCGCGCCGTGACTTCTTCGAGACGATCGTGGTCGCCGACTACGACCTGGCCCGGGCAGAGCGGGCCGCGGCCGTCGACGCACGGTTCACGGCCGCGCAGCTCGACGCCTCCGACGCCGACGCGGTCACCGCGCTGTGTCGCGAGCACGGCGTCACCCACCTGATGAACGCCGTCGACCCCGTCTTCGACATGCCGCTCTTCGACGGTGCGCTGGCCGCCGGCGCCGACTACCTCGACATGGCGATGTCGCTGTCCCGGCCGCACCCGGAGACGCCGTACGAGACCCCCGGGGTCAAGCTCGGCGACGAGCAGTTCGCCCGGGCGGGCGCCTGGGAGGACGCCGGCCGGCTCGCGCTGGTCGGCATCGGCGTCGAGCCCGGTCTCTCCGACGTGTTCGCCCGGTACGCCGCCGACCACCTGTTCTCGGAGATCGACGAGCTCGGCACCCGCGACGGCGCCAACCTCGTGGTGCGCGACGAGACCGGCGCGGAGATCTTCGCGCCGTCGTTCTCGATGTGGACCACCATCGAGGAGTGCCTCAACCCGCCGGTGGTGTGGCAGGACGGCGCCTGGCACACGACCGCGCCGTTCAGCGAGCCCGAGGTCTTCGACTTCCCCGAGGGCATCGGGCCGGTCGAGTGCGTCAACGTCGAGCACGAGGAGGTGCTCCTCATGCCGCGCTGGGTCGACTGCCGCCGCGCGACGTTCAAGTACGGCCTGGGGGAGGAGATGATCACCATCCTCCGCACCCTGCACACCCTCGGCCTGGACTCCACCGACACGGTCCGTGTCAAGGGCGTCGAGGTCTCCCCGCGCGACGTGGTCGCGGCCTGCCTGCCCGACCCCGCCACCATCGGCCCGCTGATGACCGGCAAGACCTGCGCCGGTTTGTGGGTGACCGGCACCGGCAAGGACGGCGAGCCCCGCTCGACCTACCTCTACCACGTGGTCGACAACGAGTGGACGATGCAGGAGTACGGCCACCAGTGCGTGGTCTGGCAGACCGCGGTCAACCCCGTGGTGGCCCTGGAGCTGCTCGCCCGCGGCACCTGGAGCGGCGCCGGCGTGCTCGGCCCGGAGGCCTTCGACGCGGTGCCGTTCCTGGACCTGCTCACCGAGTACGGCGCCCCGTGGGGCATCCAGGAGCTGGCTCCCTAGAAGGCGTGGGCCATCAGGTCGCCGAACAACGCGTGCTCGTCGACGTCGAGTCCCCGGGCCCGGAACCACGCGCACACGTTCGTGCAGTCGCGCATCAGGTAGTCGGCGCCGTTCAGGTTGCCGACCAGGTCGACCACCTGGGGCAGGTCGATGACGACCAGACGGTCCCCCGCCGCCAGCAGGTTGTAGGCCGACAGGTCGCCGTGCACCAGTCCGGCGTGGACGAGCGTCGTCATCGCCTCGCGCAGCTGATCGAAGTACGACGCCAGCAGGGCCGGGCCCGGCCGGGCCTGCGCGAGCCGTGGTGCCGTCACCGGGCCGTCCTCGGTCTCCACCGTGATCCACTCCAGGAGGAGCTCGGTGCCGTCGACCTGGACCGGGTAGGGCACCGGCAGCCCGAGGCGGTGGCAGCGCACCAGCGCGTCCCACTCCGCCACCGCCCACTCCCCGGCCGCGACCTGGCGGCCCCAGGTGCTGCCCCGCTTGAGCGCCCGCTCGTCGCGCGAGCGCCGGACGCTGCGGCCCTCGGTGTAGCCGGCGGCGCGGTGGAAGGTGCGGTGCTCGGCGGAGCGGTACCGCTTCGCCGCCATCACGACGCCGTGGGCGGGGTCGTGGGGGTCGGCGCGCTCCAGCAGGTGGACGTCGGCCTCCTTGCCGGTCTTCAGGACGCCGAGCTCGGTGTCGACCGCGCCCTGGGAGGTCACCACCCAGTCGGGGCGCGGCTCCGGCCCGCGGCAGAGCGGGTCGACCTCGAGCCAGGTGGACCAGCGTCGGCCGTCGGCGAGGTCGTCGTAGGCGGTGAAGGAGAAGGTGAAACGGGGGTCAGGGGCAGCGTCGGGCTCGGTGTTGGTGGCCGTGGGGTCGTGCGTCATCGCGTGGGGTGCTCCGTCGGGAGAGGTGGGTCGGGTCGGCGGGCAGGCCGCGGGCAGTCGTCGACATGTCGTGCTCCTCTCGGACGGACGGACGGCCCCAGGGTGGGGCCGTCGGGGCGTCTGTGGCAACAGGTTTACGGCGGGGGTCCTCGACCCCCGCCGGTGCCGGCTCAGCAGGTGCTGGGGGCGGGTCGGCCCTGGACTCGGTCCTCCAGCCAGGCCAGCGCCCGGGGGTAGGACTCCACGGCCCCGCCGACGTGGGTCGGAGCGACCCCGGCCCGGAAGGCCACGGTCGCGCCGCCGGCGCACCACTGCGCAGCCGCGGTGCGGGCCTGCGCGAAGGGCACGACGTCGTCGAGGCGGGTGTGGGTCATCAGCACCGGCACCTGCGGCGCCCGGTCGCCGACCCGGAGCCGCTCGAGCACACGGGCGATGTCGGGGCGGGAGAGCAGCTCGGTGATCGGGCGGCCGCTGCGGGTCAGGTCGCGCGAGTCGGTGAAGGCCAGCTCGATGATGCCGTCGTCGGTGCAGGTCCGCTCCGCGGCGCGCACGGCCCGGCGGCCCTCCTCGTTCAGCAGCCCCGCGATGTCCAGACCCGGGTAGTCGGCGTCGAGCGCGGCCACGGAGTACAGGAGGAACGCGGCGTAGACCGACCGGTCCAACGGCCCGGCGACCTCGGCGAGGTCGGCCGGGACCGCGCCGGCGTACCCGCCGACGAGGTTGAGGCCGGGCGCGTAGCCCGCCGCCTGCTCGAGCGCACCGGCGGAGGCGTTGCCGCCCTCGGAGTAGCCCGCGGTGAAGACCGGGGCCGAGGTCGGGACGGCATCGGTCGCGACCCGGGTCGCGGCCCGGACCGCGTCGAGGACGTTGCGGCCCAGCGCGACGGTGTTGACGTAGGCGTGGGTGCCCGGGGTTCCGAGGCCCTCGTAGTCGGTGACGACGACGGTGTAGCCCCGCGCGAGGAGGCCGCCGAGGAACAGCGACTCGTACTCCGAGCCGGCCTGCAGCTGCCGCGAGGGCGCGCACCGGTCGGCCATGCCCTGGGTGCCGACCGCGAAGGAGATCAGCGGCCGCTCACCGGGGCCGACCCATGCGGTGGTCGGGGTGATCAGCGTGCCGGTCACCGCGGTGGGCTCGCCGTGGGCGCCACGGCTGGTGTACATCAGCCGTTGCGCACGCGCCGGGACGTCTCCGGGCGTCAGCACGGTCTCGGTCGGCTGCTGCTTGAGCACCCGGCCGGGCGGCCCCGAGAGGTCGGCGGGCGGGTCGTAGAAGCCGCCCGCGACCGCGGCGGTGGTCGCGGCGCGGGCCGCAGCACGCCGTGACGGGTCGTCCGCGCCGGACGGCGCCGCGGCGGTCGGCGCTGTCGGCAGCAGGGTCAGGGCGAGGGCGGCGGCGGCCGAGGCGGCCAGGGTGCGGAGCATGGGTCCCCCGAGGGGTCGGTGCGCCGGCGGGGAGTCGCCGGCGGCGCGGCGAGGCTACTCGTGACGACCGACACACGACAGGACCTGGCCCGAGGACGTCAGGCCGTGGTGGCGAACGCCTCCGCCAGCACGTCGAGGCCCTCGTGCAGCAGCGCGTCCGTGGTCGACAGCGGCGGCAGCAGCCGCAGCACGTTGCCGAAGGTGCCGCAGGTCAGCACCACCACCCCGGCGGCGTGGCAGGCCGCGGCGACGGCGGCCGTCCGGGCGGCGTCGGGCTCGGTGGTGCCGGGCACGCACAGCTCGACCGCGACCATGGCGCCGCGGCCGCGTACTTCGGCCACGACCGCGTGCTCGGCGGCCAGCGCGGCCAGACGCTCGTGCAGGATCGTGCCGACCTCACGGGCCCGGCCCACGAGGTCGTGGGTGCGCATCTCCTCCAGCGCGCCGAGGGCGGCCGCGCAGGCCAGCGGGTTGCCGCCGTAGGTGCCACCCAGGCCGCCGGTGTGCACGGCGTCCATCAGCTCGGCGCGGCCGGTGACCGCGGCCAGCGGGAGCCCACCGGCGATGCCCTTGGCGGTCGTCACGAGGTCGGGCACGACGCCCTCGTGGTCGCAGGCGAACCAGTCACCGGTGCGGCAGAAACCCGACTGGACCTCGTCGGCCACCAGCACGACGCCGTGCTCGCGGCACCACCGCGCCAGCGCGGGCAGGAAGCCCGGCGCGGGCACCACGAAACCGCCCTCGCCCTGGACGGGCTCGATGACCATGCACGCCAGGTTGTCGGCGCCGACCTGCTTCTCGACCACCTCGATGGCGCGGGCGGCGGCCTCCTCGCCCCCGAGCCCGTCGCGCAGCGGGTAGGACATCGGCGCGCGATACACCTCGGCGGCGAACGGCCCGAAGCCGTGCTTGTAGGGCATCACCTTGGCCGTCATCGCCATCGTGAGGTTGGTGCGGCCGTGGTAGGCGTGGTCGAAGACGACGCCGTTCGCCTGGCACCACTCCACGAGCGTCGGCAGGAAGCCGTCGGCCGGGACGATGAACCCGCCCTCGCCCTGGATCGGCTCGATGACGAGGGCGGCGAGGTTGTCGGCGCCGATCTGCTTCTCGATCGTGTCGATCGCACGCCGGGCGGCGGCCGGACCGTCGAGGCCGCTGTCGCGGTAGGGGTAGGACAGCGGGGCGCGGTAGACCTCGGACGCGAAGGGCCCGAAGCCGCTCTTGTAGGGCATGTTCTTCGCGGTCATGGCCATCGTGAGGTTGGTGCGGCCGTGGTAGGCGTGGTCGAAGACCACGACGGCGTCACGCCCGGTCGCGACCCGGGCGATCTTGACGGCGTTCTCGACCGCCTCGGAGCCCGAGTTGAACAGCGCGGACTTCTTGGCGTGGTCGCCCGGGGTGACCTCGGCGAGGGCCTCGCACACGTCGACGTAGGCGTCGTACGGGGTGACCATGAAGCAGGTGTGGGTGAAGGCGTCGAGCTGCTCGCGCACCCGTCGTACGACGGCCTCGGCGCTGTTGCCCACCGTGGTCACGGCGATGCCGGAGCCGAGGTCGATCAGCGTGTTGCCGTCGACGTCGCGCAGCACCCCGCCGCCGGCGGCCTCCACGAACACCGGCAGGGCGGTGCCGACGCCGTCGGCCACGTGGGTCTTCTTGCGGGCCAGCCGCTCGCGCGAGCGCGGTCCCGGGACCTCCGTGACGAGGTTCCGCTGCTGCGTCAGCCCGGGCCCGCCGGTCAGTGTCTGCGTCATGACCCGATGCTACGGCCGATCGCGCGAGACGGTCAGGCTGCGACACTGGCCGGGTGCGACGCGACGTGGTCATCCTCGGCTCCACCGGCAGCATCGGCACCCAGGCCCTCGACCTGGTCGGTGCCGACCCGGACCGCTTCCGCGTCGTCGGGCTGACCGCAGGCGGGAGCAACCCGGAGCTCTTCGAGGAGCAGGTCGCCCGGTGCCGGGCCGCGGCGCCCGAGCTCGGCGACGACCTCGTCACCGGGCTGGGGGAGCAGGCCTCGGTCGAGGCCGCCACCGTGCCGTGCGACGTGGTCCTGAACGCGATCACCGGGGCCGTCGGGCTGCGGCCGACCCTCGCCGCGCTGGAGGCCGGCCGCACGCTGGCGCTGGCCAACAAGGAGTCGCTGGTGATGGGCGGGCCGCTGGTCATGGACCGCGCCGCGCCCGACCAGGTCGTGCCCGTCGACTCCGAGCACAGCGCGGTGGCGCAGTGCCTGCGCGCCGGCACCGCGGCCGACGTGCGCCGCCTGGTGCTCACCGCCAGCGGCGGGCCGTTCCGCGGCCGGGCCCGCGCCGACCTCCACGACGTCACCGTCGAGCAGGCGATGGCGCACCCCACCTGGGACATGGGGCCGGTGATCACCATCAACTCCGCGACGCTGGTCAACAAGGGTCTCGAGGTGATCGAGGCGCACCTGCTCTTCGGCGTGCCCTACGACGACATCGTCGTGGTGGTCCACCCGACGAGCGTCGTGCACTCCATGGTGGAGTTCCGGGACGGCTCGACCCTGGCGCAGGCCAGCCCACCGACGATGCGGATCCCGATCGCCCTCGGCCTGTCGTGGCCCGAGCGGGTCACCGGCGCTGCCCCGCCGGTCGACTGGTCGCGCCCGCAGACGTGGGACTTCGCCCCGCTCGACGAGGAGGCCTTCCCGGCCGTGGCGCTGGCCCGCGAGGCCGGTCGTCGCGGGGGGACCGCGCCGGCGGCGTACAACGCGGCCAACGAGGTCTGCGTGGCCGCCTTCCGGGAGGGTCGGCTGCGGTTCACCGGCATCGTCGACGCGGTGGCCGCCGTGGTCACGCGCCACGACGTAGGCTCGCCTGCAGACCTCACCGTGGACGACGTGCTCGCTGCCGACGCCTGGGCGCGGTCCGAGGCCACGCGGGTGATCGAGAGGACCGGAACGTGACGACCGTGCTGCTCTACACCGCCGGGGTCGTCTTCTTCGTCGGGGCGATCCTGGTCTCGATCGGCCTGCACGAGCTCGGCCACATGGTCCCGGCCAAGCGGTTCGGCGGGAAGGTCACGCAGTACTTCATCGGCTTCGGGCCCACCGTCTGGAGCCGGCAGGTCGGTGAGACGGAGTACGGCGTCAAGGCGATCCCGCTCGGCGGCTACGTCAAGATCGTCGGGATGCTGCCGCCCGGGGCCGAGGAGCCGCCCGGGCCCGTCGAGCACGACGAGCAGGGCCGCGAGGTCCACCAGGTCCGCAAGTCCAACACGGGGCTGTTCACCCAGCTGGTCTCCGACGCCCGCTCCGCGGAGTACGAGACGATCACCGCCGCGGACGAGGAGCGGCTGTTCTACAAGATGCCGCCCTGGAAGAAGATCGTGGTCATGGCCGGCGGGCCGAGCGTCAACATCCTGATCGCCTTCCTGCTGTTCTGGACCGTCTTCAGCACCTACGGCGACATGAGCGCCGCGAGTGTCGAGCCGGCCCCCGGGCGGCCCGTGGTCGCCGAGGTGTCGCGCTGCGTCATCCCCTACACCGAGCAGCGCCTCGACTGCCGCGAGGGCGACCCCGAGGCCCCGGCGTACGAGGCCGGGCTCCGGCCCGGCGACACGATCACCGACTTCAACGGCACCGCGGTGGGCGGTTGGGACCAGCTGCGCGACCTGATCCGCGACAACGCTGCGGGTGCGGCCGTCATCGGCTACGAGCGGGACGGGGAGCGGGAGGTCGGTCGCACCAGCACGACCGTGGAGCTGCGTCCCGACGACGCCACCAGCGAGGACGAGACGCTGACCGAGGTCGGCTTCCTCGGGGTCTCCCCGGAGGCCGAGGTGCTGGTGCCGAGCGGCGGCCCGCTCTACACGATCCAGCGGATGGCCTCGCTGACCGTCGACACCGTCCAGGCGATCGCGACGCTGCCGGTCAAGGTCTACGAGGTCGGCCAGGCCATCGTGGGGGTCGAGGAGCGGCAGCCGGACAGCCCGGTCAGCATCGTCGGGGGTGGTCGGATCGCGGGAGAGACGGCCTCGACGACCGCGGCGCCGGCGAGCGACCGGGCGTTCAGCCTGCTGGCGCTGGTGGCCGGCTTCAACCTGTTCATCGGCGTCTTCAACTTCGTCCCGCTGCTCCCGCTCGACGGCGGCCACATCGCCGGCGCGGCGTGGGAGTCCCTACGCCGGCGGTTGGCCTGGCTCCGCCGCCGCCCCGACCCCGGCTACGTCGACGTGGCCCGGATGCTGCCGGTCGCGTACGGGTTCGGCCTGGCGCTGATGGTGATGGGCGTGGTGCTGATCATCGGTGACGTGGTCGCGCCGATCTCGCTGGCCGGCTGACCCTCCGCCTCACCCCTCCCGCCCGCCCGCCCGCCCGGGACGTCATACACATCGTGGACACGCCTCCACCCATCGCATGACGTCGCGGCTGGCGAGGCGGACCGGCGGCCCGCCAGCCGTCCACAGCGGCAGGCGGCGGGCCCGCCCTCCCCCGGTGCCGTCGGGCCAGCCACGGCACGCGGCCGTCGTGGCGACGCTGCAGGGCATGGTCCTGACCTCGTCGCTCGACGCCCCGCTGCTCCGGGAGGTGCGCGCCTGGGGGGCGCGACAGGGTGGCGTGATGTCGCGCCGCGACCTCTACGGCCTCGGCGTGACGCGGTGGCAGGTCCTGGGCGAGGTCCGTGCCCGGCGGTGGACCCGGGTCGGGGACCAGTCGGTGTGTCTGTACACCGGGCCGATGAGTCAGGACGCGCACCGGTGGGCGGCGGTGTTCCAGGGCGGCCCCCGCGCCTGCCTCGACGGTGCGGCGGCCCTGGTCGCGGCCGGGCTGCAGCGCTACGAGGTCGACCGCATCCGGGTGTCCGTGCCGCGTGGTGCCCGGGTGCGGCGCTCCGCGGTCTACGACGTGCGGCAGACCCGCCGGTGGTCGGCCGCCGACGTCGTCACCCGCGGGGGGCCGCCGCGTACCCGCCCCGAGGTCGCTGCCGTCCGCGGGGCGCTGTGGGCGGCGACCGAGCGGCAGGCGACCTACCTGCTGATCGCCACCGTCCAGCAGGGCCTCACCACGCCGGAGCTGCTCGGCCGTGAGGTGCTGCGGGTCCGGCGCGACCGTCGCCGTCTGCTCCTCCACGAGGTCGTCCTCGAGCTGCTAGCGGGGGCGAGGTCCCTGGGTGAGCTCGACGTCGTACGAGCCCTCGGTGCCCGTGGCCTGCCGGTCCCGGACCGGCAGGTCCTGCGACGCGACGCCCGGGGTCGCTACTACCTCGACCTCTACTGGTCCTCCTACCGCGTGGTCGTCGAGGTGGACGGCATCCACCACACCTGGGTGGACCAGGTCGCGGCCGACGCCCTGCGCCAGAACGCCCTGGTGCTGAGCGGGGACACGGTGCTGCGGATCCCGCTGCTGGGACTCCGGTTGCAGCCGGAGATGTTCCTGGACCAGGTGGAGGACGCCCTGCGCCTCGGTGGGTGGGCCCGGGCCGCCTGAGCCCCGACCGCCTGAGTCCGGGCCGCCCCGGACGTCATGCGGACAGTGGACACGTCCCCACCATCCAGATGACGTCCGCGGCGCGGTCGGTGCGGCACGGCCGTCGGCGGCCCGCCGCCGGGGGGAGGGACGGTGACGCCCGGCCAGTACGCTCGGGAGCATGAGCACCGTCAGCCTCGGCATGCCCGCAGCACCCGCGCCGGTGCTCGCGCCGCGTCGCCGGACCCGTCAGATCCAGGTCGGCAAGGTCGGGGTCGGCAGCGACCATCCGATCTCGGTGCAGTCGATGACGACCACGCTGACCAGTGACATCGACGCCACCCTGCAGCAGATCGCCGAGCTCACCGCGTCGGGCTGCGACATCGTGCGGGTGGCCTGCCCGAGCCAGGACGACGCCGACGCGCTGACGGCCATCGCGACCAAGTCGCAGATCCCCGTCATCGCCGACATCCACTTCCAGCCCAAGTACGTCTTCGCCGCCATCGAGGCCGGGTGCGCCGCGGTCCGGGTCAACCCGGGCAACATCCGCAAGTTCGACGACCAGGTCAAGGAGATCGCCCGCGCCGCGCAGGACCACGGCACGAGCATCCGGATCGGGGTCAATGCCGGCTCGCTCGACAAGCGGCTCCTGGAGAAGTACGGCAAGGCCACGCCCGAGGCGCTGGTCGAGTCGGCCAAGTGGGAGGCCGGCCTCTTCGAGGAGCACGGCTTCCGCGACTTCAAGATCTCGGTGAAGCACAACGACCCCGTGGTGATGGTCCGGGCCTACGAGATGCTTGCCGCCGAGGGCGACTGGCCGCTGCACCTGGGCGTCACCGAGGCCGGCCCGGCCTTCCAGGGCACGATCAAGTCGTCCGTCGCCTTCGGCCACCTGCTGTCGATGGGCATCGGCGACACCATCCGGGTCTCGTTGTCCGCCCCGCCGGTGGAGGAGGTCAAGGTGGGCCTGCAGATCCTGGAGTCGCTGAACCTCAAGCCGCGCCGCCTCGAGATCGTCTCCTGCCCCTCCTGCGGCCGTGCCCAGGTCGACGTCTACAAGCTCGCCGACGAGGTGACCGCGGGGCTGGAGGGCCTCGAGGTCCCGCTCCGCGTCGCCGTCATGGGCTGCGTCGTCAACGGTCCCGGCGAGGCCCGCGAGGCCGACCTCGGCGTCGCCTCCGGCAACGGCAAGGGCCAGATCTTCGTCAAGGGCGAGGTCGTCAAGACCGTCCCGGAGTCCCAGATCGTGGAGACCCTGATCGAGGAGGCCATGCGCATCGCCGAGGGCATGGAGGCCGTCGACGGCGCCGGCGCGCAGGTGTCGGTCAGCTGACCCCGACCACCGGGCTCGACAACCGGGCTCAGCGGAAGTCCGCCACGCCCTCCCCGCTCTGCTCCGTGAGACCGTGCCGGGCGAGGTAGCCCCAGCAGTCGGGGCGCGAGCCGTCGACGTCGGTCAGGTCGTAGGTCGTGGCCAGGTCGTACGACGTCAGCGTCCGCCCCGCGAAGCGGCCGTGCCCCGGGTCGGCGGCCAGTGCGGCGACCCCGCGGGCCACGTAGGTCGGCGACTCCGAGATCGCGAACCCGGGCACCCGCTCCAGCGCGTCGCGCCAGGTCGTCTCGCTGACCCCGAAGCCCTCCAGCATCTGCTCCGAGCGCAGCCACCCGGGAGTGACGGCCAACGCCGTGACCGGGTGGTCGCGCAGCTCGTGGGTGAGACCGAGCACGATCCGCCCGACCCCGGCCTTCACCAGGTCGTAGTAGAAGCCGACGCTCTCGCGGTAGGCGGCGTTGACCTCGGCCGTGCCGTCGGTCATCTCGACCAGCAGCCCGTCGCGCCCGGTCGAGGCAGCGGTCCGCAGCAGCAGCGGCAGGGCGTGATGGGCGGTGACCAGGTGGGTCCACAACCCCATCCGCAGCATCCGGCCGCCACCGGCGAGGTCGTGCTCCCACAGCGGGACGTCCCACTGCGCGTAGCGGTCGCCCCCGAAGACGTCGTTGACCAGCACGTCGAGACGACCACGCTCGGTGCCCACCCGCGCCACCAGCGCGGCCACCGAATCGGGGTCCTCGTGGTCGACGACGACGGCGCTCGCCGACCCCCCGGCCGCCACCACCAGCTCACCGGTCTCCTCGATGGTCTCCGCGCGGCCGATCTCCGAGGGTCCCGTCGTACGGCTGGAACGGCCCGTGGCGTAGACGTGGAAGCCCGCCCGGCCCAGCTCGACGGCCAGGGCGCGGCCCGCGCCGCGGGTGGCGCCGGCGACCAGCGCCACGGGAGGTCCGGCAGGGGTGCTCGTCATCGCCTCAGCCAAGCACGCGGCGCCGACGGCGCCGGGGCCCGGGCCGGCGCCGGTCCCCCCTCCCGCCGCCCACTAGGGTCGGGCGGGTGCCCACCCGTCACGGGGTCCGCGTGCTCGGCCCCGACGACCTCGAGGAGTTCGGTGCGCTCGCGGGCCGCGACCCCGTCGTCAACGTCTTCGTGCTGCACCGCGCCGCGACCACGCGGCTCGAGCCGCGCTGGCTGGGCGGGGAGATGTGGGGCCGCTACCGCGACGGCGAGCTGGTCGCCGCCTGCCACAGCGGCGCCAACATCGTGCCGGTGCAGGCCGACGAGGAGGACGCACGCGTCTTCGCCGAGAAGGCGCTGAGCGTGCACCGCAACGCCTCGACGCTGGTGGGCCTCCACGAGCCGGTGCGGGCCTTCTGGAACCAGACCGCGCGCACCTGGGGCCGGCCGCGGGAGCGGCGGTGGCTCCAGCCGCACCTCGAGCTGGCCGGCGCGCCCGCCGTCGAGATCGACCCCGGGGTGCGGCGCACCACCCGCGACGACATGGACACCCTCTACCCGGCCTGCGTGGCGATGTACACCGAGGAGGTCGGCGTGTCGCCCGAGCAGGGCGGCTCCGACCTCTACCGCACGCGGGTGGCCCAGCTGGTGGACCGTGGCTGGTCCTTCGCCCGGTACGACGGTGACGAGCTGGTCTTCAAGGCCGAGGTGGCCTGTGCGACGGGGACCGCGGCGCAGATCCAGGGCGTCTACGTCCCGCCGGCGTACCGCGGCCGGGGACTGGCCACCGCCGGGATGGCCGCCGTGGCCACCCTGGTGCAGGCCGACATCGCCCCCACCGTCTCGCTCTACGTCAACGAGTGGAACACCTCCGCCCGCCGGGCGTACGCCGGCGCCGGCTTCGTCGAGACCGCCCGCTTCTCGACCGTCATGTTCTGACCCCGGGTGGCCCCTACGGTGAGCAGGTGACCCGCGCCGCCGCCCCGCTGACCCTGCCCGCCCGTGTGCTGACCGGTGCCTTCCTGACCAGTGGGGTCGTCCACCTGGTGCGGCCGCAGGTCTTCGAGCCGCTGGTGCCGTCGTGGGTCCCGGTCGGGCCGCGTCGCACCGTCCACCTCTCCGGCCTGGCCGAGCTGGGCTGCGCGGGCGCGGTGCTGCACCCCGCCACCCGGCGGGCCGGCGGTTGGGCGACCGTCGCGCTGCTCGCGGCGATCCTGCCCGGCAACGTGCAGATGGCCCTCGACGGCCGCCGCAGCCGCAGCGGGGCCTGGCGGGCCGGCACGCTGGCCCGCGTACCGCTCCAGGCGCCGCTGGTGGCGATCGCGGTGCGCGTGGCCCGCGGGCGTTGAGCCAGGCCGCCCGGCGGCGCGGGAACTGGTTGCTACGGCCCGGCGCCCGGCCCCTACGCTGAGCGCATGATCACGCGGATGTCCAGCCTGTTCGTGCGCACGCTGAGGGACGACCCCGCGGACGCCGAGGTGCCGAGCCACCGCCTGCTCGTCCGTGCCGGCTACATCCGCCGCGTCGCGCCCGGCATCTACTCGTGGCTGCCCCTGGGCCTGAGGGTGCTCCGCAAGGTCGAGCGGGTCGTACGCCAGGAGATGGACGCCATCGGCGCCCAGGAGCTGTCCTTCCCCGCCCTGCTGCCGCGCGAGCCGTACGAGGCCAGCAACCGGTGGACGACGTACGGCGACGGCATCTTCCGGCTGAAGGACCGCAAGGGCGGCGACTACCTGCTCGGGCCGACCCACGAGGAGATGTTCACCCTCCTGGTGAAGGACCTCTACTCCTCCTACAAGGACCTGCCCCTGTCGCTCTACCAGGTGCAGACCAAGTACCGCGACGAGGCACGGCCCCGCGCCGGGGTGCTGCGCGGGCGCGAGTTCGTCATGAAGGACTCCTACTCCTTCGACGTCGACGACGCCGGGCTCGAGACCAGCTATCAGGCGCACCGCGACGCCTACGTCCGGATCTTCGACCGGCTCGGGTTCGACTACGTCGTGGTGAGGGCCACCTCGGGCGCCATGGGCGGCTCGCGCTCGGAGGAGTTCCTGGCCAAGGCCGCGGTCGGCGAGGACACCTACGTGCGCTGCACCAACTGCGACTACGCGGCCAACGTCGAGGCCGTGCAGGTCCCCGTGCCGGATGCCGTGGACGCGTCGGGCGTGCCCGCCGCGCACGTCGAGGACACCCC
>JBKJPE010000209.1:0-31416 GCA_046595185.1 Nocardioides sp.
CGGCCGGCTCGGCGACCGCGTGGTCGAGCGCGATCCCGGGCAGCGCGTCCCACCCCGTCGCCAGGCGATCGGCGAGCCCCTCGGTGCCGCCGGCGGCCAGCGCCCGCAGGTCGCGGGCGAAGTCGGGGTGCCAGCGGGCGAGCAGGTCCAGCAGCACCGTGGGACGCACGACGAACATCCCGGCGTTCCACCGGTAGCGCCCGTCGCGGAGGTAGCCGCGAGCGACCGGCTCCGACGGCTTCTCGACGAACGACTCGACGCGGTAGGCCCCCGACCCCGGGAGCGGCTCCCCCACGCGCAGGTAGCCGAAGGCCGTGGAGGCGTGGGTCGGCTCGATGCCGATCGTCACCAGCAGGTCGCGGCGGGCCACCTCCGCCGCGGCGACCACCGCCTCGTGGAAGGCCGGCTCGTCGCGGATCACGTGGTCGGCGGCGAAAGAGCCCAGCACGGCCCCCGGGTCGCGCTGCTCGAGCAGCGCCGCCGCCAGGCCGATCGCGGCCATCGAGTCCCGGGGCGAGGGTTCCGCCAGCACCGCGGCCGGGTCGAGGGCACCCAGCTGTCCCACCACGGCGTCGCGGTGCGCCGCGCCGGTGACGACCAGGAACCGGTCCTCGACCAGCGGGACCAGCCGGTCGTACGTGGACTGCAGCAGCGAGCGCCCGCCGCCGGTCAGGTCGCGCAGGAACTTCGGCTCGTGCCGGCGCGACAGCGGCCACAGCCGGGTGCCGGCACCCCCGGCCGGGACGACGGCCCACAGGTGCGGCACGGAGGACGTCGGCGACATGGTCGTCACCCTAGGAGACAGCGGCCCGGCGGCCTCCTAGGGTGGCCCCGATGCCTCCGACCCCGCCGTCCACCTTCGCCGGCGTGCTCGCCCGCGCCCTGGACCACGACCCGGGCCGGCCGCTGGTCACCTTCTACGACCACGCCACCGACGAGCGCGTCGAGCTCTCGGTGACGACCTACGGCAACTGGGTCGCCAAGACCGCCTCACTGCTCTGCGAGGAGCACGGCCTCGAGCGCGGCGACCGGCTGCGGGTGGACCTGCCCGTCCACTGGCTCGGCCCGGTGCTGCTCGGCGCGGCCTGGACCGCCGGCCTGGTCGTCGTCCTCGAGGGCGACGACCCCGGTGACGCCGTCGTCTGCGGGCCGGACGGGCTCGCGCGCTGGTCCGCGCACGCCGACGACGTCCCGGTGCTGGCCTGCTCGCTGCGTCCGATGGGCGTGCGCTTCGCCGAGCCCCTGCCACCGGGCGTGCACGACGTGGGGATCGAGGTGTGGGGCCAGCCCGACGCGTTCTCCCCGCTCGACCCGCCCGGCCACCACGACGTGGCCGTCGAGATCGACGGTGAGGAGCACACCCAGGGGGACCTGTGGCGGGCGGCCGCCGCCGGGAGCGTGCTCACCGACGGCGACCGCCTGCTCACGGAGACCAACCCGGCTTCCCCACCGGGTCTGGCCTCCTTCACCGGGCCGCTGGTCCTCGGTGGCTCGGTGATCCTCGTCGCCCGGGCCGACCCGGCGCGGCTCGCGGCCACGTACGCCGCGGAGCGGGCCACGGCCGGCGACCCCTGAGGGCGGGCCCGGGGGTCACCCCAGGCGGTCGGCGCTCCCGGTGGCGCCCGCCAGCAGCCGCGCCTCACCGACACCGCGACGGGTGACGGGGAGCAGCCAGAGCCGACCCTCGGCGTCGGTGCCCACCAGGTCCGCCGGTCCCTGGCCGCGCAGGTCGCTGACGACGACCAGGGAGGCGTACGTCCCCCGCTCGACCTCGTCTCGCGGGTCGCGGACCCCGTCGGGGTCGACGCCGGAGCCGATGCCGTCCACCCCGGCCCCGGGGTACACGCGCAGGGCGCCGTCGCGCCGTCCGACGAGGTCGGCCCGACCGTCGCCCGTGACGTCGCCGACAGCCTGCAGGCCACGGACCCGGGCGAAGCCGCCACCGAGCGTGAGCGGGTCCGCGAAGGTGCCTGCGCCGTCCCCGCGGTGCAGCGACAGCACGCCCCCGCTGCGGGTGACGAGGTCGCCCTCCCCGTCGGCGTCCCAGTCACCGGCGTTGAGCACGAGGGCGGTCGCGGCGAGGTCGAGGCCCGTCTCGACGACCGGCAGCGTCTCGGTGGTGCCCTGGTTGGCCAGCCACACCAGCCGGTCACCCCGCCTCAGGACCAGGTCCGGTCGCGGCGACCCGCCGACCTGCAGACCGCCGGTGAGGCCCTGCCCGGAGCGGATCCGGGCCAGGCGGCCCAGACCCTCGCCCAGGGTGCCGTCGCCGTGTCCCGGCACGACCACCGTCACGCCGTCGGCGGCGCGCCGCACGACCAGGTCGTCGAGCCCGTCGCGGGTCAGGTCGCCGCCGGGGACGACGACGTCGTCGAGGGACCAGGAGCCGGGCACGGACCGCGGCGCGGCGTAGTCCTGGCCCGTGGTGCCGGCGCGGAGCCAGAGGGTGCCGTCGGGCTGCTGGCCGAGCAGGTCGGGGTCGCCGTCGCCGGTGAGGTCACCGGCCGCCAGCAGCCGCTCGAAGCGGGCCCAGCCCAGGCCGAGGGGCTCCGCGGTGAGGCCGCCGGCGCCGTCACCCACGAAGGCGACCAGGCGGCTCGTGCCGGCGCGGCGGCCCACGAGGTCCGCGGACCCGTCCGCGTCGGCGTCACCCACCGGGACCACGAGGTCGTGGGCGGCGTCCGGGCCACCCGGCGCCGCGACGGGCGCCGCGAAGACGCCCTTGCCGGCGCCGGCGGCCACGGCGGTGGCGCCGCTCGCGGACCGGGCCAGCAGGTCGGCGCGGCCGTCCCCGGTCAGGTCACGGCTCAGGGCGACCTCGGGCCAGCCCGCCCAGTCGCCCTCCACCTCGACGGCGGGGCCGAAGTCGGTCAGACCACCGGTGGGCACGACCACCGCCTGCTGGTCCGCAGCACGTCGCAGGACCAGGTCCGGGTAAGCGTCACCGGTCAGGTCGGAGACCAGCGGGGCCGGTTCCGGCTCCGGCTCGGGGTCCGGCTCGGGGTCCGGCTCGGGGTCGGCCTCCTGCAGCGCGTTCGCGGCCTGGCGGATCGACCCGAGCTTCTCGTAGAGGTAGCGGCCCGGGCAGGCGGTCGACCCGGCGTCGCGGTGGCCGTTGATCGCCGCGAAGGTCCGCGCGCCGACCTGCTGGCGCGTCGAGCCGGCGTCCACGCCGTGGATCCCGAGCTTCCAGGCGAACAGCGCCGCGTAGGCGTCCAGCACGACCTGCGGCGGTCGGGCGACGTCGAAGTTGCCGACCGCGGACATCGCGAAGGAGTAGGAGTTGTAGTTCAGCGTGTGGGCTCCGACGACCGCGCGGGTGACCCCGCCGTACCGGCCCTCCCAGATCCGCCCGAAGCGGTCGACCAGGAAGTTGTAGCCGATGTCGCTCCAGCCGAGGCTTTGCGTGTGGTAGGCGTAGATCGAACGCAGGATGCCCGGCACGTCCTCGCGGTCGTAGACGTTGGCGTTGACCGTGTGGTGCACGAACCCGGCGTTCACGGTGCCGTACGACGGGGAGCCGTCGCGCAGCCGCTCGTCGGCGCCCCACTGGGCGCGGGAGTAGATCATCGGGCGCGGCGCGGACCCGGTGGCGGCCAGGTCGAGGGCGTCCTGAGCACCGGCGGTGGGCGCCGCGGCGCTCCCGCCCGCGGTGTCGATCGCGGGCAGCTCACGGGCGGTGCTGGTCGCCTCCCCCGGCTCGACCACGACGGCCTGCAGGTCGGCGGGGGCGCGGCCGGCGGAGCTGACCCGGACCTGGACCTCGTCGACGGCGCCGACGACGACCGCGTCCGTGCCGGGGCGGGCCTGCTGACCCTCGGTCGAGCCGGGGTCGGGGGCGTGGTCGTCGTCGACCTCCGCCTCGGTCCACGGCGACCACGCGCCGTCGCGGTCGCGGTAGCGCACCCCGACGGCGTCGTGCTCGAGCTCGGTGCCCGGCG
Source organism: Nocardioides sp. (assembly GCA_046595185.1). GTDB lineage: Bacteria > Actinomycetota > Actinomycetes > Propionibacteriales > Nocardioidaceae > Nocardioides. Next base: position 3,942 of record JBKJPE010000209.1, read on the forward strand.
CCCAGGTGACGCCGACGGTGCCGAAGTCACGCACCGCCAACGGCTCGCTGCGCACCTGCGTGGCGCCGTCGGCGGCCCGCGTGCGGGCCTGCAGCCGACCCGGGGCGACCCGGGCTCCGACGGGCGCGGTGAGCTGGTGGTCCTCGACCTCGGCGTCGACCGGCCCGCTCGGGACGGTGGCGGCCTCGGCCACCGGGCCCGGGGCGGGCGCCCGCCCGGTGCCCGGCAGGGTGACGGCCGACGAGGCCGGCTCTTCACGAACGACGTCGAGGGACAGCACGCCCGCAGCGGGGGTGAGCACCGCCAGCACCACGCCGAGCGCGAGCAGCTGCTGGCACGCGGAGACCAAACCGGCCCGGGAGCGGGCGGGGGGAAGGGACATCAAGGGGGCCTTTGTGCGGGGGAAGAGTCACACGAGGCTGCAACTTTCACACGCGCCACAGGGCAGAGGAAGGGGATCTGAGTAACTACAACGACGTAATTTCCACTCGACACGCCGAGGGGCCGGTGCCGATCTGGCTGGGGGTGGGTGCCGGTGGGTGCGGTCGGAGCCGCGCAATTGCGGAGCTACGACGGACTACCGGTCAGTAACCCGGTCGCAACTCCACCATTGCGCCCGTACGACAGCCCGCCCGCCCAGCCCGCCCAGCGGCAGAACCCCCAGCCGACCGGGTCCCGGAGGGCCGGCGGGTGGCCTAGATGTCCGCGCCGATCTCGTCGTCGAGGTCGGGGTGACCCGGCTCGTCGTACTCCAGGTAGCGGATCCCGGCGTCGACGTCGCCGTCGTAGGCGATCCTGCCCTTCTCCAGCACGATCACCCGGTCGCACATCTTGCGCACGGAGCCGGCGGAGTGGCTGACGTAGAACAGCGTGCGGCCGCTGTGCCGGATCTCCTGCATGCGCTCGAGGCACTTCTTCTTGAACGGACGGTCCCCGACCGCGAGGACCTCGTCGGCCAGGAAGACGTCGGAGTCGACATGGATGGCGACCGCGAAGCCGAGCCGGGCGAACATGCCCGACGAGTAGGTCCCGACCGGCGTCTCGAGGAAGCGACCCACCTCGGCGAACTCGACGATGTCGTCGAACTTCGCGTGGGTCTCCTGCTCGGTCATCCCGAGGATGGCGGCGTTGAGGAAGATGTTCTCCCGGCCGGTGAGCTGGGGGTGGAAGCCGGCGCCGGTGGCGATCAACCCGGACACCCGGCCGCGGGTGAGCACCTCGCCGGCGTCGGGCCGCATGACGCCGATGATCAGCTTCAGCAGGGTGCTCTTGCCGGAGCCGTTCAGCCCCATCAGCCCGATCGACTCGCCCTGCTGGACGGTGAAGGAGACGTCGTCGACGGCCTGGAACGTGTCACTGATCGCCCGGCCTCTCGACAACGCGACGGTGATGTCCTTGAGCGTGCGGTGGTAGCGCAGGGTGAAGCTCTTGGTGGCGTGGTCCACCACGATGCTGTCGCTCACAGGCGCTCCGGGATCCTCTGCTCGAGGCGTGAGAAGACGCGCTGCGCCACGACGAGCAGGACGACGCTGCCCAGCAGCGACCACAGCCCGAGCTCGAACAGGTTCCCCGGGAGTTGCACCCGCGCGGTCTCCTCGGGGTCGGACGTGGTGCCGACCCAGAACCCGCGCTGCACCAGCAGCACGGCGTTGGCCATCGGGTTCCAGAGGTAGTACTCGGCGGCGGACCCGAACCGCTCCTGCACCAGCGTGTAGGGGTAGATCATCGGCACGCCGAACCGGGTGAAGTTGGTCAGGATGTTGACCGCGCTGGAGAAGTCGCGGAAGAACACGTTGGCGGTGCTGAAGAGCAGGGCGAGCGCGGTGCCCAGCACCATCACGATCCCCAGGGACAAGAAGAGCGCGCCGATGCCCCCGGGGTCCGGGGTCCAGCCGTAGAGCAGGCTCACCACGACCAGGATCACCAGCTGCGGCACCACGTGGAACAGCGAGACCAGCATCGAGGCCACCGGGAACATCTCCCGGGGCACCGCCATCTTCTGCACCAGCGCCTTGTTGCGCACGATGGAGCGGGTACCGGCGTTGAACGTCTCGGTGAAGAAGTGCACGACGATCAGGCCGCAGAACACGTGCACCGCGAAGTTCTCGAACTGCCCGCGCCCGATCACGATCTCCTTGATGAAGAAATAGATGCAGAACTGGCTCAGCGGGTTGATGTAGCTCCACAGCAGCCCGAGGAACGAGCCCTGGTAGCGCGCGCTGATCTCGCGCTTCACCAGCAGCTTCAACAGGTAGCGGCGCCGGAAGACCTCCAGCAGCCCGGTGGTGTCCGACGGCGGCCGCAGCGGGGCGTCGACGACCCGCACCGCCCTGCGCGGCTCGTCCTGGGACGCCGCCCGCGGCGCCTCGACGTCAGCCATCCGCCCCGTCCCGGGTACCACCTGCGGCACCGTCGGGCGCGCCGTCCGCCGGCGGGTCCGCCCAGGGCGCGAACGTCTGCTCCCAGGCCTCGGGCGAGGTGATGTCGGCCAGGGCGGCGCGGTACCGGGTCGCCAGCCGGGGCCACTCGCGCCGCAGGCGCAGGTGGATCTCGACGGTCCTGGTGAACAGGTCGCGGAAGACCGCGGGGTCGCGCTGGTAGAACGCGGCGCTGGAGCCGTCGGGCATCGAGACCACGGCGGAGTCGTAGCGCGTCAGCCGGAACCACTGCGCGTCCATGGCCATGATCTCGGCCTCGGCGTGGCGGCGCGAGAGCTCCCGCGGCTTGGAGAACTGCCGGATCGGCGAGCGGAGCGCCCGCAGCGTGATCTGGCGAGGACCGAGGTGGCCCACGTCGTCACGACCCTTGCGCGGCGGCTTCTTGCGCTTCACCGTCGGCAGGTCGTCACGATCGCTGACCAGGCGGGCATCGGTGTGCTTGCTGGCCATCGCGCGGATCTCGGGGAGCCGGGTGGCCAGCGTGCGGTGCAGGAACTCCGGGCCCTCGAGCAGGTCGAGCAGCGCCTGGTGACGGATCTCGACGGTGGAGTACTGCATCGAGACCAGGTGCTTGACCTGGTGGTTCAGGCTCTCCTGGACCATCCGGCCGCCCCCGGGGTACGGCGAGTGCAGCAGCGCGGCGACGAACCGGTTGCGCTGGTGGAAGTAGGACTGCCAGTCGAGCGCGTCGTTCTTGTCGGTCCACGGGATGTGCCAGACCGCGGCGCCCGGGAACGACACCGTCGGGTAGCCGGCCTCCTTGGCGCGCAGGCCGTACTCGGAGTCGTCCCACTTGATGAAGACCGGCAGCGACAGCCCGATCTCCTCGAGCACGACCCGCGGGATCAGGCACATGAACCAGCCGTTGAAGTCGACGTCGACGCGCTTGTGCAGCCAGCGCGAGGAGCGCAGGTTGCGCGCGGAGAAGTCCCAGTCGGAGTGCACCCCGGCGGCGGACTGCCACCAGAAGCGCCACGGCTGGACGACCTCACCCCAGCTGTGCAGGCGCGACCGCGCGTACAGGCTGAACATGTGGCCGCCGACCAGCGTGGGACGACGGGCCAGGTCGGCGAAGGTGATCGCCCGGATGATGCCCTCGGGCTCGCAGATGACGTCGTCGTCCATGCACATCAGGTAGGTGGCGGTGCCCTTGCGCACCGACTCCAGCTGCCCGCGGGCGTACCCGCCGGAGCCGCCGAGGTTGCCCTGCTCGATGACGCGCAGGACGGAGCCGAGCGCCTCCTGCGCGGCCGGGAACTCCGGGGAGTCGGTGACCTTGTCCTTGCCCTGCTCCATGACCAGGACCTCGTCGAGGTACGGCCGGAGGTCGGCGTCGTCACCGACCTGGCCGAGCAGCTTGGCACAGAAGTCGGGGCGGTTCATCGTGGTGATTGCGAGGTCGACCGTGCCGTGCTCGGCCCGCCCCTCGGGCACCAGGGCGGTCCACCGGGCGTCCTCGACGAGCACGTCGGCGTCGCCGGCCACGACGTCGTACCAGTACCAGCCGCCGTCGACGAACGGCTTCAGCGTGAGGTCCCAGGTGAAGGTCTCGGCGTCCGCGGAGCTGGTGGAGGCGGCGTCGACGCGCTGCGAGCGGCCGTTCGCCATCGACTTCATCAGCACCACCGTGGCGCCCGGCCCGCGCACCGTGACGGCGAGGGTGACGGTCTCCACGACCGTCCACCGCCGCCAGTAGCTGGCCGGGAAGGCGTTGAAGTAGGTGCCGAAGGACAGCTTGTCGCCGGAGCTCACCACCACCGAGCGGCGCGAGCGGATCTGGTCGGGGTGCAGGCCGGCGCTCGAGCCGGTGGTGCTGCCGAGCGCGGCGGAGACCGCGTCGCGCATCCGGCGCGACATGCTCCCCTCGTCCTGGTCGACCTCCACCACGGCGGGCTCGGTGTCGACGTAGAGCGCCACGACGTCGGTGTCCGACCCGTCGGGCAGGACCTGCTGCTGGATCAGGCGGCGCACGGTGGCGCCGGTGCTGCCGGCCGGGGCGGTGCTCGCTCCGGCGCCGGGGCCGGTGCTGCCGACCGTGGTGTCGGTGATGGTCACTCGTCCACTCCTCCGCTGGCCCACGCCACTCCGTCGGAGAAGTAGGGCTTCAGCTTGTTGTCGAACATCGACAGCGCCGACCCGATGGCCATGTGCATGTCGAGGTACTTGTAGGTGCCGAGACGCCCGCCGAAGAGCACCAGCGGCTCCTTCTTGGCCAGCTCGCGGTACTTCAGCAGCGTGGCGCGGTCCTCGGCGGTGTTGGTCGGGTAGTAGGGCTCGTCGTCGTCCTCGGCGAAGCGGCTGTACTCGTGGACCACGATCGTCCTGCCCGGCAGGTGCGTGCGCTCGGGGTGCAGGTGCTTGAACTCCAGCACCCGGGTCCACGGCACGTCCTGGTCGTTGGCGTTGACCACGCCGGTGCCCTGGTAGTCGTCGACGTCCAGCGTCTCCGTCTCGAGGTCCACCGTACGCCACGAGAGCCGACCCTCGCGGTGGCCGAAGTACTCGTCGACGGGGCCGGTGTAGACGATCGGGACCGTGCCCTTGAACTCGTCGGCGACGTCGAAGAAGTCGGTGTCGAGGCGTACCTCGATGTTCGGGTGGTCGGCCATCCGCTCCAGCCACGCGGTGTAGCCGTCGACCGGCAGGCCCTCGTGGGTGTCGTTGAAGTAGCGGTTGTCGAAGGTGTAGCGCACCGGCAGCCGGGTGATGATGTCGGGGCTCAGCTCCCGCGGGTCGGTCTGCCACTGCTTGGCGGTGTAGCCCTTGATGAACGCCTCGTAGAGCGGGCGACCGATCAGGCTGATCGCCTTCTCCTCGAGGTTCGTGGCGTCCTCGGTGGCGATCTCGCTGGACTGCTCGGCGATCAGCGCGCACGCCTCGTCGGGGGTGAAGGCCCGGCCGAAGAACTGGTTGATCAGGCCGAGGTTCATCGGCAGCGAGTAGACCTGGCCCTGGTACTTGCCGAAGACCCGGTGCTGGTAGGCGGTGAAGGCGGTGAACCGGTTGACGTACTCCCAGACCCGCTCGTTGGAGGTGTGGAAGAGGTGCGTGCCGTACTTGTGCACCTCGATCCCGGTCTCCGGGTCCTTCTCGCAGTAGGCGTTGCCGCCGAGGTGGTAGCGGCGCTCCAGCACCAGGACCCGCAGATCGAGCTCGGTGGCGCAGCGCTCGGCGAGGGTGAGCCCGAAGAATCCGGAGCCGACGATGACGAGATCAGGGGTTGACACGATGGATCAGTCTACGGTCGACGTCGGCTGCTCGCGCATCCGGCGCGCGTCCCGCAGGCCGCGGATGGCGTTGCGGGCCTCCGCGCGCCCGCCCCGCACGGGGCTCAGGACGACCACGCCGGCCGCCACCACCCAGGGCTTGGCCCGCACCGCGGGGTTCTCGCCGTAGCGCAGGTGGACCGCGAACAGGTTGCGGTACATGTAGTATCCCTTCCACCCCGCGAGGTCGTGCTGCTGGTCGAAGTCCAGCTGCCGCACGAGCACCGCGTCGCGCAGCGCCCAGATCCGGAACCCGGCCCGCCGGGCCCGCAGGGCGTAGTCGACGTCGTCGTAGAAGATGAAGTAGGACGCGTCGGGCAGCCCGATCCGCTCCACCACGCGGCGGCGGACCAGGAACCCCTCGAAGGCCACGTTCTCCAGCTCGACCCGGGCCGGCATCGCCGCCCGGGTCCGGTACGTCGTCTCGACCATCGCCGTCTTCGGCTTCAGCGCCCGGGGGTCGCGCAGGTCGAAGCGCAGCGCTGCCTTCTCGCACAGCCGCCCGCCCCGGTCCTCGCGCACGGCCATCAGACAGTCCTCGTCGGCCTCCATCAGCACCCGCAGGCAGGACGGGTCGGGCACCACGTCGTCGTCCATCAGCCAGAACCGGTCGAAGCCGGCCCGGTACGCCGCGCGCAGCCCGGTGCGGAAGCCGCCGGCGCCGCCGAGGTTGGTGGGGCTGGTGAGGACCTCCAGCGGCAGGTCCCTCCGCGCGAGCGCGTCGGCGAGCACCTCCGCGGTGCGGTCGGTGCTGGCGTTGTCGACCACGAGCACGCGGTCGGGTGCCCGCTCCTGCCCGCGCAGTCCCGCCAGCATCCCCTCGAGCAGGTCGGCGCGGTTGAAGGTGACCACGACCACCGCGACGGTCTCGGCCGGGTCGCCGGGCCCCGGGGCCTGCTGCGCGCGCCCCTCACCCACCGAGGAACCTGCGGTGGCCGGTGAAGTCGCCGCGCAGACCGTCACGCATCGCCCGCAGGCTCAGGCGCACGCGGGCCGGGTCGCGTCGGGTGAGGGTGTAGAACCACAGCGTCTTGAGCACGAACGCCAGCGCGTGCGGCAGTCCGCGGTACTCGCGCAGGTTGAGCAGGTTGTTGCGGGCCATGCAGTAGTGCTTGAGGTCGCTGGGGCTGTGGTTGTACGTCGTGCGGCCGCCCATCATCGGCGCGCCCAGGTCGCCCACGCTCGGGTGCAGCACGCGCGCGCCGACGACGGTGGCGACCCGGCCGCCGGCCCGCTCGGCGCGCAGCCGGTACTCGTGGTCGTCGCCCCAGATGAAGAACTCCGCGCGCGGCAGCCCGATCCGCTCCACCAGCCGTCGGGTGACCAGCACCCCGTTGAACGGGATGACCACGTCGCGGATCAGGCCGTCGACCGCCGCCGCGGCCACGTCGTCCATCCGGTGCACCACGCGGGTCCGGCCCGGCAGCCGGATGGGGAAGACCAGGCGACCGGGGTCGCCCTCGTCGACCACCACCGGACCCCAGAAGTCGAGCCCGCCACGGTGCTCGAGCAGCCGGGCCAGGCAGTCGGCGTCGGGCAGGCCGTCGTCGTCCATCAGCCACACCAGGTCCGCACCACGCTCGACGGCCCACGCGAGACCGTCGTGGAAGCCGCCGGCGCCACCGGTGTTGGTCGCCAGGGTGCGGGCGCGGACGCCGTGGGCCCCGTCGAGCCCGGCCAGGAAGGCGCCGGTGCCGTCGGTCGAGGCGTTGTCGAGGACGAGGACCTCGTCGAGCCCGGGCACCTCGGCCAGCCGCTCGAGCAGCCGCCGCAGGAGGGGGAGCCGGTCGTAGGTCACCACCACCGCCGTCACCCGCACGGCCGCCACCCTAGCGGGGCCCTAGGCTGGCGAGCGTGGACACCGACGCCGTGCTCGAGCTGGTGCAGGACGTCGCGGCCCGGGTGATCACCCCGCGATTCCGCGCCCTGGCGGACGCCGACATCTCCGAGAAGAACCCCGGCGACCTCGTCACCGTGGCCGACCGGGAGGCGGAGGTCGAGATCACCGCGGCGCTGCGCGGCGCCTACCCCGGGGCCGTCGTGCTCGGGGAGGAGGCCTGGGCGGAGGACCCCTCGGTGATGGACCGCTACGGCGCGGCCGAGCACGCCTTCACCGTCGACCCGGTCGACGGCACGAAGAACTTCGTGCACGGCTCGCCGGACCACGCCGTGATGGTGGCCGAGCTGCGCGCGGGTGCGGTGGTGCGCAGCTGGATCTGGCAGCCGCAGCACGAGGCGGCGTACGTCGCGGAGCGCGGCGCCGGGGCCTGGCACAACGGCGAGCGGCTGACCCGCCCGTCCCCCGGCCCCGACCCGGCGGCCTGGCGCACGGCCACGTCGCGGCGCGGCTGGATCGGTCGGGAGCTGCCCGGGCTGGACGGCGCCGCGCCGCTGACCCTGACCTGGGTGTGCTGCGGCGTCGACTACCCGCACCTCGTCGCCGGTGACACCGACGTCCTGGTCTACTCGGGCGCGCTGCCCTGGGACCACGCGCCGGGCACCCTGCTGCTGCGCGAGGCCGGGGGGCACGTCGGCGTGGCCGACGGCCGGGCGTACGACCCGACCCGACCGCACCGCTCCACGCACGGCGGGCCGCTGGTCTGCGCCGCCGACGACGAGACCCACCGCCGGGTCAGCGCCGCGCTGCGCACCGGCGGTCTCGACGCCCCCCGCTGAGCCGACAACGCACGCTCAGCACGCGGCGCTGAGGTCCTGGGCCTGGTTGGCGGCGTAGCCGTCCGACAACGAGCCGAGCGAGCCGCCGGTGACCGCGGTCGGGGCGCTGCGGCGACCGCTGGACCCGACGGACGGGGACAGCGGCTCCGCCGAGCGCTGCACCGCGGCCGCCACCTTCTCGTGGACCAGGTCGATGTCGGGGTCGGCGGTGTCGATCATCGGCGGCACCAGCGAGAGCGTGGAGATCTTCTCGTCCTTGGCCTCCATCGCCAGCGCCATGAAGGTGTCGAGCTCCGAGGCCGGGAGGTCGGTGGAGATCAGCTCGGTCGAGGCGTCGGCGATGGCGGAGAAGTTGCGGACGACCGTCTGCGGGCTGAGCTGGGACAGCATCGCGCTCATCACGCACTTCTGTCGCGCCATGCGCGAGTAGTCGTCGGAGCCGTCGCGGGCCCGGGCGTACCAGAGGGTGTCCATGCCGTCGAGCTCACGCGTACCGGTGGGGATGTGGCGCACGACGTCCTCGCCGAGGCCGCCGACCGGGATCGGCTGGCGGACGGTGAGGGTGACGCCACCGACGGCGTCGACGAGCTCCCTGAACCCCTCGAGGTTCACCATCGCCCAGTAGTTCACGTCCAGACCGGTGATGCCCTCGACGGCCATCACGGTGGCGTCGACGCCGGGCTGGTCGGACCTGAACAGCTCGGGTCGGTCCTCGGCCCAGGTCGAGACACCGTTGAGGTAGTCGGCGTCGAAGCCGCCGGGGAACTGCTCGTCCATCACGCTGCCCTCGCGGAACGGGAAGTCCTCCATGTTGCGCGGCAGCGAGACCAGGACCGTACGCCCGGTGGCGGCGTCGATCGAGGCGACCGTCATCGAGTCCGGCCGGAGGCCGACGCGACCGGCACCCGAGTCGCCGCCCATCAGCAGCACGTTGTAGCGACCGTCGGTCGCGGCGGTGGCGATGCCGTCGCCGAACATGGTGCCGATGAACTCCTTCTGCACCCCCATCAGGTGCGCGCCGGTGAGCAGGGTGCCGGCGACGGAGAAGCAGAGCACCCCGTTGACCGCGACCACCGCGCGTCGGTGGCCCATGGCCAGGGTCAGGGGCCGGCCCAGGCGCCAGGCGTCCATGAACAGCACGGCCCAGAAGACCGCCAGGGCCATCAGGGCCAGGCGCAGCACGCCCAGGAGCGTCGGGTCGGCCATCATCCAGTAGCCGAGGTCGCGGTCGACCGCGATCGAGACGACCACGGCGACGGTCAGCGCGACGACCACCAGCCAGGTCCGGAAGGCCGCCAGGCCGAGCCGGCGGTTGCCGGCGAGCAGCTGGGCCGATCCCGGCACCACCAGCGTCATCGCCATCAGCGACAGGGCGCGGCGGAAGCGCACGCGCTGGGCACGCTCGGCGGCGGAGTAGCGCGGGGGACGGGGCGAGCCGGTGGGTCTGGTGGGATCGTTCGGACGTCGGGTCGCACTGGGGGAAGACAGCACGTTGGTCAGTATCACCAGTCCCGTGCGCCACTTCCGTCCCGACGCGCCGGATCCGACGCACCGGCGAGGACCGCCCGCGCCGCGGCAGGCGGCTCACCAAGGCACCGGGGGCGGCACGGTAGCGTCGCGGCCATGCCTGAGCGCCCGCCCCCCGGAGGCCCCCGCGGCGGCTCCGACGACGGGGCCGACTTCGGGTGGATCTACGGGGACCAGACCCCCAGCGACCCCGACGCCACCCGCGCCATCCCCCAGCAGCCCCGCCGGCAGCCCTCCCCGCAGCCGCGACAGCCCGCCCCGGGCCCCGGCGACGACGAGCGCACCCAGGTGCTGGGGGCCCAGCAGCGCCCGTACCAGTCACCGCGTCGCCCGGAGCCCGCGCCGGTCCGCCCCGCTCCCCCGCCGGCCGGGTCGTCCGCGGGCCGCTCGCGCCGCTGGCGGCCGCGTCCGCGGTACCTCCTGCTGCTGCTCGTGGCCTGGCTGGTCTTCCTGGTCGGGGTGCCGGTCTACGCCTGGTCGCAGGTCGAGGAGGTGCGCTTCGCCCCCTCCGGCGAGCGGCCCGACGACCAGCCGGGCACGACGTACCTGCTGGTCGGCAGCGACTCGCGCGGCGACCTGAGCGAGGCCGAGCGCCGCGAGCTGGGCACCGGCGACGCCGCGGGCCAGCGCACCGACACCATCCTGCTGCTGCACACGGGCGCCGGCCCGAACCTGCTGATGTCGATTCCCCGCGACTCCAACGTCGAGGTGCCCGGCTACGGCACCGACAAGATCAACGCCGCCTTCGCCTACGGCGGTCCCCGGCTGCTGACGCAGACCATCGAGAACGAGACCGGGATCCGGGTCGACGAGTACGTCGAGATCGGTTTCGGCGGGTTCGTCGACGTGGTCGACGCCGTCGGCGGGGTGGAGATCTGCCCGCGGGAGGCGATGCAGGACCCGTTGGCGAAGCTCGACGTGGAGAAGGGCTGCCAGGAGGCCGACGGTGCGACCGCGCTCGGGTACGCCCGCTCCCGCAAGGTCTCTGCGCTCGGCGACATCGACCGGGCCCGCCGCCAGCGCGAGGTCGTGTCCGCGATCGGCGCCGAGGTGGTCTCGCCCTGGAGCGTGGTCAACCCCTGGCGCTACTGGCGCCTCAACGGCGCCGGCGCCGGCGCCGTCGCGGTCGGCGAGGGCATGGGCCCGGTCCGCGCGGCGATGTGGGCCAGCGCGATGACCAACGTCGACGGCGACGCCGGGCTGACCTGCGGGGTCCCGATCGCGAACCTGAACGTCGACTGGGACCCCGAGCGGGCCCCGCAGATGTTCCGCGCGATCATCGAGGACGACACCGAGAGCATCACCCCCGAGCTCTGCAGCCCCACCGGAGGCCTCCAGTGAGCAGCTACGAGACCCTCGACGTCGTGGTCGACGACGACGGCGTCGCGACCGTGACGCTCGACCGGCCCGACGCGATGAACTCCTTCACCGTCACCATGGCCCACGAGCTGCTGGACTTCTTCACCGTGGGGGCCCACGACGACGCGGTCCGAGCCGTGGTCGTCACCGGCGCCGGCCGGGCCTTCTGCGCGGGGATGGACCTGTCGGCCCAGGGCAACGTCTTCGGCCTCGACGAGTCGGTCGACCCGACCCCGGAGGACCTGCGGGCCCACCTCACCGAGGAGCCCTACCAGGACGGCGTGCGCGACACCGGCGGCAAGGTGACCCTCGCGATCCACGCGCTGCCCAAGCCCGTGATCGCCGCGATCAACGGCGCGGCCGTCGGCATCGGCGCCACGATGACGCTGGCCATGGACCTGCGGCTGGCCTCCACGACGGCCCGGATCGGCTTCGTCTTCGGCCGGCTCGGCATCGTCCCCGAAGCCGCGTCGAGCTGGTTCCTGCCCCGCATCGTCGGCCTCCAGCAGGCCCTGGAGTGGGTCTACGCAGCCGATGTGCTCACCGCCCAGCAGGCGCTCGACGGCCGACTGCTCCGCTCGCTGCACGAGCCCGACGAGCTCCTCGGCGCCGCCCAGGACCTCGCCCGCTCCTTCGTCGTCGACCGGTCCCCGGTCGCGCTCGGCCTGGCCAAGCAGCTGGTCTACCGCAACAGCGCCGCTGCCGACCCGCTGGAGGCGCACCTCTCGGACTCCCTGGCGATGTTCCACGCCTCGATCGGTGACGGCAAGGAAGGCGTGGCCGCCTTCCGCGAGAAGCGCACACCCCGGTTCACCGGCCGGGCCTCGGACCTGCCGCGGGTCTTCGACTGAGAGCGGGCGTCCGCGGGTTCCCCGGTCCGCCGGGGAAATCACTGCTTGCCAGGGGATGCATCGCCTGACAAGCAGCCACTTCCCCTGACCAGCTCGACCGTTCGACCCGTCCGGCCTCCCGGCCAGCCCGCCCCCCGTCAGCCCCGGCCTCCCGGCCAGCCCGCCCCCCGTCAGCCCCGCCCACCGTTGCCGTCACCCGTCGTGCCGCTCACCGTGCCGACCACCGTCGCCCGGCGCGCGGTGCGCCGCAGCGTGGCCAGCACCGCGGGGCCGAGCAGCGCGATCGCCACCGCGTTGGTGAGGGCGCGGCCGGTGTCGAAGCTGCCGGTCGAGGTGATCAGCGTGTAACGCAGGAAGGTCGTCAGGTTCTCGACGAGCGGCGCACCGGGCACGTAGGTCAGGCCGTCAGAGGCACCGGGCACACCGATGCCGAGCACGAAGGGCCAGCCCGACAGGTTCAGCAGCAGGCCGTACGCGTACGCCGCGAGGACCCCGTACACCGCGAGCATGACGATCTCGGCGCGACCGCGGACCCGGTGCGGGAGCAGACCGGCGCCCATCCCGACCCAGGCCGAGACCAGCATCTGGAAGGGCAGCCACGGGCCCACGCCGGCGGTCATCAGCGCCGAGGCGAAGAGCGCGGTGCAGCCCAGCGCGAAGCCGAAGCCGGGCCCGAGGACGCGGCCGGCGAGGATCAGCAGGAAGAACACCAGCTCGATGCCGCCGGTCCCGGCCGAGACGCCCCGCAGCACCGCCACCAGCGCGCTCAGCACCCCGAGCACGGCCAGGACCCGCGGGTCTAGCCCGCCCTCGGTGATCTCGGCGAGCACCACCACCAGCACCAGCGGCACCAGGGCGAGGAAGAGGAACGGTGGGTCCACGCGGTCGCCCGCGGCGGGCTGCAGCAGCAGCGGCCAGCCCAGCATCATCAGCCCGCCGACCGAGGCCACCACGAGCACGGCGGCCGTGCGGCGGGTGACCGGGACGGCAGCGGGGCGACCCGTCCGCGCGCCGGGGCCCGCCGGGGCGCTCACGACGGTGACCCGATCGCGGCGGCTACCTCGTCGACGCGCAGCCACGGCGCCCCGAGGACCTTGGTGACCTGGGGGGCGAAGGCCGGTGACTCCGCGACCACCCGGCGCACGGGACCCGACGAGACGACCTCGCCCTCGGACATCACCACGACCCGGTCGGCGCAGAGCGCCACGAACTCCACGTCGTGGGTGGCCACCAGGGCCGTACGTCCGTGGCCGACGAGCCCTCGCAGCAGCACCGCCAGGCGCGCCTTGGCGGCATAGTCCAGGCCGCGGGTCGGTTCGTCGAGCAGCAGCACGGGCGGGGAGGCGCTGAGGACGACCGCCAGCGACAGCGCCATCCGCTGGCCCTCCGACAGGTCGCGGGGGTGCTGCTCGTCCGGGACGCCCGGGGCGAGCTGGTCGAGCACCTCCCGGGCACCACGACCCGCGGTCGCGCACTCGGCCGCCACGGTCTCGAGGTAGAGCAGGTCGGCGGGGTTCTGCGGCAGCAGCCCGACCAGCGCCCGGCGCCGCTCGGCGCCGGCCGCACCGGTGTCGGCACCGTCCACGCTCACGCGGCCGGAGCGGCGGTCGGTGGAGCCCTGCAGGGTCCACAGCAGCGAGGACTTGCCACAGCCGTTGCGGCCCATCAGCGCGGTCACGACGCCGGCGGGCAGGACCAGGTCGAGGTCGCGCACCGCGACGGTGGGGCCGTGCACGACGGTGACGCCGGTGGCGGTGAGCACGTCGCCGCGCGGCGCCCCGCGTGCGTCGTCGTCGCACCCCGGGGGGTCGCCGAGGTCGAGGCCCCGTGCGCACCGCCGAGCGTCGCGGACGTCGAGCGGGAGGGGGGACCAGCCGGCCAGGCGGCCCAGCTCGACGATCGGCGGGACGACCGGGGAGCCGGCCAGCACCTCGGCGGTCCCCCCCACCCGGATGCCGCCGTCCCCGGTCATCAGGCACATCCGGTCGGCGAACGGCACGACCCGCTCGAGGCGGTGCTCGGCCAGCAGCACCGAGACGCCGAGATCGCGCACGAGCCGCGTCAGCGTGGCCAGCACGTCCTCGGCCGCCGTCGGGTCCAGCGCCGAGGTGGGCTCGTCCAGGACCAGCAACCGGGGGTGCATGGTCAGCACCGACCCCAGCGCGACGCGCTGCTGCTGGCCGCCGGAGAGGGTGCGCAGGTCGCGGCCGCGGAGGTCGGCGACACCGAGCAGGTCCAGGGTCTCCTCGACCCGTCGGCGCATCGTCGTCGGCGGCAGGCCGAGCTGCTCCATGCCGTAGGCCAGCTCCTCCTCGACGGTGTCGGTGACGAAGCCGGCAGCCGGGTCCTGGCCGACGTAGCCGATGGCGTGCGCCCGCTCGCGCGGGGGCGTGCGCACGATGCTGCGCCCGTCGAGCAGCACGTCGCCCTCGAGCCGGCCACCGGAGAAGCGCGGGACCAGCCCGGTCACGACGCCGAGCAGCGTCGACTTGCCGACCCCCGTGGGCCCGGAGACGAGGAGCAGCTCGCCCTCCTCCACGGTGAGGTCGACGCCGTCGAGGACCGGCGTCCCGGGGGCGTGACCGGGCCCGCCGGGGTCCGTCGGGTCGGCGGGGTCGTAGCGCAGGGCGATGCCGCGGAGCTCGATCACGCCGCCACCACCGGCTCGCGCCGCCGCAGCGCGGCGGGGTCGGGACGGGCGGCCAGCACCGGCGGGGGCGCGGCGACCGCGGCCAGCAGACCGAGCAGCGGGCCGAGGAGCGCCAGGACGGTGACCGGGGGGACGACGGCGAGGTCGGGGTAGGCCACCGCGACCTGGGGCCCGAGGAGGAGCTGCCCGTCGACCTCGATCCCACCGGAAAGGGCGACGCCCACCATCGCCACCGCCACCCCGCTGGCCGCGACGACGACCTCGGGCCAGCGCCACCGGTCGGGCCGGTAGCGGGTGCGCTCGACCCGGCGCCCGGCGCTGACCAGACCACCGGCGGCGAGGAGCAGCCCGCCCAGCAGGAACCCGCGCCCGATCGGTCGCGACACCGCACCGGTCTGGTCGAGCAGGGCGTAGGTCCCCACGCAGAGGCCGAGCAGGCCGGCCAGCATCAGCGCCCCGGTGGTGCGGCGCTGGCCCGGGGTGGCCGAGCCGGCGCGGCCGTACCCCCGCGTGTCCATCCCGGCGGCCAGGGCCAGGGACCGCTCGAAGGCGTCCTCGAGGACCGGCACCACGATCCGTCGCAGCCCCCGCACCCGGCCCCGGCTGCCGGAGTCACCCGCGCGCAGCGACTGGGCGGCACGCACGCGGCGCACACTGTCGGCCAGCTGCGGCAGCACGCTGACCGCCACGACCAGGGCGGTGCCGACCTCGTAGAGCGCCGGCGGCACCGACCGCAGCAGCCGCTTGGGGTTGGCCAGCGCGTTGGCCGCGCCGACGCAGACGAGGATCGCGGCGAGCCGCATCCCGTCGTAGAGCCCGCCGAGCAGCGCCTCGCGCGTCACGGGCCCGAGCAGGGTGAACGCCAGGACGGGCTCGGGCAGCGGCAGCGACCAGGCCGGCAGGTCCAGCAGCACCGTGCCGGGGTAGCCCCCGACCAGGACCCGGAACAGGACGCGCACCACGACCACGACCAGCCCGAGCCACAGGTAGAGCCGGAAGGACCGGCTCCAGGGCTGGTCGCCGCGGCGCGCGAGGACGGTCAGCGTCGCCGTGGCGACCAGCAGGAGCAGCAGGTACGGGTTGGTGGTGAGCGACGCCGCCACCGCGAGTCCGATCGCCCACAGCCACCAGGCCACGGGGTGCAGGTCACGGGGCAGGCGCGCGCTCACGGTCGGCCCGGGGCTCCCCGGAACCGTCGTACGCCGACCACGGCGCCACCGACCAGGAGCAGCCCGACCACCAGCGCCGGCGCCACCCAGACCGGCAGGCCGTCCGCAGCCGCGCCGTCGGAGGCCTGGGGGTCGACCGGGTCGTCGACCAGCGTGGTCTCCTGCTCGTCCGCCCCCGGGTCGACCGGGTCCGCAGCCTCGTCCCGACGACCGCGGGTCCGGTCTTCGTCGGCCGGCGCGGACCGGTCAGCTCCGGGCTCGCGGACGCGCTGGTCGGGACCGGCCCGCCCGGCGTCACCCCCCTCGTCACCGCTCTCGACGTCCGCGGCCCCCCGCTCCCGCTCGGACGGGCTCCCGGACGGTGCCGGGGAGGGGATGACGGAGGGCGGGGGCGTCGACGGGGTCGCGGACGGGGCGGCGGTGGTCGGTGCCGGGCTCGGGGAACCGGTCCCTCCCGAGCCGGACCCGCCGGACCCGCCGGTGCTGCCCCCTGCAGCCGCAGCACCGTCGGAGCCGCCGGCAGTGCCGGTCTGACGTACCGGCGGGGCGACGGCAGGCTGGGCGTCGTCTCCGTCGTTGAACCGGAAGGCGACCGACCCGCCGGCAGGGACGGTCAACGAGCCCACACCGGAGCCGCTGCTCAGCCAGTCACCGGACCTGCCGTCGGACCACCAGAGGTGCCAGTAGGCGTCGCCGGGCGAGGCGTCCTGACAGTTCTCCTGCTCCACCCCTGGGGCACCCTCCACCCGGCAGACGAAGTCGGGTCCCCCGGCACCGTTGGCGTACTCGAGCAGTACGCCGGCGTCACCGAAGTTCACGTCAGCACCCCGACTGCCGCCGTCACCGTCACACCCGGTGGTGACGCCGCCCCCGAGGTTGGTGGCGTCGACGACGACGGTCACGCCCGGACCTCCACCGCAGGTGGCGGCGGCCGCGGGCGCGGCCGCCACCACGGAGACGGCGGTCACCGGGACCGCCAGCCCGACGACGGTCAGCGCGAGCGCCGCAGCACCTCGCGCCAGACGGGGCACGCTCATGCCCGGCAGGTGCGCACGCGCCGGTACTCGAGCCCGGGCGCGGCCTGGGAGGTCGCCCGGCGGAACTGGTCGCGCGTCCTCGTGGTGATGCCACCGTCCCGGGCGGACCTCAGGGCGGGCCGGTCGTAGGCGATCGCGCCGTTGTCGAGCCGCAGGCCCTCGACCCACGACGCGGCCTGCGCCGCGGGCCGGCAGCGACGGTCCTGACCGAGCGCCCACGCCGCGAGGCCGGTGCTGTTGGTGTTGGACGACTCGGTGGCGGCGCCGCCACCGAAGCTGCCGTTGCGGCGCTGCTGGGCCACCATCCAGTCCAGGGCGGTGTCGACGGCCGCCCGCACCGTGGGGCTGGGGGCCGGCACGGCCTGCAGGTTGAGCACGGCGAGGGCCGTGGCGTCGAAGTCCGCCTCGCCCCCGCTGGCCTCGCAGCCCTGGGCGGGGGCGTCCGCCTCGGAGAAGCCCAGGCGGAAGTAGCCCTCGCGGCACTGCTGCTGCAGGAGGTAGGCCGTGACGGCCGGAGCGCGGTCTGCACCGGTGACGGTCAACCCGCGGGCGGCGAAGGCCTGCCCGATCGTGTTGGTGCCGGCCACCCGACCAGCGGTGCCGACGTCGGTCGAGACCTGGCTCTCCATCCGCTCGACGAGGTCGACCCCGCCGAAGCTGCGCGGGCGGGCCCTCGGAGCCTCCGCCGCGAACACGAGCGCCTTGGCCACGGAGCCGGCGAAGACGGCGTCGCTGCCGAAGTCGACGCCGGTGGTCCAGCTGTTCACGTCGTCGGCCAGCGCGCGCCGCACCTGCTGGACCTTGCGACCCTGGCCACCCACCTCGATCAGGGCGTACCCCGCGTCCGCGGTCAGGCCGTAGTCGTTGAAGTCGAACTGGGCGTTGTACATCAGGCCGCCGTCGAGCTGGCCCGCGAGCCAGTCGACGCTGCGGTCGGCCGGGGCCGCCGAGGCGGAGGGGGCGGTGGTGAGGACGCCGGTGACGGCGAGGGCGGCTGCGGCCAGGGTGGTCGCGGCGCGCCGCGCGAGGGTGTGAGACATCGAGGTTGTTCCTTCCCGCTGCACAGCGGGAGGTCGCGCGCGGACAGGTGCCGCGGGTCGATCCCCGCTGCTTTCCACGACAGCGTGTGATCAGGACGCGTCGCGGCGGGCATTCCGGCTCGCCCCGGGAGGGGCCTACGGTTGCGGGTCAGCGCCGGCTTCGGACCGGCTTTCCCCACCACGTGCGTGTCAGGTAGTGCGCGAGCAGCGTACCTCGATCCGGCCCTCGGACCGACCGCGTGCGTCAGCCGAGCTTCTCCAGCACCAGCTCCCGCACCCTCGCTGCGTCGGCCTGGCCGCGCATCTGCTTCATGACGGCACCGATCAGGGCGCCTGCGGCGGCGTGCTTGCCGGAGCGGATCTTCTCGGCGACGTCGGGGTTCGCCGCGATCGCCTCGTCGACGGCGGCCGACAGCGCGCCCTCGTCGGAGACCACGGCGAGGCCGCGGGCGGCCACGACCTCGTCCGGGGTGCCCTCGCCGGCCACCAGGCCGTCGATCACCTGGCGGGCCAGCTTGTCGTTCAGCGTGCCCTCGTCGACCAGGGCCTGCACGCGGGCCACGTCGGTCGGCGCCACGCCGAGCGCGGCGATGTCGGTGCCGGAGTCGTTGGCGGCGCGGGCCAGCTCGCCCAGCCACCACTTGCGCGCGGCCTGGGGCGAAGCGCCGGCGGCCACGGTCTCCTCGACCACGCCGAGCGCCCCCGCATTGGCGGTGTCCCGCATCTCGAGCTCCGAGAAGCCCCATGCCTCCTGCAGCCGCGCCCGGCGTACGGCGGGGGGCTCGGGCAGCGCGGCCCGCAGCTGCTCGACCCACTCGCGCGACGGGGCGACCGGCACGAGGTCGGGCTCGGGGAAGTAGCGGTAGTCCTCGGCGTCGGACTTCTCCCGGCCCGAGGTGGTGACACCGGTGTCCTCGTGCCAGTGCCGGGTCTCCTGCAGGATCGACCCGCCGCCGTCCAGGATCCCGGCGTGGCGCTGCATCTCGTAGCGCACGGCGCGCTCGACCGAGCGCAGCGAGTTGACGTTCTTGGTCTCGGTGCGGGTCCCGAGGCCACCGGCGCCCTGGGGGGCCAGGGAGAGGTTGACGTCGCAGCGCAGCGAGCCCTGCTCCATCCGGACGTCCGAGACGCCGAGACCGAGCAGGATCTCGCGCAGCGCGGCCACGTAGGCCCGGGCGACGTACGGCGCCCGCGCGCCGGTGCCCATGACCGGGCGGGTGACGATCTCGATCAGGGGGATGCCGGCGCGGTTGTAGTCGACCAGCGAGTGGTCGGCGCCGTGGATGCGACCCGTGGCGCCACCGACGTGCAGCGACTTGCCGGTGTCCTCCTCCATGTGGGCGCGCTCGATCTCGACCCGGACGGTCTCGGTGCCGCCGTCCTCGGTCGGCACGGCCACGTCGAGGTAGCCGCCTACGCAGATCGGCTCGTCGTACTGGCTGGTCTGAAAGTTCTTCGGCATGTCGGGGTAGAAGTAGTTCTTGCGCGCGAAGCGGCACCAGTCGGCGATGTCGCAGTTCAGCGCAAGGCCGATCCGGATCGCGGACTCGACCGCGGTCGCGTTGACCACCGGCATCGCGCCGGGCAGTCCGAGGCACGTCGGGCAGACCTGCGTGTTCGGCTCGGCGCCGAACTCCGTGGCGCACCCGCAGAACATCTTCGAGGCGGTGTTCAGCTCGACGTGCACCTCGAGCCCGAGGGCGGGGTCGTACGCCGCCAGGACGTCGTCCCAGGCGACAAGCGTGTCGGTCATCGAGCTCCTCCGGGGGTGGGCAGGACGGGGGCGCGGTCCAGGAGCGGGCCGCCCCACCTCTGGGTCAGCAGGGCCTCGGCAGCGGCGCCGACGCGGTAGCAGCGGTCGTCGGCCAGCGCCGGGGCGAGGACCTGGAAGCCGGCGGGCAGCCCGTCCTCGTCGGCCAGGCCGCTGGGCACCGAGATGCCGGGGAGCCCGGCCAGGTTGGCCGGGATGGTCGCCAGGTCGTTGAGATACATCGCGATCGGGTCGTCGAGCTTCTCCCCCAGCCGGAACGCCGTGGTGGGCGCGGTCGGCGAGACCAGCACGTCGACCTGCTCGAAGGCGGCGGCGAAGTCGCGGCTGATCAGCGTGCGCACCTTCTGGGCCTGGCCGTAGTAGGCGTCGTAGTAGCCGCTGGACAGCGCGTAGGTGCCGAGCATGATCCGGCGCTTCACCTCGTCGCCGAAGCCGGCGTCGCGCGAGGCCCGCATGACCTGCTCGGCCGACGGCGAGTCGACGCCCTCGGGCAGCACCCGCAGTCCGTAGCGCATGGCGTCGAACTTGGCCAGGTTGCTGGAGGCCTCGGCCGGCAGGATGAGGTAGTAGGCCGCCAGCGCGTGCTCGAAGCTCGGGCAGGACACCTCGACCACCTCGGCGCCGGCCCCGACGAGGAGGTCCACGGTCTCGGTGAAGCGGGCCAGCACGCCGGCCTGGTAGCCCTCGCCGCCGAGCTCGCGGATCACGCCGACGCGGACGCCGGTCAGGTCGCCCTGAGCGCCGCGGCGGGCGGCGTCGAGCAGGCCGGTGAGCGGCTGCTCGATCGAGGTCGAGTCGCGGGGGTCGTGGCCGCCGACGACCTCGTGCAGCATCGCGGCGTCCTCGACGGTGCGGGTCACCGGACCGACCTGGTCCAGGGAGTTCGCCAGCGCGACGAGGCCGTAGCGGCTCACCGCGCCGTACGTCGGCTTCATCCCGACGGTCCCGGTGACGGCGCCCGGCTGACGGATCGACCCGCCGGTGTCGGTGCCGAGGGCCAGCGGGGCCTGGAAGGACGCCACGGCCGCGGCCGAGCCGCCGCCGGAGCCACCCGGGATCCGGTCGAGGTCCCACGGGTTGCGCGTGGGCCCGTAGGCGGAGTGCTCGGTGGAGGAGCCCATCGCGAACTCGTCCATGTTGGTCTTGCCCAGGATCGGCAGGCCGGCGGCCCGCAGCCGGGTCACCACGGTCGCGTCGTACGGCGGGCGCCAGCCCTCCAGGATCCGCGAGCCGCAGGTGGTGGGCAGGCCCTGGGTGGCCAGCACGTCCTTGACGGCGACCGGCACCCCGTCCAGCGGCGAGGCCGGCCGGCCGGAGCCGCGCCGGTCGTCGGAGGCGGCGGCCTGCGCCAGCGCACCCTCGGCGTCGACGTGGAGGTAGGCGTGCACCTCGCCGTCGATCTCGGCGGTCCTCGCGAGCGCGGCCTCGGTCAGCGCGACCGAGGTCGTCTCGCCGGCGGCCAGGGCCGCGGCGAGGGCCGCGGCGGTGGCCCGGGTGGGGTCCGTGCTCACTGCTCGTCCCCCAGGATCCGCGGCACCGAGAAGCGCTGCTGCTCGGTCTCGGGTGCGCCGCCGAGCGCCTGCTCGGGGCTCAGGCCGGGCTCGACGACGTCGGCGCGGAAGACGTTGGTCAGCGGCAGCGGGTGGGACGTCGGCGGCACGTCGTCGCCGGCGACCCCGGCGATCGAGGCCACCGACTCCAGGATCACGGACAGCTGGGGGGCGAGGTGGTCCAGCTCGGCTTCGTCGAGGTCGATCCGGGCGAGGTCGGCGAGGTGGCGCACCTCCTCGCGGGTGATCCGGGCGTCAGGCATGCGGGTCATCCTAGGAGCCGCACCGCGGCGGCCCGGTCCCGGGCATCCGCGCCGTGAGTTGAATTTTCAACATTCCCCGCCCCACCAGGAGGACGTCCTATGACCAAGGTCTCGATCATCTACTACTCGAGCTACGGCGCCGTGCACGCGATGGCGCTGCGTGCCGCGCAGACCGCCGAGCGGGCCGGGGCCGAGGTGCGCCTGCGCCACGTCGCCGAGACCGCCCCCCGTGAGGTCGTCGAGTCGCAGGACGCCTGGAAGGCCCACGCCGACGAGGTCGCCGACCAGCCCACCGCCACCCCCGACGACGCCGACTGGGCCGACGTGGTCCTGATGGGCTCGGGCACCCGCTACGGCCACGTCACCAGCCAGCTGCAGTCCTACATCGACACCCTGGGCCCGCTCTGGGGTGCCGGCAAGCTGGCCGACAAGGTCTACTCCGCCTTCACCGCGAGCCAGACCCTGCACGGCGGCCAGGAGTCGACCCTGCTGGCGATGCACACCACCTTCTGCCACTTCGGCGGGATCATCGTGCCCCCCGGCTACACCGACCCGATCAAGTTCGGCGCCGCGGACGGCAACCCGTACGGCGTGGGCAAGGTCACCGGCGCCGGGTCCGAGCTGACCGACGACGACCACACCTCGCTCGACCACCTGGTCACGCGCTGCCTCTCGGTGTCCTCGAAGCTCACCGCCTGAGGCCGGCACCACGCACCTGCGGGCGGCCCGCCACCGTTCCTCGGTGCCGGGTCGTGCCGCGTGCGGGCTACTCCTGCGGCTCGGGCTCGGGCTCGGGCTCGGCCGGCTCGGGCTGCTGGGGGGCGTGCGGCGGACCGTCTGACAGCAGGGCGGTGAACTGGGCCTCGTCGAGGACGGGCACCCCGAGCTGCTCGGCCTTGTCGGCCTTCGCGCCGGCGTTCTCCCCCACCACGACGTAGTCGGTCTTCTTCGACACCGACCCCGAGGCCTTGCCGCCCCGGGCCAGGATCGCCTCCTTGGCGGAGTCGCGGCTGTAGCCCTCCAGCGAGCCGGTGACCACGACCGTCAGCCCCTCGAGGGTGCGCGGCACCGACCCGTCCCGCTCGTCGGCCATCGAGACGCCCGCCCGGGTCCAGGAGTCGACGATCGCGGCGTGCCAGTCGACCCTGAACCACTCGGTCACCGCCTCGGCGATGGTCGGCCCGACGCCGTCGGCGTCGGCGAGCTGTTCCTCGGTGGCCGCACGGATCGCCTCCATCGAGCCGAGCTCGGTGGCCAGGGCCCGGGCCGCCGTGGGCCCGACGTGCCGGATCGAGAGCGCGACGAGCACCCGCCACAGCGGCACGTCGCGGGAGGCCGCCAGACCGGCCAGCAGCGACCGCCCGTTGGCCGACAGGACCCGGCCCCGCTCGTCGCCCTCCTCCCCCTTCCTGGCGGCGCGGGTGAAGAGCTCGGTGCGCAGCAGCTTGTCCTCGTCGAGGTCGAAGACGTCGCCCTCGTCCTCGATCACGCCGGCGGTCCGCAGCGCGTACGCCGCCTCGGAGCCGAGCCCCTCGATGTCGAAGGCCCCCCGGCCCGCGACGTGGAAGACCCGCTCCAGCACCTGGGCCGGGCAGGCGCGGTGGTTGGGGCAGCGGAGGTCCTTGTCGCCCTCCTTCTGCTGGGCCAGCGCGGTCCCGCAGGACGGGCACTGCGTGGGCATCTCCCAGGGCGGCAGGCCCTCGGGACGCAGGGCGAGGACCGGACCGACGATCTCGGGGATGACGTCACCGGCCTTGCGGAGCACGACGGTGTCGCCGGGCCGCACGTCCTTGCGGCGCACCTCGTGGGCGTTGTGCAGCGTGGCCATCTCCACCGTCGACCCCGCCACCCGGGTCGGCACCATCCGCCCGAACGGCGTCACGCGCCCGGTGCGCCCGGTGTTGACCTCGATGCCGAGCAGCTCGGCGTTGACCTCCTCGGGCGGGTACTTGTACGCGATCGCCCACCGCGGCGCCCGGCTGGTCGAGCCGAGCCGACGCTGGAGCGCGTAGTCGTCGACCTTGACGACCACGCCGTCGATCTCGTGCTCCACGTCGTGGCGGTGCGCGCCGTGGTGCTCGACGAAGTCGTGGACCTCGGCGAGGGTGTCGAGGACGCGGACCCGGTCGGAGACCGGCAGCCCCCAGGCAGCCAGCGCGTCGTACGCCCCCGACTGGGAGCCCGGCTCGAACCCCTCCCGGGCGCCGATGCCGTGGCAGACCATGCCGAGCGCGCGGGTCGCGGTGACCCGGGGGTCCTTCTGCCGCAGCGAGCCGGCGGCGGCGTTGCGCGGGTTGGCGAAGACGGGCCTGCCGGCGTCGGTCATCGCCTCGTTGAGCCGCTCGAAGGCCGCGGTCGGCAGGAACACCTCGCCGCGCACCTCCACCAGCGCGGGGACGGGATGCTCCGCGCTGGTGGTCAACCGCGTGGGGACGCCCGCGATCGTGCGGACGTTGGGCGTGACGTCCTCACCGGTGCGGCCGTCACCGCGGGTCAGCGCCCTCGTCAGCCGGCCGCGCTCGTAGAGCAGGTTGATCGCCAGGCCGTCCACCTTCAGCTCCACCAGCAGCTGCGGGTCGACCACGCCGTCGCGGGCCAGCCGGGCGTGCCACGAGGCCAGCTCGTCGTCGGTGAAGGCGTTGTCGAGGCTCTCCATCCGGCGCAGGTGGTCGACGGCGGTGAACTCGGTCGAGACCGCGCCGCCCACCGTCTGCGTCGGCGAGTCCGGGGTGCGCAGCTCGGGGTGCGCCTCCTCCAGCTCCACGAGGCGCCGCAGCCGGCGGTCGAAGTCGGCGTCGTCGAGGGTGGGGTCGTCCAGGACGTGGTAGCGCCACCGTGCGTCCTCCACGTCCTCGACCAGCTGTGCGTGCTCCTCACGGGCCTCGGCGGGTGCCGGCTCGGGCGTGCTCATGGGCACATCCTGCCGGGTGCCGCCGACAGTTGCTCGCCCGAGCAGGCGACCGTGCGGCGCACACCCGCCGGACACCTGGGCGGCGATCCTGCTCCCTCCCTGACCCGCCTGGACCCCGCCACCGTCCCGACCACGCAGCCGACCGCGGTGGTCCTGCTGCTGCACGGTGGCAGGACCCACGTGGTCGGCGTGGTCGCGCTGGCGCCGTGGTGGGACCGCTCCGAACCGGTGTCCGGGCTCCCGGGCCGTCACCTGCACGCCGCGCACGGGCGCACCGACAGGATCACCTCGGCCCGGATGACGCGTGACTACGTGCGCCGAGCCGGGCCCGTGGCCGCCTCGACGACCTTCGACGACATGGGCCTGGTCGGGCACTACATGCTGCACCGGGTCGCGTCGTGGAACGACGTCGCGGCGACCGCGGCGCTCGGCATGGTCGAGGACCGCGTGGCCCGCTGAGGCCTGGCGGGATCGCACCGACGCCGCCCGGGAACAGATCCGCCGCCTCCTCTGTTCAGGACGATACGAAACCGTTTCGTTCCGTCCACGGACGGCCGAGGAGCACCGGGGGCCCGCGATGAGCAGCACTGGCGACCTCGAGCCGGAGAGCCGTCCCCGGGTCGAGGGCGAGCGCGGCCAGGAGGTGCTCGACGCGACCCTGACGGTCCTCGCCGACGTCGGCTACGACCGGCTGACCATGGACGCCGTCGCCGCCGCGGCCCGGGCGTCCAAGGCCACGCTCTACCGGCGCTGGCAGAGCAAGGCGGCGCTCGTCATCGACGCGGTCGCCTCCCAGAAGCATCCGGTCGAGATCCCCGACACCGGGTCGCTGCGCGGCGACCTCCTCGCCGTCCACTGCGGCCTCGGCGGGCTGACCGACCCGCGCCAGGCGGCCGTGCTCGGCGCGCTCATGACCGCCATCAGCCGGGACCCCGAGTTCGCCGCGGCGTTCCGCCGCGACGTCGTCGGGCCCCGGATGGCCGCCAGCACCGTGATGTTCACCCGCGCCCGGGACCGTGGCGAGATCGACGACGAGGTCGACCTCGACCTGGTGGCCAGCGCCCTGCCGGGCATCATCCTGCACCGCACCTTCGTCCTGGGCGAGGCCCCGGACGCCGACCTGGTCGCCGCGGTCGTCGACCAGGTCGTCCTCCCGGCGGCGCGGCGACGCCCCGCCGGCACGACCTGAACCGCCCGTCCTGCCCCACCCGTACCGTCCGCTCGAGAGGCACTGCCATGACCGACGTCGTCACCCCCGACGAGACCGCTCCCGACCCCGGGTCGGGCGCCACCGAGGAGGCGCCCCAGGCCCACCTGGGCTGGGCGCTCGTCCTGATCTCCGTCGCCCAGCTGATGGTCGTCCTCGACGCCACCATCACCAACATCGCCCTGCCCTACATCGGCCTCGACCTCGGCGTCGCCCAGGCCAACCTGTCCTGGATCGTCACCGGCTACGCCCTGGCCTTCGGTGGCCTGCTGCTGCTCGGCGGGCGCCTCGGTGACCTCTACGGCCGACGCCGGGTCTTCGCCCTCGGCCTGATCGTGTTCGCGGTCGCCTCGCTCCTGGGCGGCGTCGCGCAGAACGAGACCATGCTGCTGGCCTCGCGAGGCCTGCAGGGCCTCGGCGCGGCCCTGGCCTCACCGGCGGCGCTGGCGCTGATCACCACCACCTTCCCGGCCGGTCCCGCCCGCAACCGGGCCTTCGCGGTGTACGCCGCGATGTCCGGCGCCGGTGCCGCGGTCGGCCTGATCCTCGGCGGCTGGCTCACCGGGCTGGACAGCGTCGTCGGCCTCGACCTCAGCGGCTGGCGGCTCACCTTCCTGATCAACGTGCCGATCGGCCTGACCGCCGCCGCCCTCGCGCCCCGCCTGCTGCGGGAGTCCAGGGGCAACGACGGGCGTCTGGACGTCCCCGGCGCCGTCACCGGCACGCTCGGGCTGTTCGGCGTCGTCTACGGGCTGACCCGGGCCGGTGAGGAGCAGTACGGCTGGGGCGACACCGGGACCGTCGCCAGCCTGGTGACCGGCGTCGCTCTCCTGGTCGCCTTCGTGGTGATCGAGTCCCGCGTGGACCACCCGCTGCTGCCCCTGCGCCTGTTCGCCCACCGCACCCGGGCCGCGAGCTTCGTGGCCATGATGCTCGCCCCGGCCGCCATGTTCGCGATGTTCTACTTCCTGAGCCTGTTCATCCAGCAGGTCATGGGGTACTCCTCGCTGCGGGCCGGCTTCGCGTTCCTGCCGTTCTCCTTCGGCATCGTCATCGGGGCGGGACTCTCCTCCACCCTGATCAGCCGCATCGATCCCCGCTACCTCGCGGGCACGGGCACCCTGATGGCGGCGCTCTCGCTGTCCATGTTCTCGCGCATCGAGGTCGACGACTCCGTCGCCAGCACGCTCAGCGCGCTGGGCCAGGGCGGCACCGTCGGGACGGACGTCAGCTACTGGGCCTCGATCATGCCCTGGATCGTCGTGATGTCGATCGGCATGGGGCTGACGTTCGTGCCGCTGACCCTGACCGCCGTGCACCGCGTGGCCGACGCGGACACCGGGATCGGCTCGGGCGTGCTCAACACCATGCAGCAGGTCGGCGGGGCCCTGGGCCTGGCCACCCTCAGCACCGTGTCGCTGCACTACATCAACCAGCGCGCGGACGCCGTCACCGGCGGGCTCGCCCAGGGCCTCGGTGGCGTGGGGCTCGACCCGACCGCGACCGTCCCGGGCACCAGCACGAGCTTCCTCGAGGGGGCGGTCTTCCAGGCCTCCTTCACCGAGGGCGCCACGAACGCCTTCCTGATCGGGTCGCTGATGATGCTGCTGGCCTCGGCCGTGGTGTGGGTCTTCCTCGACGTCAAGCACGACGAGCTGGCCTCCGACGGCGCACCGGCGTCGCACGTGTGAAGCACCCGCACGCACCGGCGGCCCCCCTCCCCCGCCCCCGGGGGCGGGGCGCCCGCGGCGACGGGGCGG
>JBKJPE010000002.1:0-15907 GCA_046595185.1 Nocardioides sp.
GCTCGACGTCGAGGACCCGGATGCGCACGGGCCCACGTACGAGGTGATGTACCTCCTCGACGCCCCGGCCGAGGCCGTCGCCGTGCTGCGGGAGCGCCTCGGCCCGCTCGGCGACTCCCTGGTCGTGGTCGGCGGCGACGGGCTCTGGAGCGTCCACGTGCACGTCGACGACGTGGGTGCGGCCCTCGAGGCCGGGATCGAGGCCGGGCGGCCCCACCGGGTGCGGGTGACCCACTTCGCCGAGCAGGTCCGGACGCGGCGGGCCGGCCCCCGACAGGGTCGGGCCGTCGTGGCCGTGGCCGCCGGACCCGGGCTCGACCGGCTCTTCGCCGACGCCGGCGCCACTGTGGTGCGGGGCGGCCCCGGCCACCAGACCTCGAGCGCCGAGGTGCTCGCCGCGATCACCGGGTGCGGCGCCGCCGAGGTGGTGGTGCTGGCCAACGACGTCGACGCCGTCCGGGTCGCCCGCGCCGCCGCCGAGGCCGCCGAGGCCGACGCCGGCCTGCGCGTCGCCGTGATCCCGACCGAGGCGCAGGTGCAGGGCCTGGCCGCGATGGCCGTGCACGAGCCCGGCCGCTCCTTCGACCGCGACGTGGTCGAGATGACCGCCACCGCGCGCCACGTGCGCCACGGCGCGATCACGGTGGCCACGGAGCGGGCGATGACGATGGCCGGCCCCTGCGAGCCCGGGGACGTGCTCGGGATGGTCGCCGGCGACTACGTCGTGGTGGGTGACGATGCGCACCTCGTGGCCACCGACGTGCTGGGACGCCTGCTGGCGGGCGGCGGCGAGCTCGTCACGGTCGTGGTCGGCGCGTCCGCGGCCGGGGGCGCCGACCTCGGCGGGCGCACCGCGGCCTGGCTCGCCGCCGAGCACCCCGTGGTCGACGTGACCGTCTACGACGGCGGCCAGGAGCGGTATGCCCTGATGCTGGCGGTGGAGTGAGCGTGCGGACCGCACGCAGGAGGGGGACGCCGTGATCGCGCTGGACACGCCGGTCGCTGCAGTGATGGGCGACAAGAAGGCCAAGCGGGAGAAGGTCGAGAAGGGCCTCGGGCTGCGCACGGTCGGCGACCTGCTGGCCCATCACCCGCGCCGCTACCTGCGTACGGGGGAGCTGACCCGTGTCTCCGACCTGCACGAGGGCCAGATGCTGACCGTGATCGGGGAGATCACCGCCAGCAAGGTGCACCAGTACACCGACCGTCGCAGCGGCAAGCCCGCCTTCCGGCTGGAGACCCGGCTGCAGACCTCGGGTCCGTCGCTGTCGATGACCTTCTTCGCCAAGACCTCCCGCGTCTCGACGTGGCAGGCCCGACGGCTCCAGGTCGGACGGACCGGCCTCTTCCTGGGCAAGGCCGGCCGGTTCCGCGACGAGTGGCAGCTGACCAACCCGACGATGCTGGTGTTCGGCTGGGTCGACGAGGACGAGACCCGCGCCACCGCCGACCAGATCCGGGGGCTGTACCCGCTCTACCCGTTGACCAAGGGCATCGACCACTGGGACCTCCAGCGCGCGGTCACCTTCGCCCGTTCCGTCGTCGACGAGCTCCCGGAGGTCGTCCCGACCGAGGTCCGTGAGCGCTACCACGTGCTCGACGCCCACCAGGCGCTCGAGTGGATCCACGCCCCTGACGACCACGAGCAGGTGGCCCGGGCGCGACGTCGCTACCGCTTCGAGGAGGCCCTGGTCACCCAGGTCGTGCTCGGCCGGCGCCGCCGGGCCGTCAAGGCCCTGGGCGCACGTCCCCGCGACGGCGGCGACGGCGCCCTGCTGGCCGCCTTCGACGCGCGGCTGCCCTTCGAGCTGACCGACGGGCAGCGACGCATCGGCGAGGAGGTCGACGCCGACCTGGGCCGCCCGCACCCGATGAACCGGTTGCTCCAGGGCGAGGTCGGCTCCGGCAAGACGCTGGTGGCCCTGCGGGCGATGCTGCGCGTGGTCGACTCCGGTGGGCAGGCGGCGCTGCTGGCTCCCACCGAGGTGCTCGCCCAGCAGCACCACCGCTCGATCACCGCCATGCTCGGCGACCTGGCCGGCGGCGGCGTGCTCGGCAGCCCGCCCGAGGCCACCCAGGTCGAGCTGTTGACCGGGTCGATGACCGCGACCCGGCGCCGCGAGTCCCTGCTCCGCCTGGCCAGCGGCGAGGCCGGGCTGGTCGTCGGCACCCACGCCCTGCTCGAGGACCGCGTGTCCTTCGCCGACCTCGGCCTCGTCGTGGTCGACGAGCAGCACCGCTTCGGCGTCGAGCAGCGCGCCGCCTTGACCGACAAGGCCGGCACCCCGCCGCACGTGCTGGTGATGACCGCGACCCCGATCCCGCGCACGGTCGCGATGACCGTCTTCGGCGACCTCGAGGTGTCCACCCTGCGCGAGCTGCCCGCGGGGCGGGCGGAGGTGCAGACCACGGCGGTCCACCTCGCGGACCACCCGGACTGGATGCCCCGGGTCTGGCAGCGGGTGGCCGAGGAGGTTGCGGCCGGGCACCGCGTCTACGTCGTGTGCCCCCGGATCAGCGCCGACGTGCTCG
Source organism: Nocardioides sp. (assembly GCA_046595185.1). Classification (GTDB taxonomy): domain Bacteria; phylum Actinomycetota; class Actinomycetes; order Propionibacteriales; family Nocardioidaceae; genus Nocardioides. The sequence continues at coordinate 2,533 of JBKJPE010000002.1, forward strand.
AGCAGGGCCAGCAGGACGCCCCGGAGGAGCTCCCCGACCTCGACCCCGTCGAGGACGACCTCGAGGGCCCCGCCGCCGGCCCGCCGCCGCGTGCCGCCCCGCCGCCGCTGGCCGCCGTCGACGAGGTCGCCGAGCAGCTGCGCTGCGGGCCGCTGCGGGGCCTGCGCGTCGGCGTGCTGCACGGCCGGATGCCCGCCGAGGACAAGGACCGCGAGATGACCGCCTTCGCGACCGGGGGGACCGACGTGCTGGTGGCCACCACCGTCGTCGAGGTGGGTCTCGACGTCCCCGAGGCGACGGCGATGGTGCTGCTCGACGCGGACCGCTTCGGCGTCTCCCAGCTCCACCAGCTGCGCGGGCGGGTCGGGCGCGGCGGCCTGCCGGGCCTGTGCCTGCTCGTCTCCAGCTCCCTCCCCGGCACCCCCGCGCGGGAGCGCATCGACGCCGTGGCCGCGACCCGTGACGGCTTCGAGCTGAGCCGGGTCGACCTCGAGCAACGCCGGGAGGGCGACGTCCTCGGTCGCTCCCAGTCGGGCTTCCGCTCGGGACTGCAGGTCCTGCGCGTGCTGCGCGACGAGGACACGATCACCGAGGCGCGGGAGGCCGCCGAGCAGCTGCTCGACGCCGACCCCGACCTGGTCGGCACACCCGACCTGGCCCACGCGGTGGACCGGCTCGAGCGCTCGACCGCCTCGGACTTCATGGACCGGTCGTGACCCGGGTCATCGCCGGCAGCGCCGGCGGGCGCCGGCTGCGCACCCCGCCCGGTGACCGGACCCGACCCACCAGCGACCGGGTGCGCGAGGCCCTCTTCTCCGCGCTCGACGCCGTCCGGGGAGGCTGGACCGGCCTGCGCGTCCTCGACCTGTACGCCGGTTCCGGCGCGCTGGGCCTCGAGGCGCTCTCCCGGGGCGCGACGGCCCTCACCGCGGTCGAGCACGACCGGGCCACCGCACGGCTCGTCGGCGCCAACGCGCGCGACCTCGGCCTCGACGGGGCCACCGAGGTCGTCACCGGGGCCGTCGGCACCGTCCTGGACCGTGGGCCGGGGGAGCGGGAGCCGTACGACCTGGTGCTGGCCGACCCGCCGTACCCCCGCTCCGAGGAGGACCTGGCGCGCGACCTGCGGGCGCTGCCGGACTGGCTCGCGCCCGACGCGCTGGTCGTCCTCGAGCGCTCCTCCCGCAGCCCCGAGCCGACCTGGCCGGTCGGGTGGCACACCGAGCGCTCGAGACGCTACGGCGAGACCGTGCTCTGGTACGGTCGCGCCGCCCTGCCGCCGAGACCCGAGGACGCGTGATGAGCCGCGCCGTGTGCCCCGGCACCTTCGACCCCGTCCACCACGGTCACCTCGACGTGATCACTCGGGCCGCCCGCCTCTTCGACGAGGTGGTGGTCGCGGTCGGGGTGAACCCCTCCAAGAGCCGCCTGTTCACCGACGACGAGCGGATCTCGATGCTCGAGCGCGCCTGCGCCGACGTCGCCGGCGTGCGGGTGGTCGGCTTCGCCGGCCTGCTCACGGACCTCTGCGCCGAGCAGGACGCCCAGACGCTCGTCAAGGGGCTGCGCGGGCCGGGGGACCTCGAGGTCGAGGCCCGGATGGCCGGCATGAACGCCCGGCAGACCGGGGTCGACACCGTCTTCCTGCCCACCGACCCGCGGTGGTCGTTCGTGGCGTCCAGCCTCGTCAAGGAGGTCGCCGGGCTCGGGGGCGACGTCCGGGGGCTGCTGCCGGACTTCGTGCACGAGGCGCTCACGGCGCGACTGGCCGAGCGTGCCGCCGACCGGGACGCCGGGCGGGCGGGGTAGGCGTTTTGCCCGGGCGGCGCCCGGACGCGTACGCTCATCCCTTGATCTGCCCTGTTCGGACTGGAAAGTGAAGACCCTGAGGACTCTGGACCCGCGAGCGCCGCTCGTGCTCGACACCCGCGAGCTCGGCCGCCGCCCGGGGTCCCAGCGTGAGGTGACACGGACCGCTCCGGCGCCGGCCGATCTGGGCATCGAGGTCCTCTCGGTCGTCGAGGGCTCACCGGTCGAGCTCGACCTGCGGCTCGAGGCGGTCATGGAGGGCGTCCTGGTCACCGGGACGGCGCACGCCGGCCTCCTCGGCGAGTGCGTCCGATGCCTGGAACCGCTCCACGACGAGGTCGACGTGGATCTGCAGGACCTGTTCGTCTACGCCGACAAGCACGACCAGCGGGACCCGGCCGACGAGGACCACGACGTCCGGGTGCTGCAGGACGACCTGCTCGACCTCGAACCGCTGCTGCGGGACGCGGTGGTGCTCGCACTACCCTTCCAACCGCTGTGCCGGGACAGCTGCCCCGGTCTGTGCCCCGACTGCGGGGCGCGGCTGGCCGACGACCCGGACCACCACCACGAGGACCCGATCGACCCGCGCTGGGCGGGACTCACCGCCCTGACGGACCCCGAGACGCCCTGAGACCACCCCGCACCACCACCCCACCGACCGAGAACCGCACCAGGAGCCCGACCGGGCACCCTGGGCCGAGCTGAGGAGAAGAAGATGGCTGTCCCGAAGCGCAAGATGTCGCGCAGCAACACGCGGCACCGCCGCTCGCAGTGGAAGGCCGTGGCACCGACCCTGGTCACCTGCGCCAACCCGGCCTGCGGCGAGCAGCACCTCCCGCACCGTGCCTGCACCGCCTGCGGCCAGTACGGCGCCCGCGGCGCGCGCCGCCAGGTGCTCTGAGCCGGCCGCCGCGCTGACCACCTACCCGGCTCTGCGCTCGGCGCTCGGCGACCCCGTCCTGGACGCCGAGCTCCTCGAGCGCGCCCTCACGCACCGCTCGTACGCCTACGAGCACGGGGGCCTGCCGACCAACGAACGGCTGGAGTTCCTCGGGGACTCCGTGCTCGGCGTGGTGGTCACCGAGACGCTCTACCTCGACCACCCCGACCTGTCCGAGGGACGGCTGGCCAAGCTGCGGGCCGCGGTGGTGAACGCCCGGGCCCTGGCCGGGGTGGGCCGGCAGATCGGGGTGGGCCAGCACGTGAAGCTCGGTCGCGGCGAGGAGGCCACCGGCGGTCGGGAGAAGGCCTCCATCCTCTCGGACACCGTCGAGGCCCTGACCGGGGCGATCCACCTCAGCGGCGGCGGCATCGCGACCTCCGCCGAGGTGGTCCACCTGCTCTTCGACCCGCTGATGGAGCAGGCCTCCGCCCTCGGTGCCGGCCTGGACTGGAAGACCTCCCTGCAGGAGCTCTCGGCCGAGCTCGGCCTGGGCGTGCCGGAGTACGTCATCGAGGACGACGGCCCCGACCACATGAAGACCTTCACCGCCCAGGTGCGGGTGGGGTCGGCGCTGTACGGCAACGGCGCCGGCCGGTCGAAGAAGGAGGCCGAGCAGTCGGCCGCCGAGACCGCGTACGGCGAGCTGGCCCCGGCCGTCGTCGAGCCCGTGCTGCTCGACCCCGTCAACCCCGACACCGTCACCACCGGCGACTGAGGCCCGCGTGCCGGAGCTCCCCGAGGTCGAGGTCGTCCGCGCCGGCCTCGAGCGCCACGTCGTGGGCCGCACCGTCGAGCGCGTCGAGGTCCTGCACCCGCGCCCCGTGCGCCGCGACCCGGGCGGACCCGAGGGGTTCGCCGCCGCGCTGACCGGCCGCAGCCTCGAGGGTGCCCGTCGCCGCGGCAAGTACCTGTGGCTGCCGCTCGACGGCGGTGACGCCCTGCTCGGCCACCTCGGGATGAGCGGTCAGCTGCTCGTGCAGCCGCGCGAGGCCGCCCCGGAACGCCACCTGCGGGTGCGGATGGTGCTCGACGGTCCCCGCGAGCTGCGGTTCGTGGACCAGCGGATGTTCGGCGGGCTGTCCCTGTCGCCCGGCGGCGCCGAGCTCCCGCCCGAGATCGCCCACATCGCGCGGGACCCGATCGACCCCGTCTTCGACGACGCCGACTTCGTGGCCCGCCTGCGCCGGCGTACCTCGGGGGTCAAAAGGCTGCTGCTCGACCAGGGCCTGGTCTCGGGGGTCGGCAACATCTACGCGGACGAGTCCCTGTGGCGCAGCCGGCTGCACGGTGAGCGGCCCGCCGACCGGCTGACCCGGGCCCAGGCCTGGGAGCTGCTCGGCCACGTCCGCGCAGTCATGGGGGAGGCCCTGGCCCAGGGGGGGACCTCCTTCGACGCCCTCTACGTCAACGTCAACGGCGAGTCGGGCTACTTCGACCGGTCCCTCGACGCCTACGGCCAGGAGGGACGCCCCTGCCGCCGGTGCGGCACGGCGATCCGGCGGGCGGCGTTCATGAACCGCTCCTCGTTCTTCTGCCCGGTCTGCCAGCCCGTCCCGCGGCGCCGCCGGGTGCGTCCCGCGGTCGTCGTCGTGCCGGATTGACCCTGGACAGGACGGGTGCGACGCTGATAGGCGGCCCGGACCGCGGGCCCGACCCCCGAACCGAAGGGACCGAGCCGATGGCCAAGGCGCTGACCGGTTACCTCGCCACGCAGGCGCGTGACCCGCACCTGCGCGGCGACAACGCGCGGCTGCGCAACCGCGTGGCCGAGCTGGAGTCGCTGGTGCTGAGGCTCAGCGAGGAGAACGACCGGCTGGTGGCGGCCAGGGCCGCCGAGCTGCTCGACGACCACCGGATGCTCCAGGTCTGAGCCCGCCTCGTCCCGGGACCCGCGCAGACTGACGCGTGACCTCGGTGCCCCGGTGTCGTTGCACCGGCGTGCGCACCTCTCCCGTGGTCCTGGTCGCCTCGTCGGCCGTCCTCTCCGCGACGCTGCTGCTCGCCGGGCCCGCCCAGGGCCACGGTGGCGGGGACATCGCCCCACCTGCGGCGCCTGCCGGGGCGGTCGCCGCCGACGCGCCCGTGCAGAGCGAGAACCTCCGCAGCGTCGCCAGCGTGCCCGGCCAGCTCGGCATCTCCGGGTGCTTCCTGTCCTCGGCGCCGCTCTACGTCACCAGCGGACTGGACTCGCTGCGGGTCTTCGACGTCTCCTGGCCCCGGGCCCCCGAGCTGGTCGGCAGGCTGGACGACGTGGTCTTCGAGAACGAGGCGATGAACTGCGGCGAGCGTCGCACCAGCGACGGGGTCGAGCGGTTCGCGCTGATCGGCGTCGACCTCGTGCAGGCCTCGCCCGCCGACCCCCAGCACGTCAACGTGGGTGGCGGCGAGCTCGTCGTCGTCGATGTCACCGACCCGACGGACCCGACCATCCGATCGCGCACTCCCGCCTCGACCAGCACCCACACCGTGGCGTGCGTCGAGGAGCGCGACTGCGACCACGCCTACACCGCCGGCGGGCGCGGCGAGTTCAGCGTGCTGGACCTGCGTGACCTCGACCGGCCCACCGAGGTGGACGCGCGCCCCGACGCCGACGGCACCCAGGCCTTCGCCTCCCCGACCGCGGGCCACAAGTGGAACTTCGACGCCGCTCAGGTCGGCACCCACACCGGGTTCGGCGGCGCGTCGATGTGGGACGTCTCCCGCCCCCGCCACCCCGAGCTGCTCACCACCACCGGCGCTGCGGGTCGCGGGGAGAGCGCGCGCTTCCCGGGTTACAACGACTTCATCCTGCACAACTCCTTCCGTCCCCACGCGCGTGCCTTCAGCCCCGGGGCCCCGCCGTCCCTGGAGAACGGCAACGTGCTGCTCGTGACCGAGGAGGACTACGAGCAGACCGACTGCAGCCTGGCCGGGTCCTTCCAGACCTGGTGGGTCAAGCGTCTCGACGGCACGCCGTCCGCGATCGTGCCGCTGGACAAGGTCGAGCTGGCCGACCTCGGGACCTTCCCCCTGCCGCGCGGCGCCTTCTGCTCCGCGCACTGGTTCGACTACCGGCCGGGTGGTCTCGTCGCCTCCGGGTTCTACGGGGGCGGGACGCAGGTCCTCGACGTCCGCGACCCGCGCGACATCACCTCCTACGGGCACTCCGTGTGGGGCGCCTCCCAGGTCTGGGACGCCATGTGGGTCCCGGTCTACCGCGACGGACGTGCCACGCAGCGCCGCACCGACGTCGTCTACGCCGTGGACCTCGTGCGGGGGCTGGACGTCTACGACGTGCGCGTCCCGGGCGAGCCGGCCCACCGGGGGTAACCCGCAGCGGGCGTCGCGCCGGGCCCGCGCGCCGGGGCCCGACCTGCGCGGAGCCGGGCCACCGCGGCGGTATCGTGGCGCTCGCCCGCCGTCGAGGGAGCCTGACCAGGGAGCCTGAGCTTGTACCTGAAGAGCCTGACCCTCAAGGGCTTCAAGTCCTTCGCCTCCGCGACGACGCTGGCCCTCGAGCCCGGCATCACCTGCATCGTGGGGCCCAACGGCTCCGGCAAGTCCAACGTCGTCGACGCCCTGGCCTGGGTGATGGGCGAGCAGGGCGCGAAGAGCCTGCGCGGCGGAAAGATGGAGGACGTCATCTTCGCCGGCACCGCCGGGCGGCCGCCACTCGGCCGCGCCGAGGTGGTGCTGACCATCGACAACAGCGACGGCGCGCTGCCGATCGAGTACGCCGAGGTCACCCTCAGCCGGACGATGTTGCGCAGCGGTGGCTCGGAGTACGCCATCAACGGCACGTCCTGCCGCCTGCTCGACGTCCAGGAGCTGCTGAGCGACTCCGGCATCGGCCGCGAGATGCACGTGATCGTCGGGCAGGGCCAGCTCGACACGATCCTCCACGCGACGCCCGAGGACCGCCGCGGGTTCATCGAGGAGGCGGCGGGCGTGCTCAAGCACCGCAAGCGCAAGGAGAAGGCGCTGCGCAAGCTCGACGCGACCGAGGGCAACCTGAACCGGTTGTCGGACCTGATCAGCGAGATCCGTCGCCAGCTGAAGCCGCTGGGTCGCCAGGCTGAGGTGGCGCGCCGGGCGGCGACCGTGCAGGCGGAGGTCCGCGACGCCCGGTCGCGGCTGCTGGCCGACGACCTCCTCGCCGCCCGCGAGGCACTGGCGCAGGACCGCGCCGACGAGTCCGCGCTGGTCGAGCGGCGGGCCGAGGTCGAGGGCGCCCTCGTCCGTGGCCGCGACCAGGAGGCCGCCCTGGAGGCCGCGCTGCGCGAGGACCTGCCGGCGCTGGCCGCGGCGCAGGACACCCAGTCGTCCCTCACGGGGCTGCGCGAGCGGCTGCGCGGCACCGCCTCCGTGGCCGCGGAGCGTCGTCGCAACGCAGCCGGTGCCGCGGACACCGCCCCCGCCGCCGGGCGCGACCCCGACGAGCTCGAGGCCGAGGCCGTGCGGATGCGGGAGCAGGAGCAGCGCATCGCCGCCGAGGTCGAGCAGCGCCGCGCCGCGCTGGAGCAGGCCGTCACCACCCGTCGTGAGGCCGAGGACGCCGCCGCCGAGGAGGAGCGTCGGATCGCGGCCCTCGTCCGCGCCGCCGCCGACCGTCGTGAGGGACTGGCCCGGCTGCACGGCCAGGTCAACGCCCTCCGCTCGCGCGCCCGCGCCGCCGAGGAGGAGACCGGACGCCTCGCCCAGGCACGCCAGGACGCCCTGGCCCGCGCCGCGCGGGCCCAGCGCGACTACACCGCGCTCGAGACCAGGGTCGCCGGCCTCGACGCCGGTGAGGAGGGCCTGGACGCCGAGCACGAGACCGCGGTGACCCTGCTCGACGGGCTCGAGGACCGCCTGGACAAGGCCGGCGCCGAGGCGTCCCGGGCCGACCGGGACCGCTCCGCGCTGGCTGCCCGCAAGGACGCGCTCGAGATGGGCCTGGCCCGCAAGGACGGCGGCGGCGCTCTGCTCGCCGCCACCGACGAGGTCTCCGGCCTGCTCGGCTCCGTGGCCGCCCTCGTGTCCGTGCGGAGCGGCTACGAGACCGCCGTGGCCGGGGCCCTGGGTGCCGCGGCCGACGCCGTCGTGGTCGAGGGGCCCGATGCGGCCCTCGCCGCGCTGCGCCACCTCAAGGACGAGGACCTGGGCCGGGCCGGGCTGCTGGTCGCGGCCGCCGATGGCGCCGGGGCCACGGTCGAGCCCGTCGCCGACCCCGGGCCGTTGCCGGCCGGAGCCGTACCCCTCCTCGACGTCGTCGAGGCGCCCCCCGCGATGGCACCGGCGCTGGGCGGGCTGCTGGCCACCACCGCCGTCGTCGACGGCCTCGATGCGGCGCGGGCCCTGGTCGCGGAGCGTCCGCGCTGGACCGCGGTGACCCGGGAGGGCGACGTGCTCGGGCTGCTCCAGGCCCGCGGAGGGTCGTCCTCCCAGCCCAGCCTGCTCGAGATCCAGGCTGCCGTCGACGACGCCACCGAGCAGCTGGCCGAGGCCACCGCCGCCGCCGAGCGGCTGGGCTTCGAGACCTCACGACTGGAGCGGGAGCGGCACGAGGCGCAGCAGTCCGTCGACGTGGCCCTGGCCAAGCTGCACGAGTCGGACGCGACCCTGGCCGCGGTGGCCGAGGAGCTCGGCCAGCACGGTTCGCTGGCGCGCTCGGCCCGCGGCGAGGCCGAGCGGCTCGACCGGGCGATCGCCGACGCGGGGGAGGCTCGCGACCGCGACCTCGCCGGCCTGGTCGAGCTCGAGGAGCGTCTGGAGCACGCCGAGCACGCCCCGGAGGAGGAGCCCGACACCACCGAGGGCGAGGACCGCGCCGAGGCCGCCCGCACGGCCCGCCAGGACGAGACCGACGCCCGCCTCGGGCTGCGCACCTCCGAGGAGCGCTCGCGGGCCCTCAACGGGCGCGCCGACTCGTTGGAGCGCGCCGCCCGCCAGGAGCGCGAGACCCGCCGCCGGACGACGGAGCGCCGGGCCCGCCTCGAGAGCGAGGGCCGTGCCGCCGACGCGGTCGCGGCCGCCGTCGGCTGGGCGCTGGAGAGGCTCGAGGACTCCCTGGAGCAGGCCGGCGCCGCTCGTCGCGAGGTCGAGGGCTCGCGCCGCGGGCGCGAGCAGGAGCTGGTCGCCGTGCGGGCGCGGCTGCGCGACGTCGCACGTCAGCACGACGAGCTGGTCGGCACCGCCCACCGCGACGAGGTCGCCCGCGCCCAGCAGCGGATGCGCCTGGAGCAGCTGGAGGAGAAGGTGCTGGCCGAGGTCGGCGTCGACCCCGACTCCCTGCTCGCCGAGTACGGCCCGCACCTGCCCGTGCCGGTGGACCCGGTGGACGGCGACGGCGAGGAGGGGGTCCGGGCCGCCACGCCGTACGTGCGTGAGGAGCAGGCCAGGCGGCTGCGGTCCGCCGAGCGGGCACTGGCCCAGCTGGGGCGGATCAACCCCCTGGCCCTCGAGGAGTTCTCGGCCATGGAGGAGCGCCACCGGTTCCTGACCGAGCAGCTCGAGGACCTCCGCAGCACCCGGCGCGACCTGCTGGACATCGTCAAGGAGGTCGACACGCGCGTCGAGCAGGTCTTCACCGAGGCCTACGCCGATGTCAGCCGTGCCTTCGACGCGACCTTCGCCCGGCTCTTCCCCGGCGGCGAGGGCAGGCTGGTGCTGACCGCGCCCGACGACATGCTGACCACCGGCGTCGAGGTCGAGGCGCGGCCCCCCGGCAAGAGGGTCAAGCGGCTCTCGCTGCTCTCCGGCGGTGAGCGGTCGCTGGTCGCGGTGGCCTTCCTGGTCGCACTCTTCAAGGCCCGGCCGTCGCCGTTCTACATCCTCGACGAGGTCGAGGCCGCGCTCGACGACACGAACCTGGGGCGACTGCTGCAGATCTACGAGGAGCTGCGGGAGAGCTCGCAGCTGCTGGTGATCACGCACCAGAAGCGCACGATGGAGGTCGGGGACGCGCTGTACGGGGTGACGATGCGGGGTGACGGCGTCTCCGCGGTGATCAGCCAGCGGTTGCGCGACACCGAGTCGGTCTGAGCAGACGGCCTCCGGCGCCGCGACGAGCGGCTGCCGGGGGCGGGTGTGGCCCGTGCTTGGATTGCGGCCATGGAAGCCCTCTCCCTGATCATCCTCGCGATCGCCGGTCTCGGCGTGCTCCTCGTGGGGGCCGTGGTCGGTCTCGTCGTCACCCGCCGCCGCAAGCCGGCACCGCTGCCGGACACCCACACCGACGTCATCGTCCCGGCCGACCCCGACGCGCCGTCGGTCGGCCTCAGCTCACCGCCGGCCACCATCGAGACCGCCCCGGTCCTCGACAAGCCCGAGAGCACCGCCTCGCGTCTGGTGCGCCTGCGCCAGCGGCTCGCCGGCTCCCAGGGCGGTCTGGGCCGCGGGCTGCTGGCGCTCCTCAGCCGGGACCGGCTCGACGAGGACACCTGGGAGGCCATCGAGGACGTCCTGATCGGCGCCGACGTGGGCGTGGCCCCGACGCAGGAGCTGGTCGGGCGGCTGCGCACCCGGATGCGCGTGGAGGGTGGCACGGTCGCTGAGGCCCGGACGGTCCTGCGCGAGGAGCTGGTCGCCCTGGTCGACCCGGGGGAGGGCCTCGACCGCCGCCTCGAGGTCACCGGCGCCGACGGCCGCCCGGGCGTCGTGCTGGTCGTGGGCGTCAACGGTGCGGGCAAGACCACCACCGTCGGCAAGATCGCGCGCATCCTGGTCGCCGAGGACCGCTCGGTGGTGCTGGGCGCCGCCGACACCTTCCGCGCCGCCGCCGTCGAGCAGCTGGCCACGTGGGGCGAACGGGTCGGGGTCGAGGTGGTCCGCGGGCCCGAGGGCACCGACCCCGCGAGCGTCGCCTTCGACTCCGTGCGCCGGGGCGTGGAGACGGGCGCCGACACCGTCATCGTCGACACCGCCGGCCGCCTGCAGAACAAGCAGGGCCTGATGGACGAGCTGGGGAAGGTCAAGCGGGTCATCGAGAAGCAGGCGCCGGTGACCGAGGTGCTCCTGGTCCTCGACGCCACCACCGGACAGAACGGCATGATCCAGGCCCGGGTCTTCTCCGACGTCGTCAACGTCACCGGCATCGTGCTGACCAAGCTCGACGGGTCCGCCAAGGGCGGGATCGTGGTCGCGGTGCAGCGTGAGCTCGGAGTCCCGGTCAAGCTGGTCGGCCTCGGCGAGGGCGCGGACGACCTCGCCCCCTTCGACGCCGGCGCCTTCGTCGACGCGCTGCTGGGCTGAGTCTGGGGGCGACCGGGGCGGTGCGGCCGTCCTGCCCACCTGGCGGCGCCCGGCGGGGGCGCGGTCGGTCGGGCGCAATTGTCGGGTTGCGACAGCATGACCCGCGGGTAGTCGGCCGTGGGCCGACAATTGCGCCCGTACGACCGCCGCGCACGACCCGCCGCGCACGACCGCCGCCCCGATGCCCCGGGGGGCGCGGAAACCCCGCCGTAACACGACCGCCCAGGTCGTTACCCGACCGCAACGAGCAGCGGCCGACCCCGAAACGTGCACTGGGAACAGTGTGTCGACAACGGGGTGGGCCCGGGGGACAGCGAAGTCTCGTCGACGGACGCCTGCCCGAGACACCCCACTCCATGGAGGTCCTGTGGACGGCTATTACGCCTTCATGCTCGTCGCGACCGCGTTCGTGCTGATGATGACGGTCCCGGCGCTCGCCCTGTTCTACGGCGGCATGTCCCGCTCGAAGTCCGTGCTCAACATGATCATGATGTCCTTCGTCGCCGCGGCGATCGTCGGCATCCTCTACGTCGCGGTCGGCTGGTCGATGGGCTGGAGCGGCGACGGCACGTTCTTCGCCGACCCGTTCGCGCTGTTCATGCTGGACGGCGTCGAGACCAGCGACTACATCTACGTGATGTTCCAGATGACCTTCGCGATCATCACCGCCGCGCTGATCAGCGGTGCTATCGCCGACCGGGTGACGTTCTCCGCCTGGGTGCTGTTCATCCCGATCTGGTCGGTCCTGGTCTACTTCCCGATGGCCCACATGGTCTTCAGCTGCACCGAGGACTCCCTGATCTGCGGCCGGATCGGCGCTCAGGACTACGCCGGCGGCACGGCCGTCCACATCAACGCCGGTGTCGCGGCCCTCGTCCTGGCCGTGGTCGTCGGCAAGCGGGTCGGCTGGCCCAAGGACAAGATGCGTCCGCACAACCTGACGCTGACCATGCTCGGCGCGGGCATGCTGTGGCTCGGCTGGTACGGGTTCAACGTCGGCTCGATCGTCTTCTCCGAGGAGTCGCTGGCCGACGAGAGCGTCCTCATGGAGCAGTTCTTCTCCGAGACGGGCCGCACCTTCGCCAACACCACACTGGCCACCATGGCCGCCATCCTCGGCTGGCTGGTCGTCGAGCGCCTGATGCACGGCAAGGCGACGTCGCTGGGGGCGGCCTCGGGCATCGTCGCGGGCCTGGTGGCCATCACCCCGGCCGCCGGGGCCGTCGACATCGAGGGCGCCCTCGCCATCGGTGCCGTCGCCGGTGCGCTGTGCGCCTGGGCCGTCGGGTGGAAGTTCAGGCTCGGCCTGGACGACTCGCTCGACGTCGTCGGGGTCCACCTGGTCGGCGGCATCGCCGGCACGGTGCTGATCGGGTTCTTCTCCACCAGCGACGGTGCGGGCGGGGTGGACGGGCTCTTCTACGGCGGCGGTACCGACTCCCTGGTCGCCCAGGTCCTCGGCGTGCTCGTCGCGGTCGGCTACAGCGGCGTGATCACGCTGGTCATCGCCCTGGCGATCAAGTTCACGCTGGGCTGGCGCATGGACGAGGAGGACGAGGTCGGCGGCGCCGACCTGTCGCAGCACGGGGAGAGCGCCTACGACCTGCACACCGGGGTCGGCGGCGGCGTCAAGTCCAGCGTGGTGGCCGGCGCCACCGCAGCCGTGCCGAACCAGGGGGCCCGCACGTGAAGCTCGTGACCGCGGTGGTCAAGCCGCACAAGTGGGAGGACGTGCGCGAGGCGCTCGAGACCTTCGGGGTCACCGGGATGACCGTGAGCGAGGTCAGCGGGTACGGCCGGCAGAAGGGCCACACCGAGGTCTACCGCGGCGCCGAGTACGACATCGCGCTGGTGCCCAAGATCCGCATCGAGATCGTCGTCGACGACAGTGACGCAGACGACGTCGTCGGGATCGTGGTCAAGACCGCGCAGACCGGCCGGATCGGCGACGGCAAGGTCTGGGTCTCACCCGTCGACGCGGTCGTCCGCGTCCGCACCGGGGACCGGGACGCCTCGGCGCTCTAGCAGGACACGCCGGTACGGCCCGGTCGCCCCAGGGCGGCCGGGCCGTACGGCGTCTAGGTTGGACCCACCGCACGCGTGCCCGGGCACGCCGCCGCACCCGACAGGAGCTCCCCATGAAGCTGGTCACGGCCGTCGTCAAGCCGCACAAGTGGGAGGACGTCCGCGTCGCCCTCGAGTCCGTGGGGGTCACCGGGATGACCGTGAGCGAGGTCAGCGGCTACGGGCGGCAGAAGGGTCACACCGAGGTCTACCGCGGCGCCGAGTACGACGTGGCGCTCGTGCCGAAGATCCGGATCGAGGTCGTGGTCGACGACGCCGACGTCGAGGCGGTCGTGGGCGCCGTCGAGCGGGGCGCGCAGACCGGCCGGATCGGGGACGGCAAGG
>JBKJPE010000224.1:0-78408 GCA_046595185.1 Nocardioides sp.
GCGCCCGGGGCGGCGGCCGGCGATCTCGCAGGACAGCCCTGCGTCGGGTGGCGGAGGATAGGGGATTCGAACCCCTGAGGGCTGTTAACCCAACCCGCTTTCCAAGCGAGCGCCATAGGCCACTAGGCGAATCCTCCGCGCAGGAGGCTACCGGTCGCCCCGCCGCAGGGTCGACTCGGGCCGGCACCGGCGCGTACAGGCCGGGTTGCCGCCCGGTCGGGGTGCTCGCCTAGACTGCGGCCAACCCCCCGCGTGGCGGCACCTCACCCAATCCCCCAGGGCCGGAAGGCAGCAAGGGCAAGTGGGCTCTGCCGGGTGCGCGGGGGGCCTCCACGTCCCGGGGGGCCAGGAGAGCGCAGTCGCGCCCCGGTCGGGTCCTCGACCCGGACGGCCCTGGTGGGGCGTCGGTGGCGGTGGTTAGTGTCGTCGACGTGGAGTCACCCCTTGCGCTGTACCGGCGCTACCGGCCCGAGACCTTCGCCGAGGTCATCGGGCAGGACCACGTGACCGAGCCGCTCCGCGCCGCGCTCGCCAGCAACCGGGTGAACCACGCCTACCTCTTCTCCGGCCCCCGTGGCTGCGGCAAGACCACCTCCGCGCGGATCCTCGCCAGGGCCCTCAACTGCGAGCTGGCCCCGGTCGCCGACCCGTGCGGGGAGTGCCAGAGCTGCCGCGACCTGGCCCGCGGGGGTCCCGGCTCCATCGACGTCATCGAGATCGACGCCGCCTCGCACGGTGGCGTCGACGACGCCCGTGACCTGCGCGAGAAGGCGTTCTTCGCCCCGGTGCGCAGCCGGTACAAGGTCTACGTCATCGACGAGGCCCACATGGTGTCCACGCAGGGCTTCAACGCGCTGCTCAAGCTCGTCGAGGAGCCCCCGCCGCACCTGCGGTTCATCTTCGCCACCACCGAGCCCGACAAGGTCATCGCGACCATCCGCTCGCGCACCCACCACTACCCGTTCCGGCTGATCCCGCCGCGGCTGCTGTCGTCCTACCTGGGCGAGCTCTGCGCCCGTGAGGGCGTGGCCATCGAGCCGGCCGCCATCCCGATGGTCGTCCGCGCCGGCGCCGGCTCGGCCCGCGACACCCTCTCCGTGCTCGACCAGCTCCTCGGCGGGTCCGGCGCCGCCGGGATCACCTACGAGCTGGCCACCGGGCTGCTCGGCTACACCCCCGACACCCTGCTCGACGAGGTCGTCGACGCCTTCGCCGCGGGCGACGGCCGCGCCGTCTTCGGCGTGGTCGACAAGGTCATCGAGACCGGGCAGGACCCCCGCCGCTTCACCGAGGACCTGCTGCGCCGGCTGCGCGACCTGGTCATCGTGGCCGCGGTGCCCGACGCCCCGGCCACCGGGCTGATCGACGTCTCCGAGGACCAGGGCCAGCGCCTGGTGGCGCAGTCGGCCCGCTTCGGCACCGCCGACCTGACCCGCGCCGCCGACCTGGTCGCCACGGGGCTGACCGAGATGCGTGGGGCCACCGCGCCGAGGCTGCTGCTCGAGCTGATCTGTGCGCGGATCCTGCTGCCGGGCGCCGACCACACCACGCAGGGGGTCCTCGCCCGGCTCGACCGGCTGGAACGCCGCACTGCGATCAGCGGTACCCCCAGCGCGGCGGCCCCGACCGGCTCGGTCGCCCCGAGGATCACCGCCGACCCGCCGCTGCGGCTGCCGGCCCAGGACCGGCCCGCCCAGGACCGGCCGCACGACCAGGAGTCGGTCGCGGCGGAGTCGACCGCTCCGGTGGTGCCGCCGGAGCCACCGCAGGTCGAGCAGTCCCCGCCGGCACCCGAGCCGGCGCCCGAGCCGACCCCGGAGCCCGCCCCCGAGCCGGCGTCGGCCGCCGCGGTGCTGCCACCCGAGGAGCCCGAGCGGGCCGAGGAGCCGGAGCAGCCCGCACCACCCCCGGTGCGCGAGGTCCCACGCCTGGTCACCGACGACGCCCCGGCCACCACGCCGGCCGCGCCCGTCCGGCCGGCCCCGGGCGTCGCGGTGCCTGCGGCGGGTCCGGCGCCCACCACCGACGGCCCCGCGTTGTCGCTGATCGACGTGCGGCGGCTGTGGCCCGACGTGGTCGAGGCGACCAAGCACCGCCGCCGGGTGACCTGGATGCACCTGAGCCAGAACTGCCAGGTCGTCGAGGTCGCCGGCCGGAGCGTGACGCTCGGCTTCACCAACGCCGGAGCCCGCGGCTCCTTCGACGCCGGTGGCAGCGCCGAGATCGTGCGGCAGGCCGTGATCGACGTGATGGGGGTCGACTGGTCGGTCGAGACCATCATCGACGCCGGCGCGGACGCGACAGCGACGGCGCCGCCGGCCCCCGTGGCCGGGCCCCTGCGGCCTCCGGAGGCGTTGCCCGAGGCGTCCATCGAGGCGTCCACCGAGCCGTCCACCGAGCCGTCCATCGAGCCGGCCCCCGGGGCGCGCACCCCAACGGCCAGGAGCCCGCAGCCCGCCCCGGCCGCGACCGACCCGGCCCCGCCTGCGGCGACCCCGGCCGAGGACGCACCGCCGCCCTGGGCCGTCGAGCCGCCCGCCGACCTCGACCTCCCCGACCCGCCCGACCCGCCCCGCGCGGCGACGGCCCCCCCGACGGACGGGCCCCCCGAGCCCACCGCCCCCGGTGCCGAGCCGCCGTGGGGGCGTCCCCCGTCGCAGGAGCACCGCTCGCGCACCCCGGCCGACCTCCGCGCCGCCGACGCCGACGCGCACCCCGACGACGCCGACACCGACGCCCTCGGTGGCACCGACCTGCTCGCCCGCGAGCTCGGCGCGACGACGATCGAGGAGATCCGCCATCAGTGATCCGTCCCCGTCCGACCAGCGCGACCTGACCCCCGCACGACCCGCCGACACCCCGAGGTGACCCCATGACCCAGAACCCCTTCGACGCGCTCGGCGGCGGTGGCTTCGACATGAACGCGCTGCTGCAACAGGCCCAGCAGATGCAGGAGCAGCTCCAGCAGGCCCAGGAGCGGCTCGACGACGCCCGGGTGGACGGTGAGGTCGGGGGCGGCGCCGTCACGGTCACCGTCAGCGGCACCGGTGAGCTGATCGGGGTGGCCATCCGGCCCGGCACGGTGGACGGAGGCTCCGAGGAGGACCTGTCCGACCTGGGCGACATGGTGGTCGCGGCCTACCGCGACGCCAAGGCCCGCGCCGACGCGCTGGCCGCCGAGGCGCTCGGCCCGATGGCCGGCGGTCTCGACGGCCTGACCGGTGGGCAGGGCGGCGGCATCCCCGGCCTCGGTGGGCCCGGTGCGGACCCCGGCCAGCCGGGCGGCGCCGGCCGTACCGGTTTTTGAGCGGGGTCCTCCTTGTACGAGGGGGTCGTCCAGGACCTCATCGACGAGCTCGGACGGCTGCCCGGCGTCGGCCCGAAGAGCGCACAGCGCATCGCCTTCCACCTGCTCCAGGCCGACGAGCCCGACGTGCGCCGTCTGGCCGAGACGCTGCTGCAGGTCAAGGCGCGGGTCAGGTTCTGCTCGATCTGCTTCAACGTCTCCGAGGACGACACGTGCCGGATCTGCCGCGACCCGCGCCGCGACCCCACGGTCCTGTGCGTGGTGGAGGAGTACAAGGACGTCGTGGCGGTGGAGCGGACCCGCGAGTTCAAGGGCCGCTACCACGTGCTCGGTGGGGCGATCTCGCCGATCGACGGCATCGGTCCCGACCAGCTGCGGATCCGCGAGCTGCTGACCCGGCTCTCCGACGGGGCGATCACCGAGATCATCCTGGCCACCGACCCCAACCTCGAGGGCGAGGCCACCGCGACGTACCTCACACGCCTCCTGCGTGACCTCGGCTTGCGCATCACGCGGCTGGCGAGTGGACTGCCCGTAGGCGGTGACCTCGAGTACGCCGACGAGGTCACCCTGGGACGAGCGTTCTCCGGAAGGCGGGCAGCAGAATGACCGTGCACGGCACCGACGTCGACGACCAGACCGCGGTCGTCGCGGCCCAGGTCGCGGCCCAGATCGAGGGCTTCCTGGTCGCCCTGCGCGCGATCGCGATCGCGCGCGACCCGGGTCGTGGCATCTCCCTGCTGCTGCTGGAGATCAGCCAGGTGCTGCTGGCCGGCGCCCGGCTGGGGGCGCAGCAGGACTTCGTCCCGCGCAGCGACTACCAGCCCGACGTGGGCCCCGAGGCCGACCTCGACGAGCTGCGCCTCGCATTGGCCGAGATGCTCGGCAACGTCGACACCTACAGCTTCGTCTTCGACCCCTACGTGCCGGACGTGGTGGAGAGCCAGCTCTCCGACGACCTCGCCGCGATCGCGACCGACCTCGAGAACGGCCTGCGCCACTACCGCGCCGGCGACCTCGCCGAGGCGCTGTGGTGGTGGCAGTTCTCCTACGTCTCCTCCTGGGGCAACCTGGCCGGCGCGGCGCTCAACGCGCTGCTCTCGGTGGTGGCCCACGACCGTCTCGACGTCGAGATGGCCGGCGGGCTCGAGGAGCTGGAGGCCGACCGGGTGCGCACCGCCCAGGCCCTGCTGGACGGCGGCGGGCCCACCGCCTGAGCCTGGCTAGACTCAGGGCTCCGCGCCCCCGCCCCACACGTCTGCCGGTCCCACCGCGCGTCGTCACGGTGGAGGCGACCGTCGTCGAGGCACCGAGGAGCAGCCCGGTGGGCATGGTCGTGCAGAAGTACGGCGGGTCGTCGCTGGCCGACGCCGCCGGCGTGAAGCGGGTGGCGCAGCGGATCGCGGCCACCAAGCGGGCCGGCCACGACGTGGTCGTGGTCGTCTCGGCCATGGGCGACCACACCGACGAGCTGCGCGACCTCGCCGAGCAGGTCTCGCCGCTGCCGCCGCCGCGCGAGCTCGACATGCTGCTGACCGCCGGCGAGCGGATCTCGATGGCGCTGGTGGCCATGGCCATCGCCCAGCTCGGCCACCGGGCCCGGTCCTTCACCGGCTCCCAGGCCGGCGTGATCACCGACTCCGTGCACGGGCGCGCCAAGATCATCGACATCAGCCCCGGGCGCATCGAGCAGGCCGTCAGCGTGGGCGACATCGCGATCGTGGCGGGCTTCCAGGGCGTCTCCCAGGACACCAAGGACGTCACCACGCTGGGCCGCGGGGCGTCCGACACGACAGCGGTCGCGCTGGCGGCGGCCCTGGGTGCCGAGGTGTGCGAGATCTACAGCGACGTCGACGGCGTCTTCACCGCCGACCCCCGGATCGTGCCCGCCGCGCGCAAGCTGGACCGGCTCTCCACCGAGGAGATGCTGGAGATGGCGGCGTCCGGCGCCAAGATCCTGCACGTGCGGTGCGTGGAGTACGCGCGCCGCCACGACATGCCCGTCCACGTGCGCTCGTCCTTCAGTCAGAAGGAGGGCACCTGGATCATCCCCGAACGCTCAGGAGGAGCAGTGGAGCAGGCGATCATCGCGGGCGTGGCCCACGACCGCAGCGAGGCCAAGGTCACCGTGGTCGGCGTGCCCGACAAGGTCGGCGAGGCCGCCCGGATCTTCGAGGCGCTGGCCGCCGCCGAGATCAACATCGACATGGTCGTCCAGAACGTCTCGGCCGCGGCCACGGCGGTGACCGACATCTCCTTCACCCTGCCCCGCACCGACGGGCAGGTCGCGATGAGCGCCCTGGCGCGCATCCAGGACGTCGTCGGCTACGACCAGCTGCTCTACGACGACCAGATCGGCAAGGTCTCGCTGATCGGTGCCGGGATGCGCTCGCACCCGGGCATCACCGCCAAGTTCTTCGCCGCGCTCGCCGGCGGCGGGGTCAACATCTCGATGATCTCGACCTCGGAGATCCGGATCTCCGTCGTGGTCGACGAGGCGCAGGTCGACGACGCCGTCCGGGCCACCCACACCGCCTTCGACCTCGACTCCGACGAGGTCGAGGCCGTCGTCTACGGCGGGACCGGCCGATGAGCTCCTCGCGACGGCCGCTGCGGCTCGGCGTGGTCGGTGCGACCGGTCAGGTCGGGGTGGCGATGCGCCAGATCCTGCTGCAGCGCGGCCTGGAGCTGGAGGAGGTGCGGTTCTTCGCCTCCGCCCGGTCCGCGGGCCAGGTGCTCGCCTTCGGCGACCGCGAGGTCACCGTCGAGGACGCCGAGGCCGCCGACCCCGCGGGGCTCGACGTGGCGCTGTTCTCCGCCGGCGCCACGACGTCGCGGGCCCTCGCGCCGCGCTTCGCCGAGGCAGGCGTCACCGTGGTCGACAACTCCTCGGCCTTCCGGATGGACCCCGACGTGCCGCTCGTGGTCTCCGAGGTCAACCCCTCGGCGATCGCCGAGGCCCGCAAGGGCATCATCGCCAACCCCAACTGCACCACGATGGCCGCGATGCCGGTCCTCAAGCCGTTGCACGACGCGGCCGGGCTGACCCGGCTGATCGCCTCGACCTACCAGGCCGTCTCCGGCTCGGGCGTCAAGGGCGTGGAGGAGCTGGCCGGTCAGGTGGCCGCGGCCGGCGACAAGGCGGTCGAGCTGGCCTACGACGGCTCCGCCGTGGCCTTCCCGGAGCCGGCCGCCTATGCGCGCACCATCGCCTACAACGTGCTGCCGATGGCCGGCTCGATCGTCGACGACGGTCAGGGCGAGACCGACGAGGAGCACAAGCTGCGCAACGAGTCGCGCAAGATCCTGGGCATCCCGGACCTCGCGGTCTCGGGCATCTGCGTCCGGGTGCCGGTCTTCACCGGCCACTCGCTGGCGATCAACGCCGAGTTCGCCTCGGCAATGACACCGCAGCGGGCCCGCGAGATCCTCGCGACTGCCCCGGGGGTCGAGCTGGCCGACATCCCCACCCCGCTGCTGGCCGCGGGCCGGGACCCCTCCTACGTCGGTCGCCTCCGTCAGGACCCGGGCGTGCCCGGCGACCGCGGGCTGGCGCTCTTCCTCAGCAACGACAACCTGCGCAAGGGCGCCGCGCTCAACACCGTCCAGATCGCCGAGCTGCTCGCCGCCCGCTGACCGCCGGGATGCCGCTCGCGGACGGTCTCAGCGCAGGAGGGCGTCGTCGCGCGGGGGGTCCCCCCACGCGGGGGCCTCGTCGTCGCTGACGGTGGTCAGCCAGTGCGAGCCGAGGAACGCCAGCACGCTGAGGGCTGGGATCACCAGCACCATGCTCCAGCTGAAGATCACCGGGACGAGCACCAGCAGCACGATCACGGCGACCACGCCCACCGCGAGGGCGCTGGTGCCGCGCGCGTCCGGGACCTGCAGCGCGGTCAGGGCGAGGCCGCCGAGCAGGGCGACCCCGACGACGATCGCGGTCAGGAAGAGGTAGCCCGCGCCGCCGCAGGACGGGGTGCCGCGCACGGCCTCGCAGAGCTGCAGCGAGCCGATGGTCAGCCCGACGATCAGCAGACCGGCGACCAGGCCGACCACGGCCACCGCGCGGGTGCCGGTCACCGGCGGTGTCCACGGCTCCCGGGGCTCGGTGGGCGCAGTGGGCGCAGTGGGCTCGGTGGGTTCGTCGGACCCGCGGGGTCCGGTGGTCCGGCGGGCAGCGCGGGACGGGCGACGTACGGCGGCTGCCGGGCCGGCCCACCACGGCCGCGCCCCGTCGCCGTCGGGCGCAGGCGCCGTGGCCTCCTGCGCCGCCGGGGGGGAGAACGGCGTCGGTGCCGGCTCCACGACCGGCCCGGGCGCAGGCTCCGGCTCGCCGGTGACCGGAGGCTGGTCGTGCTCCTCGACGGGCGGTGCGGGGACCTTCTTCCTCCGTCGCGGGAAGAGCGAGGGCTTGCTGAGACTGAGCTTCTCCAGCTCGTGCTCGCGGTCCTGGTCGGCCATCGCGTCAGTCTGGCACGCGGGGCGCCGGCGGGACCCGGGTCGCCGCCGACCGGAGGCGGGACGACCCAGGGCCAGGTCCCGGCGTACCAGGACCTGACCCTCGCGTGGTCGGGCTGACAGGATTTGAACCTGCGGCCTCCTCGTCCCGAACGAGGCGCGCTACCAAGCTGCGCCACAGCCCGATGTGGGCGATGCCCACGACCGAGGGGAGCATACAAGAGGTGGGCGCCGCCGGCCCCCACCGGGTCACCTCGCGGCGGCCGGGTCGTCCACGGGGACCAGGGTGAGCAGGCTGGCCTCGGGTCGGCAGGCGACCCGCAGCCGGACGTACGGGCTGGTGCCGAGGCCGGCGGAGACGTGCAGCCAGGACGACCCGGGGTCGCCCGGACCTGAGCCTGCGGGGTGACGGTGCAGGCCCTTGGCCCGGGCGGGCTCGAGGTCGCAGTTCGTCGTCAGCGCCCGGGCTGGTCGCCCCGGGAGCCCGGGGACGCAGACCTGGCCGCCGTGGGTGTGGCCGGCCAGGACGGCGTCGTACCCGTCGGCGGCCATCTGGTCGAGGACCCGCAGGTACGGCGCGTGGGCGACGCCGAGGCGGACGTCGGCGCCGGCGTCCGCGGGCCCGGCGATCGAGTCGAGGCGGTCGTAGCCCAGGTGCGGGTCGTCGACCCCGGCGAAGGCGATCCGGGTGCCGCCCACGTCGAGCACGTCGCGGGTGTTGGTCAGGTCCCGCCACCCGGCACCGGCGAGGCGGCGCGTCAGGTCGCGCCAGGGCAGCTGGGCGACGTCGGTGTGCCGCGTGCCGTCGTCGGGCAGCAGGTAGCGCAGCGGGTTGCGCATGGTGGGCTCGAAGTAGTCGTTGGAGCCGAGCACGAAGACGCCGGGCACCTCGAGCAGCGGACCCAGGGCGTCCAGCAGCGGTCCGACCGCGTGGTGCGACGACAGGTTGTCACCGGTGTCCACGACGAGGTCCGGCTCGAGGTCGGCGAGGCCCCGCAGCCAGGCCTGCTTGCGGTCCTGGCCCGGGGTGAGGTGCACGTCCGAGAGGTGGAGCACCCGCAGCGGGCGGTGCCCGTCCGGCAGCAGCGGGACGGTGACGCGCCGCAGCGTGTAGGCACGCGCCTCGGCTGCGGCGTACGCCGTCAGGCCGGCCCCGGCGGTGGCCAGGACGGCCGCGGTGGCGGCGGCGAGGGGGAGCGGGCGCACCGGGCCAGGGTGTCACGGTGACTGACATGATGAGGCCATGAGTGCCCTCAAGGACCGCTTGCGCACCGACCTGGTCACGGCCATCAAGGCCCGCGAGGAGATCCGCTCCTCGACCCTGCGGATGGTGCTGTCGGCGATCACCAACGCCGAGGTCGCGGGAAGGACCGCGCGCGAGCTCTCCGACGCCGAGGTGGTCGACGTGCTGTCCAGCGAGGCCAAGAAGCGTCGCGAGGCCGCGGTGGCCTTCGACGACGGCGGTCGTGCCGAGATGTCGGCCAAGGAGCGGGCCGAGGCCGCGGTGATCGCCGACTACCTGCCCGAGCAGCTCTCCCCGGCGGAGGTCAGCGCGATCGTCACCGAGGTGGTCGAGGCGACCGGGTCGGCCGGTCAGGGTATGAAGGCGATGGGAGCCGTCATGGGCGCGGTCCAGCCCCGGGTCAAGGGGCGCGCCGACGGTGCCGCCGTGGCAGCCGAGGTGCGCCGCCAGCTGGCCTGATCACCCGGCCCGGCCTCCGGGGCCAGGACGGACCAGCTGACGGTGCGTCCCGTCAGTCGTCCCCGCCGCCGCCTGGGTTGCCGCCTGGGTTGCCGCCCGGGTTGCCGCCCGGGTTGCCGGAGTTGCCGGGGTTGCCGCCGGCCGGCGCCCCGCCGGCGGGGGTCCCGCCCCCGCCGCCGCCGCCGCCGTCGGTGCCGCCGGTCGTGGAGGGGACGGGGGGCGGCGGCGGTGGGGCAGGTTCGGGCCCGGCTGAGGTGTAGATCGTGATCGAGCCGCCGCTGCCGAGCGCGGTGCCGCCCGCGGGCGAGGTGTAGGCGACGGTCCCGACGGCGTACCCGGAGTAGACCGCGGTGCCCTGGGTGACCACGAAGCCGGCCGTCTCGAGCTGGGCCTGCGCCGTGGCGGGGTCGAGACCGCCCACGTCCGGGACGGTCACCTGCACCCCGGCGATGTCGCTGACCGAGGGCGGGGTGAAGGTGGCGTCGGGCAGGTACTGCTCGATGGCCTGCATCGCCTCGCCCCAGATCGGCCCTGCGGTGCCGGAGCCCGTGGCCTCGAAGAGGGTCTGCCCGCCCACGGACTGGCCGATCAGCGATTGGGGCTGACCGGACTGGTTGGCGCCGGCGACCATCGAGGCGGCAGCCAGGTTGGGGGTGTAGCCCACGAACCACACGGAGAACTGCGAGTTCGTGGTGCCCGTCTTCCCGGCGCTCTCCTGGGCCAGGCCGAGCCCGGCGTCGAAGCCGAACCCGCCGGGCTCCTGCACCCCGCGGAGCACGTCGCTGACCGCGTCGGCCACCGGCGCCTCGAGCACCTGCTCACAGGTCGGGTCGTAGGTCTTGATCACGTTGCCGTTGGCGTCCTCGATCGAGGTGACCGGTCGCGCGTCGCAGTGCAGGCCCCGGCCGGCGAAGGTGGCGTACGCCTCGGCCATCTCGACCGGGCTGACCCCGGCCACGCCCAGGGTGAAGATCGGGATCCGCTCGGCGCCGGGGCCGGTCGGGTTGGTGAGCTTGATGCCCATCTCCTTGGCCAGGTTGTACGGCTCGCAGACCCCGGTCCGGCGCTCGAGCTCGACGAAGAAGGTGTTCACCGACTCCTGTGTGCCGCTGTACAGGTTGAACGTGCCCGAGCTCGTGGAGTTGCTGACCGGGAAGGTGCCGGCGAAGGGCGGTTCGCCGGGGCAGTTGGCGAACTCGGCCTGGTCGAAGACCCGGGTCTCCGGGGCGCTGATCTGGGTGGTGAGCGGGATGCCCTGATCGACCGCGGAGGCCAGCACGAACGGCTTGAAGGTCGACCCTGCCTGGAAGCCCGCGGAGTCGCCGAGGTCCTGCGGGGTGGTGTAGTTCAGGAAGGTCTCGCCGGGCCCGTTGCCCATCGGCCGCGACTGCGCGACCGCCTTCACCGCGCCGGTGCGCGGCTCGATCATGGCCAGGGCGCCGATGGCCTGCTCCTGGGGGAACACCTGGCTCTGGACCGACTCGGTGGCGGCCTGCTGGAAGCGGAGGTCGACGGTGGTCTTGATGGTCAGGCCCCCGGCCTCGAGCAGCTGCTGACGCTCCTCGCGGGTCCTGCCCAGGGCGGGGTCGGCCAGCAGGTAGGAGGTGGCGAAGTCGCAGAAGAAGGGCGCCGCGGAGTAGAGGCAGCCGCGCTGGGCCGGCTGGACGTCGAGTCCGAGGTCGAGGTCCTTGACCTTCTTGGCCGTGCGCGGCTTGATCACCTCGAGCTCCGCCATCCGGTCCAGCACCACGTTGCGCCGCTCCAGGGCCCGCTCCGGGGCGTTCGTGGGGTCGTACGCCGAGGGGTTCTGCACCAGGCCGGCCAGCATCGCCGACTGGCGCAGGTCGAGCTCGCTGGCGTTGACGTCGAAGAAGTGCTTGGCCGCGGCCTGGATGCCGTACGCGCCGTCCCCGAAGTAGGCGGTGTTGAGGTACCGCTCGAGGATCCAGTCCTTCGAGTGCTGCTGCTCGAGCGCCACGGCGTACCGCAGCTCGCGCAGCTTGCGCGCGTAGGTCTGCTCGGTGGCCGCGCGCTCCTCCTCCCGGGTCTCCGCGGCGTTGAGCAGGCTCAGCTTGACCAGCTGCTGGGTCAGCGACGACCCGCCCTGCTCGACCGAGTCGCTGGCGGAGTTCGTGACCAGGGCGCGCACCGTGCCGCGCACGTCCAGAGCGCCGTGCTGGTAGAAGCGGTAGTCCTCGATCGCCACGATGGCCTTGACCATCGTCCGCTTGACGTCCTTCAGCTGGACGTTGACCCGGTTCTCGTCGTAGAGCGTCGCGATGACGTCGCCCTGGCTGTCGAGCATCGTGGTCTTCTGGGCGAGGGGGACGTCCTTCAGCTCGGTGGGCAGGTCGTCCATGCTCGCGGCCGCGGTCCGGGTGGCCATGCCGGCGACCCCGATGAACGGCACCGCGAGGCCGGCCACGACCACGCCCAGGGCGACCGAGGCGACGAGCATCACGCCGAGGGAGGTGAGGACCCGGAGGATCGTCGGTCGTTCGGAGGGGGGCCTGGCCATGGCCCCGAGGGTACGGGAGCGCTCCAGGCCCCAGCGAAACCTGACGAGGCCGGCGTAGTCACTTCGGACTAGAGGATTCGGGTACTTGGGGTCTGGCACAGAACGTTGACAATTCTTTACCTTCTACACAAGAAGGAGAAGGGCCGGACCACGGGACATGTGCTTCGGGTCCTCTTCTCCACGAAGCGTGATGGGGAACGACATGTGGGTTGAGGACTGGGCTGCCGATGCGGCCTGCAAGACGGTGCGTCCCGACGAGCTCTTCGTCCGGGGTGCCGAGCAGAACAAGGCCAAGCAGGTGTGCTCGGGATGCGTGGTGCGCACCGAGTGCCTGGCCGAGGCACTCGACAACCAGATCGAGTGGGGCGTGTGGGGCGGGATGACCGAGCGCGAGCGTCGGGCCCTGATCAAGCGCCGGCCGAACGCCTCGTGGCGCGCGGTCCTCGAGGCCGCTCGCACCCAGGGCACCCCGGCGGCGCAGCCGCAGCCGGTCGGCACCTCCACCTGAGCCGTCCCACCACCCGGACGCGGTGCGGCCTCAGCCGCCGGCGAGCAGCGTGCCGACCTGACGCAGCCCGTCGAGGTCGTGCACGTCGCCGGCCAGCGCGGCGACCACGGTCGTCGGCACCATCGGGTGGGACGCGGCGAACCCGCGACGCAGACGGGTCTCGCGCTCGACCAGGCGCACCTGGTCGGCGTGCAGCCGCAGCAGCCCGGCCGTCGGGGCGTCGTCGGTCACGCCGACTCCTCCCCGCCGCAGCCGCGCCGCCGCGCCAGCGGCCTCGTCGGCCGACAGGCCGCCCGCCGGCGCCACCGAGGCGCGGTTGACCACCAGTCCGGCCAGCGGCATGGCGTCGTCGCCCAGCCTCTCCACGAAGAAGGCCGCCTCCCGCAGCGCGTCCGGCTCGGGTGCGGCGATCACCAGGAACGCGGTCCGGTCGTCCTGCAGCAGTGCGTACGTCCGTTGGGCCCGCTGTCGGAACCCGCCGAAGACGGTGTCGATCGCGGCCACGAACGTCTGCAGGTCCCGCAGCACCTGGGCGCCGAGGATGCGGGTCAACGCCGACGTCACCATCCCCAGCCCCGCGGTCATCAGCCGGGCCGGTCCGCGTGCCGGGGCCAGCATCAGCCGGATGAACCGCCCGTCGAGGAAGCGTGAGAGCCGCTCCGGGGCGTCGAGGAAGTCCAGCGCTGATCGGGACGGAGGGGTGTCGACGACGATCAGGTCGTAGGTGCCCTCGGTCCGTGCCGCGGCGTGGATCTGCCCCAGCTTCTCCATCGCCATGTACTCCTGGGTGCCGGCGAAGGAGCTGGAGAGGACCTGGTAGAAGGGGTTGTCCAGGATCTGGCGTGCCTTCTCCGGGCTGGCCTGGCTCTCGACCACCTCGTCGAAGGTGCGCTTCATGTCGAGCATCATCGCGTCGAGCCGCCCGCCCGCAGCGGGGTCCACGCCCCCGACGGGGCGGGGGGTGTTGTCGAGCTCGGCGATCCCCATCGACTGCGCGAGGCGACGCGCGGGGTCGATGGTCAGCACCACCACGGTGCGGCCGCGCTCCGCGGCCCGCAGGGCCAGCGCGGCCGACGTGGTGGTCTTGCCCACCCCGCCCGCACCGCAGCACACGATGATGCCGGTGGCGCGGTCGTCGATCAGGGCGTCGACGTCGAGGTCCGGCGCCGCGACGCGTCCGCCGCGGTCGGCGCTCACGCCATGCCCTGGTCGCGCAGCGACCGGGCCAGGTCGTGCAGGACGCCGAGGTCGACGCCCCCGGTGAGGCGCGGGAGCTCGTACGACGGCCGGCCGAGGCCGGCGACACGGACCCGCTGCGTCTCCTCCAGCTCACGGCGGTCGGCGTGGTCCCGGGCCAGCCCGAGCAGGTCGTCGACGAGCGCGTCGTCGACCTCGAGCCCCGCGCGGTCGAGGTCGGCGCGCACCGCGCCTGCGTCCAGGGTGCCGGCGCGTGCCCCGGCCAGCGCCGGCGCGGGGAGGTCCTGGGGGCGCACCATGTTGGTCACCACGCCGCCGACGGGCAGGCCGGTGGCGGTGAGCTCCTCGATGCCGTCGCCGGTCTCCTGCACCGGCATCTCCTCCAGCACCGTGACCAGGTGGACCGCGGTGCGCGGGGAGCGGAACAGGCCCATCATGGTGTCGGCCTGCGCCCTGATCGGCCCGACCTTGGCCAGGCCGGCGACCTGGTCGCTGACGTTCAGGAACTGCACGATCCGCCCGGTGGGCGGGGCGTCGAGGACTACGGCGTCGTACGTCGTGGCCCCCTTGTTGCGCGCGTTCCGGTCGACCGCCTCGAAGACCTTGCCGGTCAGCAGGACGTCGCGCACGCCCGGAGCGATGGTGGTGGCGAACTCGATGATCCCGAAGCGGTCCAGCGCCCGGGCGGCCCGGCCGAGCTTGTAGTACAGGGCGAGGTACTCCAGCAGCGCCGACTCGGGGTCCACGTGCAGGGCGTGCACGGTGCCCTTGCGGCCGCGGGCGTCGGGAAGCCCGGAGGTCAACCGACGCTCCTCGAAGGGCAGGGGGTCGACGTCGAACATCCGCGCGACGCCCTGGCGGCCCTCGACCTCGCAGAGCAGCACGTTCTTCCCGTGACCGGCCAGGGCCAGGGCCAGGGCGGCCGCGACGGTCGACTTGCCGGTCCCGCCCTTGCCGGTCACCACGTGCAGACGAACCTTCGGCCAGTCGCTCACCCCGCGAGGGTAGGGGGTCCGGACGGGTGGCGACCGGGCGTCGGGTGGGCCGCGTTTGACGCAGGTCACACCGGGCGCGTTGGATCGCGGCAGACCTGACGGCGAACGAGGGAGCAACGGCATGGACAAGGTGGTGGCGTCGGCGGCCGAAGCGGTGGCCGACATCCCGTCCGGGGCACGGTTGGCGGTCGGCGGGTTCGGGCTGTGCGGCGTCCCGTCGGTGCTGATCGAGGCGTTGCTCGAGCAGGGCGCGGGCGACCTCGAGGCGGTCTCGAACAACTGTGGGGTCGACGACTGGGGCCTGGGCCGGCTGCTCCTCGCCAAGCGGCTGCGCCGGATGGTGGCGTCCTACGTCGGGGAGAACAAGGAGTTCGCCCGCCAGTTCCTCTCCGGCGAGCTCGAGGTCGAGCTGACCCCCCAGGGCACCCTCGCCGAGCGGATGCGCGCCGGCGGCTCCGGCATCGCGGCGTTCTACACCGCGACCGGCGTCGGCACCCAGGTCGCCGAGGGCGGGCTGCCCTGGCGGTACGACAGCGAGGGCGGCGTCGTCGTGGCCTCCCCGGCCAAGGACACCCGCACCTTCGAGACCCCCCGGGGCCCCCGGGAGTTCGTGCTCGAGGAGGCCATCGTGGCGGACTACGCGCTGGTGCGGGCCCACCGTGGCGACCGGCACGGCAACCTGGTCTTCCGACGGTCCTCGCAGAACTTCAACCCGCTGGCCGCGATGTGCGGACAGGTGACGGTGGCCGAGGTCGAGGAGCTGGTGGAGCCGGGGGAGATCGACCCGGCCGAGGTGCACCTGCCGGGCGTCTACGTCCACCGCGTCGTGGGACTGACCCCGGAGCAGGCGGCCGACAAGCGGATCGAGAAGCGCACCGTGCGCACGGCGGAGGAGCAGGCATGAGCTGGACGCGCGAGGAGATGGCTGCCCGGGCGGCCTCGGAGCTCGAGGACGGGTCGTACGTCAACCTCGGGATCGGGCTGCCGACGCTGGTGCCCAACTACGTCCCCGACGACGTCGAGCTGGTGCTCCAGAGCGAGAACGGCATCCTCGGCGTGGGGTCCTGGCCCCTCGACGGCGAGGAGGACGCCGACCTGGTCAACGCCGGGAAGGAGACGGTGACCGTGCGCCGCGGGGCGTCGTTCTTCGACTCCGCCACGAGCTTCGGGATGATCCGCGGTGGCAAGATCGACGCCGCGATCCTGGGCGCGATGCAGGTCAGCCGGGCCGGCGACATCGCCAACTGGATGATCCCCGGCAAGATGGTCAAGGGCATGGGCGGCGCGATGGACCTCGTGCACGGCGCCCGCCAGGTGGTGGTGCTGATGGAGCACGTCGCCCGCGACGGCTCCTACAAGATCGTCGAGGAGTGCTCCCTGCCCTACACCGGCCGGGGCGTGGTCCAGCGGATCATCACCGACCTCTGTGTGCTGGACGTGACCCCCGTCGGGCTGCGCCTGGTCGAGCTGGCGCCCGACGTCACGCTCGAGGAGGTCCGGGAGAAGACCGAGCCCGAGGTGCTCGCGGACTGACTCAGCCCGCGACGACGTGCACGGCCACCGTCGGGGTGTGCACCGGCAGCGAGGTGAGCTGCGCCCGGACCTGGTAGTCGCCCCGGGGCAGCGTCCCGACGCCGTAGGTGGTCCAGCGCAGCGGCAGCCACAGCCGGCCCTCGCGGTCGGGCTCGGGTCTGGGGCCCCACCCGGAGAACGCCTGGTGGGCGGCGAACTCCAGCGGCTCGCCCGCGGTGTCCAGCACGTGCCCGACGACGTGGGTGCCGTCGTCGGGGTCCCAGTCGAGGGCCACGGCCGAGCCGTCGTCGTGGTGGCGACCGATCCGCACGTGCACCGCGGACAGCTGCGCCGCGGTGAGTGTCAGCTCGGGCGCGGCCCAGTCCAGGCGCAGGCCCTCGGCCCGTGCCTGGCGGTCGCGTCGCTCGGGCTCCGGCCACGACACGTGCGCCCGCCAGCCCCCGCCCTCCCGGTCCAGGACGGCCAGCCACCAGTGCCGTGGCCGCACCGCCGACGGTGCCGCGAGCACCACCTGGTGGGGGTGGGAGCGGTCGACCTCCCGCCAGCCGGCGAGCGGAACAGGTCCGTCCTCGGGTGCGGGCAGGCGCCCGCTGTCGGGGACGACGGGCAGGCCGTCGCACGACGTCGGGAACGGGCCGCCGTCGGCCGCCAGCGCCGCGCGATCGACCTCGAGGTGGTCCAGTCCGACGAGGGGGCTCATCGGGCGAGCGTAGGAGGGTGCGGCACCCTCCCAGGCGGGCGCCGTGCGTCGGCGGGCGCGCGAGTAGGGTGCCGCGCATGACCAAGTGGGAGTACCTGACCGCGCCGATCCTCACGCACGCGGCGAAGCAGATCCTGGACAACTTCGGGGCCGACGGCTGGGAGCTGGTGCAGGTCGCGCCGGGGATGAACCCGGAGAACCTGGTCGGCTACTTCAAGCGTCCGGTGGCCTGAGCCGTGGCACACCCCGAGGAGGTCCTCGCCGGGCTCGGGCTGAGCGTGCCCGAGGTCGCGGCGCCGGTGGCGGCCTACGTGCCGGCCGTGCGCACCGGTGACCTGGTGCTGACCGCGGGCCAGCTGCCGCTGCGCGCCGGCGAGCTGCTGGCCACCGGCAAGGTGGGCGCGGGCGTCACCGAGGAGGAGGCGTACGCCTGCGCGCAGCAGTGCGCGCTCAACGCGATCGCCGCGGTCAAGGCCGAGGTCGGCGACCTCGCGCTCGTGCGCCGGGTGGTCAAGGTGGTCTGCTTCGTGGCCTCGAGCCCCGACTTCACCGGCCAGCCCCGGGTGGCCAACGGTGCCTCGGAGCTGCTCGGTCAGGTCTTCGGCGAGGCCGGGGTGCACGCCCGGTCGGCCGTCGGCGTGCCCGTGCTGCCCCTCGACGCACCCGTCGAGGTCGAGATCATCGTCGAGGTGGGGTGAGGATCCCGGTCCCGCCCGTCCCGCTCGACCAGGACGTGGTGGACCTCGCGGCCGAGTACGCCGACGGGCGCCGCGAGCCGGTCGAGCCCCGCGACGCAGCCACGGTGGTGCTGACCCGCGACGGGTCGCGGCCGCAGGCCGGGCCGGACGTCTACCTGCTGCGTCGGCAGACCTCGATGGACTTCGCCGCGGGCATGTGTGTCTTCCCCGGCGGCGGTGTCGACCGGCGCGACTTCGACCACGAGGTCTCCTGGGCCGGCCCGACGCCGACGGAGTGGGCCGAGCGGCTGGACTGCGAGGCGGACCTCGCCCGCGCGCTCGTGTGCACCGCGGTGCGCGAGACCTTCGAGGAGTCCGGTGTGCTGCTGGCCGGGCCCTCGCACGACGAGGTCGTCGCCGACACCACGGGCGACGACTGGGAGGCCGACCGGGTCGCGCTGGAGACCCGCGAGCTGGCGATGACCGACTTCCTGACCCGGCGCGGGCTGGTGCTGCGTACCGACCTGCTCGGAGCCTGGGGTGCCTGGCTGACCCCGGTCTTCGAGCCGCGGCGCTACCGGACCTGGTTCTTCACCGCCGCACTGCCCACGGGGCAGCGCACGCGCGACGTCTCGACCGAGTCCTCCTCGGTCACCTGGCTGCCGGCGCTGGACGCGGTGGAGCAGGTCGAGGCCGGCGCGATGCTGATGATGCCGCCGACCTACCTGACCTGCCTGGAGCTGGCGCAGCACACCGACCCGGCCGCGGTCCTGGCCGACGCCGGGGGGCGCCGGGTCACCATGCACACCCCGACCGTGGAGGAGCGCCCCGGCGGCGGCCACACGCTGTCGGTGCCGGAGCACCAGCGGGCGGTGCTGCACGCCCGGCACGGCGACGGCGGGTGAGCGGGCCCGGCAGCTGGGCCGGCGGGTCGTTCGGGGCGCGCGGGCGCTGCGTGCTCGCGCCGAACGCCGGCGAGATGACGCTCGACGGCACGAACACCTGGGTGCTGCGCGAGCCGGGTGCGCGCCGCTCGGTGGTGGTCGACCCCGGGCCGTCGATGCTGGCGCACCTGGACGCCGTGGCCTCCTTCGCCCAGATCGACGGCGGGCCGGGCGAGGTCTCCGCGGTGCTGCTGACCCACCACCACCTCGACCACAGCGAGGCGGCGCGGGAGTTCGCCGAGCGGGTCGGCTGCGGGGTCCGTGCGCTCGACCCCGCGCTCCGGCTGGGCTCCGAGGGCCTCGCCGACGGCGACGTCGTCGAGGTGGACGGGCTCGAGGTCCGGGTGGTGGCCACACCCGGGCACACCGGCGACTCGCTGTCCTTCTGGGTGCCCGCCGAGGACGCGGTGCTGACCGGCGACACGGTCCTCGGCCGCGGCACCACCGTCGTCGCGCACCCCGACGGGCGCCTGGGGGCGTACCTCGACTCGCTGGACCGGCTGCACGCCGTGGCCTCGGAGCACGGGATCGCCCACGTCTGGCCGGGTCACGGCCCGGTGCTCGACGACGCGCTGGGGGTGCTCGAGCACTACCGCGCCCACCGCCACCAGCGCCTGGAGCAGGTCCGTGCCGCGCTCGCCGACCTCGGCCGTGCCGCCGGCGACGTGCACGACGACGACGGCCTGCCGCGCCGGGTGGTCGAGACGGTGTACGCCGACGTCGACCCGGTGCTGTGGGGCGCTGCGGAGCTGTCGGTCCGCGCCCAGCTGGCCTACCTCGCGGGGTAGCTACATGTGCGGGGCGGGGGCGTCAGCGGGCGCGGCGTCAGCGGGCGCGGCGGCCCAGTCGCTCGATGTCCATGATCACCACGGAGCGGGGCTCCAGGCGCACCCAGCCGCGCGAGGCGAAGTCGGCCAGCGCCTTGTTGACCGTCTCGCGGGAGGCGCCGACCAGCTGGGCGAGCTCCTCCTGGGTGAGGTCGTGGTGGACGTGGACGCCGTCGTCGGCCGAGCGGCCGAAGCGGTCGGCGAGGTCGAGCAGCGCCTTGGCGACGCGGCCCGGGACGTCGGAGAAGACCAGGTCGGCCACCACGTCGTTGGCCTTGCGCAACCGGCCGGCGAGCTGGGTGAGCAGTCCACGGGCGACCGTCGGCCGCCCCTCGAGCCAGCGCAGCAGGTCGTCGTGGGAGAGCGAGGCGAAGCTGGTGTCGGTCACCGCGGTGACCGTCGCCGAGCGCGGCCCCGGGTCGAAGAGGGACAGCTCGCCGAACATCTGGCCCGGGCCGAGGATCGCGAGCAGGTTCTCACGGCCGTCCGAGGACGTCCGGCCGAGCTTCACCTTGCCCTCCATCACGATGTACAGCTTGTCGCCGGAGTCACCCTCGCGGAACAGCACCTCGCCCCGGCGCAGGCGGTTCTCGGCCATCGAGGTGTGCAGCGCAGCGGCTGCTTCGTCGTCGAGCGCGCTGAACAGCGGCGCCTGGCGCAGTACGTCGTCGTCCACGTGGTCCTCCTGACGCTCCCGGACATTCCGGCCGAGCATATCGAGTGCGGCATCTCACACGCGAATGCAGGGGCGAGCGATGCCAGTGTGGCGCACGAGGCGCCGGTGGCGCGACTGGTCCGGCATCGCCTGGTCGGGTCCGGTGCGACGGCGGGCCCTCTGCGGCGCGCCGTACGCTGGGGCCGTGAGTGTTCCCTCCCCGTCGGCCCCCCCGTCGGCCTCCCCGTCGACCTCCGCGTCGACCTCGCTGGTCCGTCGCGCCCGCAAGGTCGACCGCGCCCTCGCCGCGGCCTACCCCGACGCCCGGTGCGAGCTGGACTTCGCCGACCCCTTCGAGCTGCTCGTGGTCACCGTGCTCAGCGCGCAGACCACCGACCGGCGCGTCAACGCGACCCGCCCCACGCTCTTCGCGGCCTACCCCGACGCCCCGTCGATGGCCGCGGCCGATCGCGCCCACCTCGAGCAGATCCTCGGCCCGCTCGGCTTCTTCCGGGCCAAGACCGACTCCCTGCTCAAGCTCTCCGCCGCCCTCGTCGAGGACCACGACGGCCAGGTCCCGCCCCGCCTCGCGGACCTCGTCAAGCTCCCCGGGGTCGGCCGCAAGACCGCCAACGTCGTGCTCGGCAACGCCTTCGACGTGCCGGGGATCACCGTCGACACCCACGTCGGACGCCTGGCGCGCCGGCTCGGCTGGACCGACGAGACCGACCCGGTCAAGGTCGAGCACGCGGTCGGCGCGCTGTTCCCCCGACGCGACTGGACGATGCTGAGCCACCACCTGATCTGGCACGGGCGGCGCCGGTGCCACGCCAAGAAGCCGGCCTGCGGCGCGTGCCCGGTCTCGCACTGGTGCCCGTCCTTCGGTGACGGGCCGACCGACCCCGTCGCCGCGGCCGCGCTCGTCAGGACGCAGGGCCCGGCATGAGGCGCCGTACGACGCGGGCCGCGGCCGCGATGTCGGCCGCGGGCGCCGTGGTGGCCCTCGCCGGGGCCTGCACCGCCCCGGCCGCCGAGGAGGATGTCGACACGCTGCCCGAGATCACCCTGGAGACCTTCGACGCGCCGGGACACCAGGCGGCGGAGGGCAGGAGCGAGGTCTACCTGCCCGATGTGAAGGGCCCCGCGGTGGTCAACCTGTGGGCGTCGTGGTGCGGCCCCTGCCGCGACGAGCTGCCGCTGCTGGAGGAGTTCTCCCAGGACCACGGCGACGAGGTGGCGGTGATCGGCATCAACTACCTGGACCCGCAGACCGACAAGGCCGCCGCCCTCGCCGACAGCAGCGGGCTGACGTTCCAGCTGCTCCAGGACCCCGGCGGCGAGCTCGACGCCTCGCCGCCCTTCCCCGTCCTGCAGGGCCTGCCGTTCTGGGCCTTCGTCGACGCCGACGGCCGGGTCGTGCACCGCGAGTTCGTCGCCGTCGAGTCCGAGCAGCAGATCGTCGACCTGGCCGAGGAGCACCTCGGGGTGCGCCTGTGAGCAGGCCCGCGGGCCGTGCGCGCGAGGTGCCACCGGGGATGCCCGACTGGCTGCGCCCGGTCGCCGAGCACGCGGCGGAGATCTCCGTGCAGGACCTCACCCCCTTCCTGCCGCCCGAGGACGCCGAGCCCCGCCGCGGCGCGGTGCTGATGCTCTTCGGCGAGGGCGCTCGGGGCCCCGAGATGCTGCTGACCGAGCGGGCCCACGACATGCGCTCCCACCCCGGGCAGGTCTCCTTCCCCGGTGGCGGCATCGACCCGGGGGAGACCGCCGCGGAGGCGGCGCTGCGGGAGGCCTGGGAGGAGACCGGGCTCGACCCCGGCGGGGTGGAGGTCTTCGCCGAGCTGCCCGAGCTGTGGTTGCCGCCGTCGAACTTCGCCGTCACCCCGGTGCTCGGCTGGTGGCGGGAGCCCGGGCCGGTCCACGTCGCGTCGCCGACCGAGGTGCACGCGATCCACCAGGTGGTCCTGCACGAGCTGATCGACCCCGACCACCGGATCCGGGTGCGCGGGCCGTCGGGCTGGGTCGGGCCCGGGTTCCTGATCGGCGACGGCAAGGACGTCATCTGCTGGGGCTTCACCGCCGGCATCATCAGCCGGCTCTTCGACTTCCTGGGCTGGACCGACGAGATCCACGACGCCCCGATGCACGACCTGCCGGACTACATGCTCGTCGGGCGTCGTGTCGACCGCGAGCCGGTGCGCGAGTCGCTGGAGGACGGGTGAACCTCCTCGACTGGCTGCTCGTCGTCCTGGTCCTGGTCTACGCCCTCAGCGGCTACTGGCAGGGCTTCGTCACCGGGGCCTTCGCCACCAGCGGGCTGCTGCTCGGCGGGCTGCTCGGCATCGTCCTGGCACCGCTCGCCCTCGGCGACGCCGATCCCTCCTTGGTGGTCTCCCTCGGTGCGCTCTTCATCGTGATCCTGGGCGCTTCCCTCGGGCAGGCGGTCCTGCAGTACGCAGGGTCGCGCCTGCGCGACCGGATCACCTGGCAGCCCGCCCGGGCGCTCGACGCCGCCGGTGGTGCGGCACTCAGTGCGCTGGCCGTCGTGATCGTGGCCTGGGCCCTCGGTGTCGCGGTCTCCGGCTCGCGGATCGGCTCGGTGACCCCGCTGGTGCGCGACTCAGCCGTGCTCGGCCGCGTCGACCAGGTCGTGCCCGCCCGGGCAACGGCCGCGCTCCAGGCCTTCAACAACGTCGTCGGCACCAGCTTCTTCCCCCGCTACCTCGAGCCCTTCGCCCCCGAGCGGATCGTCGAGGTCGGCCCGGGCCCGAAGCGGCTCCTGCAGGACCCCGACGTGGTCGACGCCGAGCGGAGCGTGCTGAAGGTCCGCGGCGACAACGTCTGCGGACGCGGCGTCGAGGGCAGCGGCGTCCTCTACGCGCCCGGCCGGCTGATGACCAACGCCCACGTCGTCGCGGGCGTGGCGGAGCCGACGGTCGAGATCGGCGGCGGCACGGTCGCCGCGCGTACCGTCTACTACAACGCCGACCTCGACGTGGCCGTCCTCGCCCTCGACAGCGGGTCGGCCCCGACCCTCGACCTGGAGGAGGGCGCCCGGCAGGGCGACGGCGTGGCCATCGTCGGCTACCCCGAGGACGGTCCGTACGACGTCCAGCCGGGCCGGGTCCGGGCCGAGCAGCGGCTGCGCTCGCCCGACATCTACGGCGAGGGCGCGGTGATCCGTGAGGTGTACTCGTTGCGCGGGCTCGTGCGGCCCGGGAACTCCGGCGGCCCGGTGCTCGACTCCGAGGGCGACGTGGTCGGCCTGGTGTTCGCGGCGTCGGTGACCGACCCCGACACCGGCTACGCGCTGACCGCGGCCCAGGTCGTGCGCAGCGCCGAGCTCGGTCGGCAGAACACCGAGCCGGTCAGCACCGGCGACTGCGTCGCCTGAGCGACCGGACCACCCGACGCGGGACGGACCGGCAGGCCCGGCTGGTTCAGCGCTTGCCCTTGAGCGCCTTGGGGATCTCGCGGCCCTGGGCGATCGCACGCTCCGGGGGGCCGACCTGCTTGATCTTCTTCAGCCCGACCAGGCCGAGGACGGCTGCGACGACGGCATAGAGGCCGAAGACGATCAGGAACGCCCAGTGCAGACCGAGGCCGTCACCGTTCCAGTTGATGAAGTAGGCCAGGGAGATCGAGAGCATGATGATCGCCAGCACGCCGACGAACGCGGCAGCGGCGAACATCGCGACGCTGATCCCGCCCGTGCGGACGCTGACCTTCAGCTCGGACTTGGCCAGGGCGATCTCGGAGGAGATCAGCCCCGAGATGTCGCGGCTGGCGTCGGAGACGAGTCGACCGATGGTCGGCTCGGTGTCCTTCACCGGGATCTTCGTTGCCATGCTGTGCTCCCAGAGTGGTGCGCGGTGGTCGGTCAGGCAGGTCGGGCACGACCCTATCCAAGCCCGGCGGTCGGGGCGCCCACCCCGGCCTCAGGCCGGCGGCGTAGCGGGGTCGTTGTCCCCGGTCTGGTAGACGTCGGGGATCCCGTCGTGGTCGTCGTCGCGGGTCTCCTTCTCCTCGACCCGCTTGTAGACGCGGTTGCGCGCGCGCAGCACCACCGTGGCCAGCAGGGCGGCTGTGACCGAGCCCAGCAGGACTCCCACCTTGACGTGCTCGTCGCGCTCGCTGCCCTGACCGAAGGCCAGCTCGCCGATCAGCAGGGACACGGTGAAGCCGATGCCTGCGAGCATCGAGATGCCGATGACGTCGACCCAGGACAGCTCGTCGTCGAGGTCGGCCTTGGTGAACGTCGCGAACAACCATGAGGCCCCGGCGATGCCGATGGTCTTGCCGACCACCAGCCCGGTCAGGATCCCCAGCGCGACCGGGTCCTGCAACGACTCGATCAGCCCGGACAGGCCGCCCACGGTCACCCCGGCAGCGAAGAAGGCGAAGACGGGCACCGCGACGCCGGCACTGACCGGTCGGACCAGGTGCTCGAGGTGCTCGGCCAGGCCGGGACCCACCTGTCCGTCCTTGCGCAGGACCGGGACGGTGAAGCCGAGCAGCACCCCGGCCACGGTGGCGTGGACGCCGGACTCGTGCACCAGGACCCACGCGGCGAGGGCGAGCGGGACCAGCAGCCACACCTGGCGGAACCTCTTCTGGACCAGCAGGCCGAACACGGCGATCGGGATCAGAGCCAGTAGCAGGAACAGCGGCTGCAGCGCGTCGGTGTAGAAGATCGCGATGATGGTGATGGCCAGCAGGTCGTCGACGACGGCCAAGGTCAACAGGAAGGTGCGCAGACCCGTGGGCAGGTGGGTGCTGATCACGGCCAGGATGGCGACCGCGAAGGCGATGTCGGTGGCGGTGGGGATGGCCCACCCCTCGACGGCGCCGTTGGGACCCAGGTTCCAGGCCACGAAGATCAACGCGGGGGCGATCATGCCGCCGACGGCCGCGGCTATCGGCAGGGCGGCCCGCTTGGGGTCGCGCAGGTCGCCGGCGATGAACTCGCGCTTCAGCTCCAGGCCCACGACGAAGAAGAAGATGGCCAGCAGGCCGTCGGCGGCCCAGGTGCCGATGCTGAGGTCGAGGTGCAGCCAGGCGGGACCGACGACGTAGTCGCGGGCCGCGGTGTAGTACCCGGCCCACGGGGTGTTGGCCCAGATGATCGCAACCAGGGCGCCGGCGATGAGCAGCATCCCGCCGGTGGTCTCGGCGCGGAGCACGCCGGCGATGCGGGAGGTCTCCAGGAAGGAGCCGCGGGAGAACAGACGGTCCCCGTCCGAGGGCCCGGACGGTTCGCCCCCGGCGTGGTGCGGGTCGGGTGCCGGCTCGCGCCGGGCGGCGGGGGACAGGTCCTGCTGGTCCTGCTGGTCCTGCTGGTCCTGCTGGTCGGAGGTCATCGCGTCTCCTACGGGGTCGTCAACGGTGTTGCCGACCAGACTTCCCGGCGCACCGCGCACCATCCTAGGGGCCCGCGGCCCCCCGTGACAGCGGCAGGACCGCGAGCCCCGGGGGGCACGCGGTCCTGCCGCCGTCCTGTCGCAGTCGGTGCCGTCCCCCGACGGCGCTGTTCACTCCTCGGACGTGGTCTTCGACCCCTTGCTGATCAGGTCCATCACCGAGGAGTCGGCCAGGGTCGAGACATCACCCACCTCGCGATTCTCGGCGACGTCCTTCAGCAGGCGGCGCATGATCTTGCCCGAGCGGGTCTTCGGCAGCTCGGGGACGACCAGCACCTGCCGCGGCTTGGCGATCGGGCCGATCTGCGTCCGCACGTGGTTGCGCAGCTCCTCGACGATGCCCTCCCCGCCGTCGCCAGCCTCGTCGGTCAGGATCACGAACGCGCACACGGCCTGACCGGTGTCGTCGTCCTGGGCGCCCACCACGGCCGCCTCGGCGACCTTGGGGTGCGATACCAGCGCCGACTCGATCTCGGAGGTCGACATCCGGTGGCCGGACACGTTCATCACGTCGTCGACGCGGCCCAGCACCCACAGGTCGCCGTCGTCGTCGCGCTTGGCCCCATCGCCGGCGAAGTAGTAGCCCTGCTCGGCGAAGCGCGACCAGTAGGTGTCCTTGAACCGCTCGTCGTCACCCCAGATGGTGCGCAGCATCGCGGGCCACGGCTTGGTCACCACGAGCAGACCGGTCTCGCCGTTGCCGAGCACCTGTCCGTCCTCGTCGACGACCTCGGCGGCGATGCCGGGCATCGCGACCATGGCCGATCCTGGCTTGCCGTGGGCGACACCTGGGAGCGGGCTGATCATGATGGAGCCGGTCTCGGTCTGCCACCACGTGTCCACGACCGGGGCGCCGTCACCGCCGATCACCTCGCGGTACCAGAGATAGGCCTCGGGGTTGATCGGCTCGCCGACCGAGCCCAGGAGCCGGATCGAGGACAGGTCGTGGCGGTCGGGGATCTCGCGTCCCTGCTTCATGAAGGAGCGGATCGCGGTGGGCGCGGTGTAGAAGAGCGTGACGCCGTACTTCTCGATGATCTTCCACCAGCGGCCCTTCTCCGGCGAGTCGGGCGTGCCTTCGTAGAGCACCTGGGTGGCGCCGTTGGCCATCGGGCCGTAGGCGATGTAGCTGTGCCCGGTGATCCAGCCGACGTCGGCGGTGCACCAGTACACGTCGGTCTCGGGCTTGAGGTCGAACACCGCCCAGTGCGTGTACGCAGCGCCGGTCAGGTAGCCGCCGGTGGTGTGCAGGATGCCCTTGGGCTTGCCGGTGGTGCCGGAGGTGTACATGACGAACAGAGGGTGCTCGGCGTCGAAGAACTCGCACTCGTGCTCGGCGGAGGCGGTGTCCACCATGTCGTGCCACCAGTGGTCGACCTGGTCGTCCCAGGCCTCGAGGTCCTGCCCGGTGCGCCGGACGACGAGCACCGCGTCCACCTCGTGGCCGTCCTCGTGGGCCCGGGTGCGGGCCTCGTCGACGGCCGGTTTGAGCGCCGAGGGGGCTCCGCGGCGGTAACCGCCGTCGGAGGTGATCACCACCTTCGCCTGGCAGTCGACCAGGCGGGAGGCCAGGGCGCCGGAGGAGAAGCCGCCGAACACGACGGTGTGCGGTGCGCCGAGGCGGGCGCAGGCCAGCATGGCCACGACCGTCTCGGGGATCATCGGCATGTAGATGGCCACCCGGTCGCCGGTGCGCACTCCGAGCTCGATCAGCGCGTTGGCAGCCCGGCAGACCTCGTCCTTGAGATCGGAGTAGGTGATCGTGCGGTTGTCGTCGGCGGGCTCACCCTCGAAGTACAGGGCGACCCGGTCGCCGTTGCCGGCCTCCACGTGGCGGTCCACGCAGTTGTAGGCAGCGTTCAGGCGCCCACCGGTGAACCATTTCGCGAAGGGCGGGTCGTCCCAGTCCAGGACGCGGTCCCAGCGCTGCGCCCAGGCCAAGCGGTCGGCCTGCTCGGCCCAGAAGCCCTCGAAGTCCCCGTCGGCGCGCGCATACACCTCCTCCGCGAGATTCGCGTGCTCGGCGAGCGATGCCGGCGGCGCGAACCGGCGGTCCTGGCTCGACTGGCTGGACTGGGTTTCTTCGCTCACGGATCTCTCCCCGGTGGGCTCGTGGGTGGTGCAGTCGGTGACTCACGTCACTTTAGGGGCACCGCGACGATGGGCCGGTGGTGCATGGGTGGCGTGAGACGTGTGCTCCCGCCCCGGGGGTGCTGGACCCCCGGGACGGGAGATGGAGGGGCCGATCAGGTCAGTGACTGATCGCCTTCTCGGAGCCCGCGCCGGTCAGCGCGCGGACCTCGAGCTCGGTGTAGCGGTCCTCCGCGGCCGGCTCGCGGCTGCTCAGGGCCCCGATGATGCCGAACAGGAAGCCGAGCGGGATCGAGACCAGGCCCGGGTTCTCGAGCGGGAACAACGAGATGTCGACACCGGCCGGCAGCAGGGACAGGTTCTCCCCCGAGGCCGGGTCGACCTTGCCCGACATGACCGGGGAGAGGATGACCAGCCCGATGCTGGAGATCAACCCACCGTAGATGCTCCACAGGGCGCCCCGGGTGTTGAAGCGGCGCCAGAAGATGTTGAGCAGGATCGTCGGCAGGTTCGCCGAGGCGGCCACCGCGAAGGCCAGTGCCACCAGGAACGCGATGTTGAGGTTCTGAGCCGGGATGGCCAGCAGGATCGCCGCGAGGCCGATGCCGGCAGCGGCGAACCGGGTCACCCGGATCTCCTCCTTCTCCGTGGCCTGGCCGTTCTTGAACACGTTGTTGTAGACGTCGTGCGCGACCGACGCCGACGACGTCAGCGTCAGTCCGGCGACCACGGCCAGGATCGTGGCGAAGGCGACCGCCGCGATGAGTGCCAGCAGGACGGCGCCACCGGTGGTGCCGGCCCCGCCGCCGACCTCCTCGGCCAGGCGCGGCGCGGCGAGGTTGCCGGCCGCGTCGAGCGTGCTGACGTCGAGCAGCGCCGCAGCGCCGAAGCCCAGGATCAGGGTGAAGAGGTAGAAGGTGCCGATCAGACCGATCGCCCACAGCACCGACTTGCGGGCGTCCCGCGCCGTCGGGACGGTGTAGAAGCGGATCAGGATGTGCGGCAGGCCGGCCGTGCCGAGCACGAGCGCGAGTCCGAGGCTCAAGAAGTCCAGCTTGCTGGTGATGCTGACGCCGTACTTCAGACCGGGCTCGAGGAAGGCCGACCCGGAACCGGAGTTGGTGGCGGCCTGGCCGAGCAGGGCGGAGAGGTTGAAGTTGAACTGGAGCAGGACCAGGAACACGATCAGCGCGGAGCCGACCATCAGCAGGACCGCCTTGATGATCTGCACCCAGGTGGTGCCCTTCATGCCCCCGACGGTGACGTAGAAGATCATCAGCACGCCGACGCCGAAGATGACGACGTTCTTGATCAGCTGGCTCTCGACCCCGAGCAGCAGGGCGACCAGGGTGCCGGCACCGACCATCTGGGCCAGCAGGTAGAAGATCGACACGACGACGGTGGAGGTCGCGGCCGCCAGTCGGACCGGGCGACGTCGCATCCGGAAGGCCAGCTGGTCGGCCATCGTGTAGCGGCCCGAGTTGCGCAGCATCTCGGCGACGAGGAGCAGGGCGACCAGCCAGGCGACCAGGAACCCGATCGAGTAGAGGAAGCCGTCGTAGCCGGAGATCGCGATGATGCCCGAGATGCCGAGGAACGAGGCCGCGGACATGTAGTCGCCGCCGAGGGCGAGGCCGTTCTGGATCGGCGAGAAGCTGCGCCCCCCTGCGTAGAAGTCGGAGGTGCCCTCGGTCGACCGACTGGCACGGATGGTGATGAAGATCGTGAGCGCGACGACGCTCAGGAACAGGACGGTGGTGAGTACCTGGTCGCTCATGCGGGGTCCCCTGGGAGTTGGTCGGCGGAGGAGCGGGGCGGGGCGATCGAGGAGCTTCGGGTAGCGGTCATGCGCGCTTGCTCTTCTCGTACTCGGTGTTGAGCTGCTCGGCCAGAGGGTCCAGCTTGGCGATCGAGAACTTGGCGTAGAGGAACGCGATGCCGAAGGTGGTCACGAACTGCAGGAGACCGAACACCAGGGCGACGTTGATGTTGCCGACGAGCTTGAAGGCCATGAAGCTCGAGGCATAGCTCGACATCAAGACGTAGAGGAGGAACCAGGAGAGGAAGACCACCGTGGCGGGCAGCACGAAGCCGCGGTACCGCTTGCGGAGCTCGACGAACTCCGGCCGGTCGTGCAGGTCGTCGTAGACGGGATCATGGCGGGCGGCCATGTCCGGTGGGCTGTCGGCGTCGTGGGCCATCGGAGCGCCTTTCTGAGCAGGAGTAGTGACCCGCGTCACGCTAAGGGGTGCCGCAACCCGGCGGCGAGGGCCGATCGGCACGTCTGCGGTGAGCGGTCGGCGCGGCGCGGCGAGCGGTCGCCCGGGTCCGTGGGTCGGGTCGGGTCGCGTGGCGGGGCCCCCGCGTGGTCAGCCCCGGTCGACCTCGAGCGCCTCGGGCGTGTGCAGCCGGACCAGGAAGGTGCGGGCGTGGGCGGGTCGGCGGCTCGCGGTGGCCCGGCTGACCAGCACCATCGTGGTGAAGGCCACCGGCACGCTCCACGCCGCGGGCTGGCCCAGCAGCGTCGCCGTCCACCCGGTCGCCACCGGTCCGGCCGACGTGCCGTCGACGAGGGCCCACACGACGGCGACGGCCGAGCCGAGACCTCCGGTCACCAGGCCGGCGACGGCCCCTGGCGCGGTCAGTCCCGTCCACCAGATACCGAGCACCAGCAGGGGGCAGAACGTCGACGCAGCGACCGCGAAGGCCAGCCCGACCGCGCGGGCCACTCCGAGGTCGGGCAGCGCGAGCGCCCCGGCCAGGGGCACGGCGACCGCCGCCAGCACCGCCAGTCGGAACGCTGCGGCGTCGGGCAGGCGCCGGCCCCCGGCCCGCGCCCGGGCGGTGAGGTCCTGGGTCAGCACCCCCGCCACGGCCACCGTCAGCCCGGACGAGGTCGACAGGAACGCGGCGTACGCCCCGGCGGTCACCAGCCCGGTCAGCAACTCGCCGCCCAGGCCCGGCACCATCAGCCGCGGGAGGTCCAGCACCAGGGAGTCCGCGCGGCCCGGCGCCGCGCCGTAGACCCGGCCGAGCGCGGCGTACACCGGTGGCAGCACGTAGAAGACGCCGAGCAGCCCGAGCACCACCAGCGTCGTGCGACGCGCGGCCCGGCCGTCCGGGTTGGTGTAGAAGCGCACGACCACGTGGGGCAGACCCATCGTGCCCAGGAAGGTGGCGACGATCAGCGAGTAGGTGGAGTACAGCCCCTGCACCCCGCCCTCGGCCACCGGCAGCGACCAGCTCCCACCGCCGGCGGCAGCGCCGCCGCCCACCGGCCGCCCGTCGCCGGCCCACACCACCAGCAGCACCGCCACGGGGACCAGCAGCGCCGTCAGCTTCAGCCAGTACTGGACGGCCTGCACCAGCGTGATGCTGCGCATCCCTCCGGTGCCGACGCTCACCAGCACCACGACACCCACGGTCACCGGACCGACCCACCGCGGGGCGTCGAGCGTGGCGGCCAGGGTGATCCCCGCGCCCTGGAACTGCGGGAGCAGGTAGAGCCAGCCGATGGCCACCACGAGCACCGAGCAGGCCGAGCGCGCCCCGCGCGAGCCCAGCCGGGCCTCGGCGAAGTCGGGCAGCGTGTAGGCCCCCGAGCGGCGCAGGGGCGCGGCCACCAGGACCAGCAGGACCAGGTAGCCGGCGGTCCAGCCGATCGGGTACCACGCCATGTCGGCGCCGAAGGTCAGGACCAGGCCGGCGACGCCCAGGAAGGACGCGGCGGAGAGGTACTCCCCGGCGATGGCGGAG
The DNA here is from genome assembly GCA_046595185.1 of Nocardioides sp. Lineage (GTDB taxonomy): Bacteria > Actinomycetota > Actinomycetes > Propionibacteriales > Nocardioidaceae > Nocardioides. The sequence goes on from JBKJPE010000224.1 coordinate 31,286, forward strand.
GCGTTCAGCCCCGGCCCGACGGTCCGCGAGGCCACCAGGAAGTCGCTCGTGGTCCGCGACAGCCGCAGGCCCCACGTGCCGACGACCAGGGTCGTCACGGCGACCAGGACGACCGCGACCGCGCCGGGCAGCGTCTCCAGCCTCACCGGGCCCGCCGGTCGGTGAGGTCGACGAAGTCCCGCTCGTTGCGCTCGGCGCGGCGTACGTAGCGCCAGCCCAGCAGCACCAGCCACGGGTAGACCAGGCCGCCGAGCAGCACCCACGTCAGCGGCACCCCGGCCACCTCGACGGAGGCCACGCCGTCGACGAGGAGCAACAGCGGCAGCGATCCGACGGTCAGCGCCAGCACCAGCAGCACCCGGGCGGCCAGGGCGAGCTGGGCGCGCAGCAGCGAACCGAGGTAGACGGCCTCCAGCGAGGCCTCCTCCTCGAGGTCGGAGGCCCACGGACGGGTGGTCGTACGCCGCTCGGGCCCGGTCACCCGGACCCGCGGCGGGACGTCGCTCACCGCGGCCTCACCAGAGTCTCACCGGCCGCCCGTCGTGCCAGCAGCTCGCGCAGGGCACGGGTGTGACGCCGGCTGACCCCCAGCTCGACGGGGTCCCCGGCGCCGACCAGCACCGTGCACCGCCCGGCCTCCATCCGCAGCTGCGTCACGTGGGCCAGCGAGACCAGCAGCGAGCGGTGCACGCGGACGAACCCGGCACCCCCCCACTCGACCTCGAGCGTCGACAGCGGCACCCGCAGGAGGTGCGACCCGCTGGCGGTGAAGAGCCGGGCGTAGTCGCCCTGGGCCTCGACGTGGGTCACCTCGGCCCGGTCGACGAACCGCGTCACGCCGCCGAGCTCCACCGGGATCTGGGCCTCTGCTCCCGCCGAGGGGGGGCGCTCGGCCTCGCGTCTATCGCGGGCCTCGCCGGCGCGCGCCTCGACCACGCGACGGACCGCCTCGGCGAGGCGCTCGGCGCGCACGGGCTTGAGGACGTAGTCGAGGGCGTTGAGGTCGAAGGCCTCGACCGCGTGCGCCTCGTGGGCGGTCACGAAGACCATCAGGGGCCCCGGGACAGCCCGGGCCAACGCCTCCCCGAGCTCCAACCCGCTGCGACCGGGCATCTGCACGTCGAGGAAGACGCAGTCGACGTGGTGCGCGGCCAGGGCGACCAGCGCCTCCGCGGCGTTGCCGGCGGTGAGCACCTGACCCACCCGGTCGTCTCGTGAGAGCAGCCAGGCCAGCTCGTCGAGGGCGGGACGCTCGTCGTCGACGACCAGGGCGGTCAGCCCGACGCGGCTGGGCGGCGGGCTCACGCCTGCACCCCGGGGGCGAACTTGGGCACGCGCAGGACGACCTTGGTGCCGGCACCCGGCGCGGTCTCGACCACCAGGCCGTACTCGTCGCCGAAGACGGCACGCAGCCTGGCGTCGACGTTGCCGAGGCCGACGGAGTCGAGGCTGGTGTCCCCGGCCAGGGCCCGACGGACCCGCTCGGGGTCCTCGCCGGTGCCGTCGTCCTCGACCTCGATCACGCAGTCCTGCCCCCGGTCGTGGGCCGTGATGGTGATGTGGCCGACCCCGTCGTCAGCACCGAGCCCGTGCTGCACCGCATTCTCCACCAGCGGCTGCACGCACAAGAAGGGCACCGCGACCGGGAGCACCTCCGGCGCCACGCGCAGCGTGACCCGCAGCCGGTCGCCGAAACGGGCCTGCTCGAGGAGGAGGTAGCGCTCGATCGAGCGCAGCTCCTCGGCCAGGGTGGTGTAGTCGCCGTGGCTGCGGAAGGAGTAGCGGGTGAAGTCTGCGAACTCCAGCAGCAGCTCGCGGGCCCGGTCGGGGTCGGTGCGTACGAAGCTGGCGATCGCCCCGAGGGAGTTGTAGATGAAGTGCGGGCTGATCTGTGCACGCAGCGCCCGGACCTCGGCCTCCATCAGCCGGGTGCGTGAGGCGTCCAGCTCGGCCAGCGCGAGCTGGCCCGAGACCCACTCGGCGACCTCCTCGGCCGCCCGGGCCAGCCCGGCGGTGCTGCGGGGGGCGTAGGCCTGCAGGGTGCCGACGATGACGTCCTCGACCACCAGCGGGGTCACCACCGCCACCCGCACCGGGCAGCCGCCCTCGGTGCAGGTCACCTCGGCGCCGTTGACGACCCGGGTCTGACCGCGCTCGACGGCCAGCCGCGCCAGCCGGGCGCACCGGTCGAGGTGGTGGCGGCCCTCGCCGTCCCACGCGAGGGCTTGCACGGTGTCGGTCAGGGCCAGGGCGGGCGTGCCGAGCAGCATCCGCAGGTGCCGGATCGACCGCTCGCTGCTGGCCGTGGTCAGGCCCTCCCGCAGAGCCGGCGCGGCGAGGGAGGCCCGGTGCAAGGTGCGGAACGTCGCCCGGTCGGCCTCCGTGCCGAGGTGGGGTCGTCGCCAGCCGCGCATGGGGGCATGGTGCCCTACCGTGCCGACTACCCTGGACCGGTGACCACCGACGCCCAGCCCGTGCCGCGGAGCGCAGCCGGGGGAGCCCCGGCCGGCGACGTCGTCACCGTGGCGCACGGCACCCGCACCCCCGCCGGCAACGAGGTCGCCCTCGTCCTGGCGGCGTTGCTGGCCGGACGCTCCGGGCGCCGGGTCACCGGGTCCTTCGTGGAGCTCGCCGAGCCCCTGGTGGCCGACGTGCTGGCCGGCCTCGAGGAGCCCGCCGTCGTCGTGCCGCTGCTGCTGACCACCGGGATGCACGTGCGCGAGGACGTCCCGCGGGCCGGTGACGGCGCCCGGGTCCCGGTGCGCGTCGGCCGCTCCCTGGGTCCGCACTCCCGGTTGGCCACCGCTCAGGTGGACCGGCTGCGCGAGGCCGGCGCGGAGCCGGGCTGCTCCGTGGTGCTGGTCGCGGCGGGGTCGAGCGACCCGTTGGCCCAGCGCGACCTGGCCCGCGCCGCCGAGCTGCTCGGGCGGGCGTGGGGCGCGCCGGCGCGGTGGGCGGTGATGTCCGGGATCGGGCCCCGCGTGGGCGACGTCGTACGCCCGGGCGACGCCGTGTCCCCCTACCTGCTCGCGCCGGGGTACTTCGCCCGCAAGGTCGCCGAGCAGGCGACCGCGGCAGGAGCCACGGTGGTCGCCGACGTGCTGGGTGCCCACCCCGAGGTGGTGGGCCTGGTCGGGCAGCGCGCGGGCGCGCTCGAGGCCGCGCGGCGCTGGCCGGTCAGCGGAAGTCGATGAGCAGGGTGCCGGTGTCCTCGTCGGTCGGCGGGTCCTCGGCGTCCTCGGCGTCCTGGACGGGTTGGTTCGCTGGGGGGTCGGTGCCGCGGCGCGTCGCCACCCTCGCCCGGTAGCACCGGACCGTCCAGGGCAGCCGGAGGCCCTCCCAGCCCCGGCCGAACCCGTCGTAGAGCGCCAGCGCCTCGGTGAGGACCCGGTCGCGCTCCTCCGCGTCGCGCACCGTCACGTGGGAGCGGGACAGGACCATGTCGCGCAGCCGGTCGCGGTCCAGGCCCTGCCATGCCCCGAAGGACGTCTCGTCGACGAACCCGAAGAGGCCGGAGGTGCTCAGCAGGGTGGTCCAGTCGTGCGGCTCGCCCGTGCCGCCGAGGATCCGTCCGAGCCGGCGGACCCACGGGATGCGCTCGTCGCGCTCGTTCCAGACCATCGCGACGTGGCCGCCCGGCCGCAGCACCCGCACGATCTCCGGCAGCGCACGGTCGAGGTCGAACCAGTGGAAGCACTGGGCGCCGACCACGACGTCGACGGAGTGGTCCGGCGCGGGCAGCTCCTCCGCCCCGGCCTCGCTGACCCGGACGTCGGGCAGGCGGAGCGACAGTCGCGACAGCATGTCCTGGTCGGGGTCGGTCGCGTGGACGTCGTGGCCCAGCGCGACCAGCTCGGTCGTGAGCTTGCCGGTGCCGGCGCCGACCTCGAGCACCGACAGCGGCCGCGTCCCGGTCAGCCAGGTCGCGGCCTCCCGGGGGTAGCCGGGCCGACCCCGGTCGTAGGCGTCGGCCACGGCGCCGAAGGCCCGCGCGGGGGGTCCCGGCGCGGGTCGGGGACCCGGCTGCTGCTGCTCGTCGCTCATCTGGGCGAGGCTACCGCCGCCGCGCCCGGGTGCAGGCCCGCGTGCCCTAGGCTCGATCTCCGTGCCCGTCCCACCCGCAGCGCCCGTCGACCCGCTCGCCTGGCTGGTCGCCGCCGAGGGCGTGCCGAGCGCGTTCGCCGCCGCGCGGGACGGCATCGACGTCATGCTGCGCGACCGCGGTCTGCGCCGCACCAGCCCGGCGACCACCGTGGAGTCGCTGCTGCGCGGCGCCCACGCCAGCGCCGTGCTCGACGGGTCCGCTGCGACGCTGACGCAGGTCCGCGACGGTGAGGGTGACGCCACCTCGGGCGACGCGGTCCGCGTGGCCACCGAGCTGCTCGGGCTGGCGCCCACTTTGCGGACCGCACCGCTGCAGGCGCTCGCGCGCATCCACGCGCTGGCGGCGGCCGGGTCGCAGCCGACCGAGCGGCGTGGGCGGCCCCGCGACGCCGACGCCGCGCGCCGCCTGCGGGGCGTGGCCGACCTGCTGACCGCGCCGACCGCGGCGCCCGCGCTGCTCGTCGCCGCCGTGGTGCACGCCGAGCTGGCCACCGCGGCACCCTTCGGCAGCCACGACGGCCTGGTGGCGCGGGCCGTCGAGCGGCTCGTGGCGGTGGCCCGCGGGGTCGACGAGAAGTCGCTGGTCGTGCCGGAGGCCGGCCACCTGGCGCTGCGCGCGGAGTACGAGTCGAACCTGCGCGGGTACGCCGAGGGCGGTCGGGCCGGCGTGCACGCCTGGGCGTTGTACGCCGCGGAGGCGTGGGTGGCCGGCGCCGAGGCCAGCCCGCTGCGACGCGGGGCCCTCTGAGGGTCCGCCCCGGGACATGCCCTCCACGTAGTAGTGGCACCCGGGCAGGGCCCGGGTGCCACCGATGCACATGAACCGTGGGCTACCAAGCGTGCAGTTGTCTGCTGCCGCGGTCTTGCCGGGGTCAGCGCCCTGTCGGAAGGGTGGTTCGCCGCGTGGGTACCCGGTCACGTGCCGTCTATGGAGTTCTGACTCCGTTGTACGCCGATGTGACCTGAGACACAAGGGCTCGGGTCGGTCCGGGGACCGAGGTCACGACACCTGGCGGCGCCGGGCACCGGCCCAGACGACCCCGCCCACCGCGACCACGCCGCCCACGGCCAGGGCGGCCAGCGTCGGTCGGGTCGAGGGCAGGTGCAGGCGCGAGCGCAGGGTGACCGGCCGGCTGAAGTTCAGCACCGGCCAGCCCCGCGCGGCGGCGGTGCGGCGCAGGTCGCGGTCGGGGTTGACCGCGTGCGGGTGGCCGACCACCTCCAGCATCGGGACGTCGGTGACGGAGTCGCTGTAGCCGAAGCTCCGGTCGAGGTCGTAGCCGTGCTCCTCGGCCAGCGCGATGATCGCGCGGGCCTTCTCCTCGGCGTAGGCGTAGTAGGAGATCTCCCCGGTGTAGCAGCCGTCGACGACCTCGAGACGGGTGGCCACGACGTGGTCGGCGCCCAGCATGTCGCCGATCGGTCCGACCACCTCGGCTCCGGAGGTGGAGACGATCACGACGTCGCGCCCCGCGCGGTGGTGCTCCTCGATGAGGGTCACGGCCTCGTCGTAGACCAGGGGGTCGACCACGTGGTGGATCGTCTCGGCGACGATCTCGCGGACCGTCGCGACGTCCCAGCCCGCGCAGAGCTGCGACATGAAGGCGCGCATCTTCTCCATCTGGTCGTGGTCGGCGCCGCCCACGAGGTAGACGAACTGGGCGTACGCCGAGCGCAGCACCGCCCGCCGGGAGATGAGTCCACCGGCCTGGAAGGGCTTGGAGAAGGCCAGCGTGCTGGACTTGGCGATGATGGTCTTGTCGAGGTCGAAGAAGGCCGCCGTCGGGGACGTCGGGTCGGCCATGCGCCCATCGTAGGCAGGGGGCGCCGACGGTGCTGCGGCGATCGGGACCGGCGTGGCGGGCCGCCGCGCCTCCACAGCCCGAGCCGGACGGGCCGCGTCCACAGGTCGTCGGTCTGCTCGTACGGCCGGGCCCGGTCGCGAGCAGCCTCGGGGGATGAACGACACCGACCCCTCCCGTCCACCCGTGCTGGTCCTGACCCGGGACGCGGGCCTGAGGGAGCACCTGCTGCGCCTGGCCGCGGCCGCGGGCGCGGGCGTGTCCGCCCCGGTGGAGCCAGCCGCAGCGCTGCGCGGATGGGCCGGGGCGGACCTGGTCCTGGTCGGCACCGACACGGCCGCCGAGCTGGCCTCGCTGAGCCCGGCCCGTCGCCGTGCCGTGCACCTCGTCGCCTGGCCGCCGGTCCCGGACACCTCCTACCGCGAGGCCCTGGCGCTGGGGGCCGACGACGTCCTCGACCTCCCCCGCTGCGACGGATGGGTGAGCGACCTGCTCGCCGACGCGGTCGAGCCGGCCGGCGGTCCCGGCGGCCCTGCCCGCGCGGAAGGCGGCCCGGGCGGGCACGGCGGCTCGCCGGGCGTGGTGGTCGGCGTCGTAGGCGGGAGCGGCGGCGCCGGTGCGACGACCCTGGTCGCGGCGCTGGGTCAGGTGGGTGCGGGCCGCGGCCGCACCCTGCTGGTCGACCTCGACCCCCACGGACCGGGACTGGACCGGGTGGGCGGGCTGGACGACCGCCCCGGCGTGGGGTGGGACGACCTGACCCGGAGCGCCGGGCGGATCGGTGCCCGCGCCCTGCGCGAGGCGGTGCCCCGGCACGGCGACCTCGGGGTGCTCGCCTGGCGCGGCGGCGGTGTGCACCCGGCCGTGCCCGCGGACGGGGCGGTGGGCGCGGTCCTCGACGCCGCGCGGCGGGGACACCGGCTCGTGGTCGTCGACCTGGCCCGGCAGGTGGCGACCGGGAGTGACGTGCTGACCCGCCTCGACCGGCTCCTGGTGGTGGCCCGGCCGGGACTGGCCCCCGCCGCGTCGGCGGTCCGTCTCGTCGACGCCCTCGCCGGGCAGGTGACGCCGCTGCTGGTCGTGCGGGGTGACCCGTTGGCCGCCACCCGGCTCGAGCGCGCCACGGGGGTCCCGCTGCTGCTGAGCATGGCCGACCAGCGCGGCCTGGCCGAGTCCGTCGACCTCGGTCTGGGGCCGGTGCGTCACCGGCGCGGTGCGCTCGGTCGTGCCGCCGCCGAGGTGCTCGACCTGCTGGCCGTCCGCGGACCCTCCGGGCTGGCGGCGTGACCACCGGCCCGACCAGCCGGGTCGCTGCGGTGGCACCGTCCCCGGCGGGCCCCGGTGACCCGGGGCCGGCCGGCGCGTGGCCCGGGCCGTCGCGCACGCCGGTGTGGGCGGTGGAGCTCGACCGGGTCCGGGACCTGTTGGCCGGCGAGCCCGGCGACCTCACCCCGCACCGCGTCGCGGCGGCGCTGCGGGCGACGGGGGGCCCGGTCGGTGACGCGACCGTGCTCGAGGTCTTCGAGCAGCTCCGCCGCGACGTGGTCGGTGCGGGTCCGCTGGAGCCGCTGATCCGGCTCGAGGGCGTCACCGACGTCCTGGTGAACGGCTGCGAACCGGTCCGCGTCGACCGCGGGAGGGGCCTCGAGGCGACCGACGTGGTGCTGCCCGACGAGGCCGCGGTGCGACGCCTGGCGCAGCGGCTGGCCGCGCTCGGGGGCCGGCGCCTCGACGACGCCACGCCGTACGTCGACGTCCGGCTCCCGGACGGCACCCGCTGCCACGCCGTGCTGGCCCCGCTGGCGCGGCCCGGCACCTCGGTCTCGCTCCGCCTGCCCCGCCGTGAGGCGCCCGACCTGGCGGGGCTGGTCGCGCTCGGGATGATGGACGCCGAGGTCGCGTCGCTGCTGCGCGACGTGGTCGCGCGCCGGCTGGCGTTCCTGGTCACCGGGGGCACCGGGTCGGGCAAGACCACGCTGCTCGCGGCCATGCTCGGCGAGGTCGACCCGGCCGAGCGCCTGGTCGTGGTCGAGGACTCCTCCGAGCTGCGCCCGCGCCACCCGCAGGTCGTGGGTCTCGAGGCCCGACTGGCCAACGTCGAGGGGGCGGGGGCCGTCGACCTGCGCACGCTGGTCCGGCAGTCGCTGCGGATGCGACCCGACCGGGTCGTGGTCGGCGAGGTCCGCGGCGGCGAGGTGGTCGAGCTGCTCGCCGCGCTCAACACCGGGCACGAGGGGGGTTGCGGGACCCTCCACGCCAACACCGCCGCCTCGGTGCCGGCCCGGGTGGAGGCGCTGGCCCTGGCGGCCGGGCTGGGGCGGGAGGCCGCGCACAGCCAGCTGGCCTCGGCGCTCGACGTCGTCGTCCACCTCGCCCGGGGCCGCGACGGCCGGCGTCGGGTGGCCGAGATGGCCCTGCTCGGCCGCGACGCGGCGGGCATGGTGGAGAGCCGCTGCGCGTTGCGGGTCGGCGTCGACGGGGTGCTGGTGCGCGGCACCGCCGCGCGTGGCCTGCTGGAGCTGCTCGACGGCGCGGACCCGGCCCGACCGTGAGCGCGGCGACGGCGCTACCGACGGCGGTGCTCCTGGCTGCCGCCGCGGCCATGGTGCTGGTGCCGGGCGGGACCGCCTCGCACGTGCCCGGGCGCGGCCCGACCACGGGGGTGACCGGTGGTCGGGCCGTGGTCCTCGTGGGGGCCACGGCCACGGCCGCGGTGGTCGGGCTCGGGCCCGTCGGGGCGGGGCTGCTGCCACCACGCCGGCTCGCCCTGCTGCTCGTCGTGGTGGGTGGCGTGCTGGTCGCGGCACGGCTCGCCGCGGGCCGGCGCCGCCGGCGCGAGGCGGCCTCGACCCGGGCGCGGGTCCTGGGGGCGTGCGAGGAGCTGCGGGCCGAGCTGGTCGCGGGCCGTACCCCCGGTCAGGCCCTGGCCCGGGCCGCCGCGGAGTGGGCACCGCTCGGCCCGGTGGCCGAGACGGACCGGCTCGGCGGCGACGTGCCTGCCGCGCTGCGGGCCGTGGCCCGGTGCCCGGGGGCCCAGGACCTGGTGCCGGTGGCCGCCGCCTGGCACGTCGCCCACCGGACGGGCTCAGGGCTGGCCGATGCTCTGGGCCGGGTGGCCCAGGACCTGACGGCCCAGCGGTCACTGCTCCGCGTGGTCGAGGGTGAGCTGGCCTCGGCCCGGGCGACCGCGCGGCTGGTGGCCGGGCTGCCGCTGCTCTCGCTGCTGATGGGCACCGGGGCCGGCGGCGACCCGTGGGGATTCCTCCTCGACTCCGCGGCCGGGCTGGCCTGTCTCGCCCTCGGCGCGGGGCTGGGTGCGCTCGGTCTCGCCTGGATCGAGGCCATCGCCGCCGGTGTGGACCGGACGGGGCCGTGACCGTCCCGGCGCTCGGCCTGCTGGCCGCGGCCGCGGCCGCGCTCGCGGTGGTGCTGCTGCTGTCGACCGAGGGTGCGCACGGCCGCGCCACGGCGCGCCCGGAGCGTCCCGGTGGCGCTGCCGGACCGCGTGGCGTCGACCCCCGGCCCGCGGGCGACCGCGGGCCGCTGCTGCGGCACCGCGCGGTCCTGGCCCTGCTGGCCGGGGGCGGCACGCTCGCCGTCCTGGGCGGTGCCGCCGGGGTCGTGCTGGGCGTCGCCGCGGCGACGGGCTGCTGGTGGGCGGCCGGGCGGGCCGAGCCGGCCCGTCACCGCACCCGGCGCGAGGAGGTGCGCCGCCGTGCCCCGCACGTGGTCGCCCTCTTCGCCGCAGCCCTGCGCGCCGGGGCGGCCCCGGCGCCGGCGCTGGTGCTCGTCGCGGACGCGTTGCCCGGGCCGGCGACCGATCCCGTTCGTGCGGTGGCCGCGCGTCTCTCGCTGGGCACCGACCCCGTCGACGCCTGGCGCGGCCTGCTCGCCGAGCCCGGCATGGAGGCGTGGGGGCGGGCGATGGCGCGGGCGCACGAGACCGGTGCGTCGGTGGTCGAGGTCGTCGAGCGCCTCGCCGACGACCTGGCCGCCACGGCGCGGGTCGAGGTGGAGGACCGCGCCCGCACCGTCGGGGTGCGTGCCGCGCTCCCGCTCGGGCTCTGCCTGCTCCCGGCGTTCCTGCTGGTCGGCATCGTGCCCCTGGTCGCCGGCCTGCTCGGCTCGCTCTGGTAGCCGGCCGATCCGCCTCCACAGGCGGTGCCCGGGTCGGCGCCGTCCCCAGGGCCGCGTCCGGTCGTCGCCGGCGGGACCGTCCGCGCGGCAGGTTCTGAGCAGACCGGGCCGCGCCGCGGCCCGCGAGACCCAGGGAGACCCGATGACCGATCCGACGACCCGCACCCCCCGCCCCGGCCGTGACGAGCGGGGCATCACCACGGCCGAGTACGCCGTCGGGACCGCTGCGGGCGCCGGCCTGGCCGGCCTGCTCTACGCCCTGCTGACCGGGGGCTTCGGCGAGCGGCTCCTGCGCACCCTCTTCGACCACGTGCTGGGCCTGCTCGGGATCGGGTGAGGATGACCCCGCGCGGGGCCCCCGGCCGGCCGGGTGATCGTGGGGCCGTCACCGCCGAGGCCGCCCTGGTCCTACCGCTCCTGGTGGCCGTGACCGTCGCCCTGTGCTGGTTGCTGGCAGTCGGGGCGGCCCAGGTCCGCACCGTCGACGCGGCCCGGGAGGCCGCCCGCGCCGCCGCCCGCGGGGACGACCTGGGGGCCGCCCGCGACCTCGCGCTGCGCGTGGCTCCTGCCGGCGCGACGGTGGACGTCGTCCGGGGCGGGGAGGAGGTCGTGGTCACCGTCACCGGCCAGGTGGAGGGGCCCGGCCGTCTGGTGCCCTGGCTGCCGGGCGCCACGGTGGAGGCGCAGGCGGTCTCCCGGGTCGAGCCCGGGGTCGGCGGGTGACGCGGGGTGACCGGGGTGACCGGGGCGACCGGGGTGACCGGGGTGACCGGGGCGCGGCGACCGCGTACGCCGCGGTCGTCCTGGCGACGGTCCTGCTCCTCGGCTGCGTCCTCGGGGTGGTGGCGGCGGTCGTCGTCGACCTGCGTCGGGCCCAGTCCGCAGCCGACCTGGCAGCGCTCGCGGGTGCGGTGGCCGCCGGCACGGGCGAGGACCCCTGCATGGCGGCCGGCGCGGTCGCGGTGTCCAACGGCGCCGGGCTGGTCGGCTGCAGGGTGACCGGGCGCGAGGTGGCGGTCGAGGTGCGGGTGGTCGGCCCGCGGTGGCTCGGACTGGCGGCGGACCCGACCGCGCGGGCGCGTGCCGGCCCGGCCACCGCGACCCTCGCGTGACCTGGTCAGGCCAGGGCGTCGCCCGGCTCGCCCGGGGTGGGGTCGGGGGTCGCGTCGGCCAGCAGCACGTCGAGCAGCCGGAGCGCGCCGTCCTTGTCGAGCGGGTTGTTCTGGTTGCCGCACTTGGGTGACTGGACGCACGAGGGGCACCCCTCCAGGCACTCGCAGCCGGCGATGGCCGCCCGCGTCGCGCCCAGCCAGGCGCGTGCCGAGGCGTAGCCCCGCTCGGCGAACCCGGCGCCGCCCGGGTGGCCGTCGTGGACGAAGACCGTCAGCAGCCCCGTGTCGGGGTGCCGCGCCGTGGACACGCCGCCGATGTCCCACCGGTCGCAGGTCGCGAAGAGCGGCAGCAGGCCGATGGAGCAGTGCTCGGCGGCGTGGGCGGCGCCGGGCAGGTCGGCGGTCGCGAGGCCGCCCTGGGCCAGCACCTCGTCGGGCACCGTCCACCACACCGCCGAGGTGCGCAGGCGCCGCTCCGGCAGGTCCAGCTGTTCCTCTCCCAGCACCTCCCCGCCGGGGACGCGACGGCGCAGGAAGGCGACGACCTGGTGGGCGACGTCGACCTCGCCGACCGACAACCGGCACGCCCCCCACCACCGGTGGGCGCGTTCGGTGACGACCGTGATGTCGGTGAGCTCGCGCGCCGAGGTGGAGTAGTCCACGGGGGTGCGCCTCATCGTCGCGACGTGCTCGTCGAGGTCGAGGTCCTCGACCAGCCACGTCTCGCCGCGGTGGACGTAGACCGCGCCCGCGTGGGCGTCGCCGTGCGCACGCCCGCCGTCGACGGTGCCGACCACCCGGCCGGTGCCGGCCTCCACCAGGGAGACGGCGGCGCCGCCGGCGGAGCGGATGTCGACGAGGTCGCCGGGGCGTCGCCGGTCGGTCCAGAACCAACCCCGCGGGCGACGGCGCAGGAGGCCCGCGGTGACCAGCCGGGCCAGCACGTCGCCGGCCGCGGGACCGAACAGCGTGAGGTCCTCGGTGGTCAGGGGGAGCTCGGCCGCGGCCGCGCAGAGGTGGGGGCCGAGCACGTGGGGGTTGTCGGGGTCGAAGACCGACGCCTCGACGGGGCGCCCGAGCAGGGCCTCGGGGTGGTGCACCAGGTAGGTGTCGAGCGGGTCGTCGCGGGCGACCAGCACGCCCAGCGACTCCTGCCCGCCCCGGCCGGCCCGGCCGAGCTGCTGCCACAGGGCGGCCCGGGTGCCGGGGAAGCCGGCCATCAGCACGGCGTCGAGGCCGCTGACGTCGATGCCGAGCTCGAGGGCGTTGGTCGCCGCGAGCCCGCGCAGGTCACCGCGACGCAGCGCCTGCTCGATCTCGCGCCGCTCCTCGGGCAGGTAGCCGCCGCGGTAGGCCGCCACCGTGCCCGGCAGCGCCGGGTCGACCTCGGCGAGCAGGCCCGCGGTGGTCATCGCGACGTGCTCGACACCGCGCCGGGAGCGTACGAACGCCAGTGTCCGCACGTCGGCGAGGACGAGGTCGGTCAGCAGGTCGGCGACCTCGGAGGACGCCGCGCGGCGCACGGGCGCCCCGTTCTCGCCGCCGCCCGCGGTCAGGGGCGGCTCCCACAGGGCCAGCGACACCTCGCCGCGCGGCGACGCGTCGTCGGTGACCGCGGTGACCGGCAGCCCGGTCAGCCGGCGCGCCGCGACCTCGGGCTCCGCCACGGTGGCCGAGGCCAGCACGAAGGTCGGGGAGGCGCCGTAGCGCGCGCAGATGCGTCGCAGCCGCCGCAGCACCTGCGCGACGTGGGCGCCGAACACGCCGCGGTAGTGGTGGCACTCGTCGACCACGACGTAGCGCAGGGCCCCGAGGAAGCGGGCCCACCGCTCGTGGCCCGGCAGCATCGAGCGGTGCAGCATGTCCGGGTTGGTCAGGACGTACTCCGCGTGGGCCCGCGCCCACTCGCGCTGCTCCGGGGGGCTGTCACCGTCGTGGGTGGTCACCCGCACCCCGAGGTCCAAGGAGTCCAGCGCGGCCAGCTGGTCCTGGGCCAGGGCCTTGGTGGGGGCCAGGTAGAGGGCGGTGGCCCCGCGTTGCTGCCGCGGCCCCCGCGCGGCCAGCACGGCGGACAGTGCCGGCAGCTGGTAGGCCAGCGACTTGCCGGAGGCGGTGCCGGTCGAGAGGACGACGTGTCCGCCCTGGTGGGCCGTCTCGGCCGCCGCCACCTGGTGGGCCCAGGGGGTGGTGACGCCGCGGGCCCCGAAGGCGGCCACCACCTCGGGCGGGGCCCAGGTCGGCCAGGGCGCGTGCCGCGCGGCACGCGGGGCGAGGGTCTCGAGGTGGGTCAGCCGCTCCGCGCGGCCCGGGAGCGCCACGAGCCGCTCGAGGGCCGCCCGCCCGCGCGGCGGCGCCACGGTCGGGACGGCAGGGGACACGGACACCCCACCAGTGTGACAACCGCCGCCGACACCGTCAGCCGGCCGCACGCCCTCCGGGCCGCCCACCGGGGCCCGCCCGCAGGTGCTGCAGGCTCCGGACGACCGTGGTTTCATATGCGGTGCCGCGCCACGCGGTACCGCAGCGGCGGGATCGACCAAGGGAGCCCCGTGGACCTCAGCCTGGAGACACGTCAGGTGGGCGTACGCACCGTCGTCGAGGTTGGCGGCGAGATCGACGTCTACACCGCCCCCAAGCTGCGCGACACGATCTCCGAGCTGGTCGCCGCCGGGCGCTACCACCTCGTCGTCGACATGCAGGCCGTCGAGTTCCTCGACTCCACCGGCCTGGGCGTGCTCGTCGGCGGCCTGAAGAAGGTCCGCGCCCACGACGGGTCGCTGGAGCTGGTGTGCCACCAGGACCGGCTGTTGAAGATCTTCCGGATCACCGGGCTGGCCAAGGTGTTCGTCATCCATGCCGACACCGAGCAGGCCCTCTCCGCCGGCTGACCGTCCGGGCCCCGTCGACGGCCCCGTCGACGGCCTGCCGCGCCCGGCGCGGGGTCCGGTGACGCGGGGTCCTGACGTGCGTACACTCCGGCGTGTCAGTGACCTGGACCACGCGACCAGGTCCGGGTCGCACGCCACGCAGGAGGACGCATGCTCCGGATCCACCCCGCCGTCGTCGAGGTCACCGGCGGCAACCTGGTCTGGGTGCTGCTCGTCCTGCTGATCGGGTGCGGCTCGCTGGCGATGGCGTGGATGTTCCGCCAGGAGGTCCTCCGTGCCCCGGAGGGCACCGAGAACATGCGCACCATCGCCCTGGCGGTGCAGGAGGGCGCGAACGCCTACCTGCAGCGCCAGTTCCGCACGCTCGCGGTGTTCGCGGCGATCGCGTTCGTGCTGCTGCTGTTCCTGCCGGCCGACGACACGGTGGTCCGGATCTTCCGCTCGGTCTTCTTCCTGGTGGGGGCCGCCTTCTCCGCCGCGATCGGCTACCTCGGGATGTCCCTGGCCGTGCGCGCCAACCTGCGGGTGGCCGCCGCGGCGCAGGACCAGGGCCGTGACCCGGCCATGCACATCGGCTTCCGCACCGGCGCGTTCGTCGGCATGGGCACCGTCGGCCTCGGTCTGCTGGGCGCCTCGCTGGTGGTGCTGCTCTTCCAGGACTCCGCACCTGACGTGCTGGAGGGCTTCGGCTTCGGCGCCGCGCTGCTGGCGATGTTCATGCGGGTGGGCGGCGGCATCTTCACCAAGGCAGCCGACGTCGGCGCCGACCTCGTGGGCAAGGTCGAGAACAACATCCCCGAGGACGACCCCCGCAACGCCGCCACGATCGCCGACAACGTGGGCGACAACGTGGGCGACTGCGCCGGGATGGCAGCCGACCTGTTCGAGTCCTACGCGGTCACCCTGGTCGCCGCGCTCATCCTCGGCTCGCAGGCCTTCGGCAACGCCGGTCTGGTCTACCCGCTGCTCATCCCCGGCATCGGCGCGCTGACGGCGGTCGCCGGGATCTACCTGTGCAAACCCCGCCCGGGGGAGAACGGCCTGACCACCATCAACCGGGCCTTCTACCTCTCCGCGGGCATCGCCGCGATCGGCTCGGTCGCGCTGTCCTTCCTCTACCTGCCCACCAGCTTCGCCGACCTCGACGGCGCCGAGACCAGCCCGCTGGACCTGCTCGCCGGATTCAACCCCCCCACCGGCAACCCGGCGCTGATCGCCTCGGTCGCGGTGCTGATCGGGATCGTGCTGGCCGCGGTGATCCTGGCCCTGACCGGCTACTTCACCGGCACCGACTTCAAGCCCGTGAAGGACGTCGGGCGCACCTCGATCACCGGTGCGGCCACGGTCATCCTCTCGGGTCTCTCGGTCGGTTTCGAGTCGGCGGTCTACACCACGCTGGTCATCGGCGCCGCCGTGTACGGCGCGTTCCTGCTGGGCGGTGGCTCGCTGTCGATCGCGCTCTTCGCGGTGGCCCTGGCCGGCTGCGGGCTGCTGACCACCGTCGGGGTCATCGTGGCCATGGACACCTTCGGCCCGGTCTCCGACAACGCCCAGGGCATCGCCGAGATGTCGGGGGACGTCAGTCCCGAGGGCGCCCAGATCCTCACCGAGCTCGACGCGGTCGGCAACACGACCAAGGCGATCACCAAGGGCATCGCCATCGCCACCGCGGTGCTGGCGGCCTCGGCCCTCTTCGGCTCCTACATCGGCACCGTGCTGGAGTCGCTGGAGGACGTCGTCCCTGCCGAGGACGACGTGCTGACCTTCTTCGTCTTCAGCCCTGACGTCCTGGTCGGGATGCTGCTCGGCGTCTCGGTGGTCTTCCTCTTCTCCGGGCTCGCCATCAACGCGGTCGGACGGGCCGCCGGCGCGGTCGTGATGGAGGTACGTCGCCAGTTCCGCGAGATCCCCGGGATCATGGAGG
Source organism: Nocardioides sp. (assembly GCA_046595185.1). Classification (GTDB taxonomy): domain Bacteria; phylum Actinomycetota; class Actinomycetes; order Propionibacteriales; family Nocardioidaceae; genus Nocardioides. The sequence continues at coordinate 47,253 of JBKJPE010000224.1, forward strand.
GCACCGGCCGTCCCGAGTACGGGCGCGTGGTCGACATCGTGACCCGCGACTCCCTGCGCGAGCTGGCCACGCCCGGCATCCTGGCCATCCTCGCCCCGATCGCGGTCGGCTTCGGCCTGGGCGTCGGGCCGCTCGCCGGCTTCCTGGCCGGGGCGGTCGCCTCCGGCACCCTGATGGCGGTCTTCCTCGCCAACGCCGGCGGGGCGTGGGACAACGCCAAGAAGCTCGTCGAGGACGGCCACCACGGTGGGAAGGGCTCACCGGCCCACGAGGCCACCATCATCGGCGACACGGTCGGCGACCCGTTCAAGGACACCGCCGGTCCGGCGATCAACCCCTTGCTCAAGGTGATGAACCTGGTGTCGCTGCTGATCGTGGGCGCCATCGTGTCCCTGACCCTCGGCGAGGACGCCAACCGTGGCATCTCGACCACCATCGGCGTGGTCGCCGCCGTGGGCATCGTGGTGGCGGTGGTGCTGTCCAAGCGTCGCTCCACGGTGATCGGCGACGACACCGGCCCGTCCTCACCGCCGCCCCCGGCGACCGGCTCGGGCGACCCGTCGCCCACCCAGCCGCTCAGCACGCCGTAGCGCGTCGCGGGGACCTGCCGGGCGGTGGCATGCTCGGACCGTGGGTGAGGTGGAGCGGGTCGCGGTGGTCTCCGACGCGCACGGCAACCTCGGCGCCCTCGAGGCGGTGCTGGCCGACGTGCGGGCCCGCGGCATCACCCGGGTGCTGGGCCTCGGCGACCACGTCGGCAAGGGCCCCCGCGGCCGGGAGGTCGTCGACCTGGTCCGCGAGCACTGCGAGGTCAACGTCCTCGGCAACTGGGACGACTTCCTGCCCGACCCGGACCGGACCTACGACGACGACGCACTGGCCTGGTGGCTGGCCCAGCTCGGTCCGGGGCAGGGGGAGTGGTTGCGCGCGCAGCCCTTCTGCCACGACCTCCTGCTCAGCGGCCGCCGGGTCCGGCTGATGCACGCCTCGGCACACAGCGTCCACCGCCGGGTCCGCTACGTCCACGACGAGGCGGAGTTCCTGGGCCAGTTCGCGACGACCGGGGCGACGCGTGCGGCGGTCGGGGACGTGCCCGCCCCCGACGTCGTCGTCTTCGGCGACAGCCACGACCCGTTCTACGAGACGCAGTTCGCCCGGACCCTGGTCAACGCCGGCAGCGTCGGCAACTGCGTCTACGACCCCACGCCGGTCTACGTCGTGCTCGAGGGCGTGGTCGACGCGCCGGCTCCGGCGCCGTTCGGGATCTCCTTCGTCCGGGTCCCCTACGACGTCGAGGCCGAGCTGGCCCACGCCCGCGCCGTCGCGATGCCGGCGTACGACGGGTGGGCGGCCGAGCTGCGCCACGGCGTCTACCGCGGGGTGGCCGAGTCCTGGCGCGCCGGCACGTGGTCCACCGACGCCTACCACCACCGCTGACCCGGCACCGCCGACCCCGGCCCGGTGGTCGGGCAGGATGCTCGGGTGACCGACCTTCCGCACCGCCTGCGCGAGGCGCTGCTCGCCGCCGACTTCGACTACGAGACGGTCGCTGAGCTCCTCGGCCCGCTCGGGCACGCCGCGCTGGGCCGCAACGAGACCACGCCCGGGATGATGGCCACCCGGGGCGCCACGCCGGTCGAGACGCTCATCCGGCTCTTCCTGCTCCAGACCGCGGTGCCGACCGCCGCCGCGGAGGCGGCCCTGCCCGGGTTGGTCGACCGGCTCGCGGTCGAGGGGGTGCTCGAGCAGTCCGTGGGGGAGGTCGGCGCCCGGCTGGACGTGCGGCCGTACGCCTCCGAGGACGACGCCTTCTGGGTGGTCAGCGACCTCACGCCCGGGCTCGACGGGCTGGCGCAGCGGGTGGGCGCCGACCACGTGCTCGGGATCAGCGCCGCCTCGACGTCGCTGGCGCAGCTGACCCTGCGCGAGGAGGTCGGCAGCGCGCTCGACCTCGGCACGGGCTGCGGCGTCCAGGCCCTCCACCTGGCCCGGCACAGCCGCCGCGTCGTGGCGACCGACGTCAACCGACGGGCGCTGCGGATCGCCCGGCTCAACGTCGCCCTCAACGACGTGGAGGACCGGGTCGAGATCCGCGACGGCTCCTACTTCGAGCCCGTGGCCGGCGAGCGCTTCGACCTGGTCGCCACCAACCCGCCGTTCGTGATCTCCCCGACGACCCTGCGGGACGGCTCGTCCTTCGCCTCCTCGGGGACCGCCGGTGCGCGGCTGGTCTACCGCGACTCCGGGCTGCCCGGGGACCGGGTCGTGGAGGACATCGTCCGCGCCGCGCCCGGTCACCTCGCCCCCGACGGCTGGTGCCAGGTCCTGGCCAACTGGGTCGTGACGCGCGACCAGGCCTGGGACGAGCGGCTCGCCGGCTGGCTCGACCCCGGGTGCGACGCCCTCGTGGTGCAGCGCGAGGTGCTCGACCCGGCCGCCTACGTGGAGCTGTGGCTCAAGGACGAGGGCACCCACCCGGCCACCAGCGGCGGCGACCCGGCCTCGGCCGCGGCCTACCGCCGGCGCTACGACACCTGGCTGTCGTGGTTCGACGAGCAGGGCGTCGAGGGCGTCGGCTTCGGGTGGGTCAACCTCCACCGGCGCCCCGAGGGTGCCGGCACGGGCCCGGCGGTGCGCTCCCTGCTCGACTGGCCCTACGACCTCGAGCAGCCGATCGCCCCCGCGATCGCGTCCTGGGGCCGCGCCGTGCGCCGCCGGGTCGGGGCCGAGGACCACCTCGTCGCGCGGGCCGACGTACGCCAGGAGACCGTCGGCGCGCCCGGGGCCGAGGACCCCGAGGTGATCGTGCTGCGCCAGCAGCTGGGCTTCCGCCGCGCCCGGCAGGTCGACACCGTCGAGGCCGCCCTGGTCGGGGCCTGCGACGGCGACCTGAGCGTGGGTCAGGTGCTGGACGCCCTGGCCGTGCTCACCGACCGCGAGCCCGAGGACCTGCGGGCGCGCTACCTGCCGGTCGTGGGCGACCTGGTGGCCGAGGGCTTCCTGACCTGAGCCGGGGCGGTGAGCGGCGGCCCGGTGCCGTACGGCGGGCGGGGTGACCGCCACGCGCTACCGTGACGGCCGGGCGCCGGTGAGCGGTGCCCACCCCCTCCGCGAAGGAATGACGCCCCCGTGTCCCACAAGCTGGTCATCGTCGAGTCGCCGGCCAAGGCCCGCAACATCGGCGGCTTCCTCGGCGACGGCTACGTCGTCGAGTCCTCCATCGGTCACATCCGCGACCTGCCGATGTCGGCCGCGGACACCCCGGCCGAGATCAAGGACAAGCCCTGGGGCCGGCTGGCGATCGACGTGGACAACGGGTTCACGCCCTACTACGTCGTGCCGCGCGACAAGCGCGACCACATCCGCAAGCTGAAGAAGCTGCTCAAGGACGCCGACGAGCTCTACCTCGCCACCGACGAGGACCGCGAGGGCGAGGCCATCGCGTGGCACCTGCTCGACGAGCTGAAGCCCAAGAAGGGCATCCCGGTGCACCGGATGGTCTTCCACGAGATCACCAAGCCGGCGATCCAGGCCGCGGTGGCCAACCCCCGCACCATCAACGACGACCTCGTCGAGGCCCAGGAGACGCGGCGGATCCTCGACCGCCTCTACGGCTACGAGGTCAGCCCGGTGCTGTGGAAGAAGGTCATGTCCGGCCTCTCCGCGGGTCGGGTGCAGTCCGTGGCCACCCGACTCGTCGTCGACCGAGAGCGCGAGCGGATCCGCTTCAAGGTCGCCTCCTACTGGGACTTCGAGGGCACCTTCGACGCCGGCAGCAAGCACGAGCAGCGGATGTTCGGCGCTCGGGTGCACTCCGTCGACGGCGCCCGCGTGGCCCGCGGCTCCGACTTCGGGCCCGACGGGCAGCTCAAGTCCTCGGCCCAGGGCAAGGTCGTGCACCTCGACCGCACCCGCGCCGAGGCGCTGGTCTCGGGCCTGGGCGACGCGACGTACGACGTGCGCTCGGTCGAGGCCAAGCCCTACCGCCGCTCGCCGTACGCGCCGTTCCGCACCACCACGCTCCAGCAGGAGGCCAGCCGCAAGCTCGGGATGGGCGCCTCGGTGACCATGTCGGTGGCGCAGCGGCTGTACGAGAACGGCTTCATCACCTACATGCGCACCGACTCCACGACCCTGTCGAGCTCGGCCGTCGACGCAGCTCGCGCGCAGGTGCGTGAGCTCTACGGCGCCGAGTACGTCCCCGACGCCCCGCGCGTCTACGCCTCGAAGGTCAAGAACGCCCAGGAGGCGCACGAGGCCATCCGCCCGGCGGGCGACACCTTCCGGACCCCCGCGCAGACCGGCCTGACCGGGGAGCAGTTCCGCCTCTACGAGCTGGTCTGGATGCGCACCGTCGCCTCGCAGATGCGCGACGCCACCGGGCAGAGCGTGACCATCCGCCTCGGGGGTGCCGCGTCGACCGGCGAGGACGTCGTCTTCTCCGCCAGCGGCCGGGTGATCAGCTTCCACGGGTTCCTCAAGGCCTACGTCGAGGGCACCGACCACGGTGCGACCTCGGACGACCAGGAGAGCCGGCTGCCCGCGCTCGAGCAGGGCGAGGCGGTGGCGGCGGCCTCGCTGAGCGCCGACGGCCACGAGACCAAGCCCCCCGCGCGCTACACCGAGGCCACCCTGGTCAAGGAGCTCGAGGAGCGCGAGATCGGGCGGCCCTCGACCTACGCCTCGATCATGAAGACCATCGTCGACCGCGGCTACGTCTACAAGAAGGGCACCGCGCTGGTGCCGGCCTGGCTGGCCTTCTCGGTGACCCGGCTGCTGGAGGAGCACTTCCCACGCCAGGTCTCCTACGAGTTCACCGCGGCGATGGAGGACGTCCTCGACGACATCGCCGGCGGGCGCAAGGACCGCAGCACCGAGCTGACGGAGTTCTACTACGGCGCCGGCGAGATCACCGGCCTCAAGCGGCTCGTCGACGAGCTCGGCGACATCGACGCCCGCGAGCTGGCGACCTTCCCGATCGGCGGCCCCGACTCCGGCATCAACCTGCGGGTCGGTCGCTACGGGCCCTACCTCGAGGGCCCCGACGACGAGGGCAACGCGCTGGCCAAGCGGGCCAACGTGCCTGACGACCTGCCGCCCGACGAGCTGACCCTGGAGAAGGCCGCCGAGCTCTTCGCGAACCCGGCCGGCGAGGAGATCCCGCTGGGTGCGCACCCGGAGACGGGGTTGGCGGTGGTGGCCAAGAACGGCCGGTACGGCCCGTTCGTCACCGAGCAGCTCCCCGAGGACGCGGCCAAGTCGGCCAAGCCGCGGACCGGCTCGCTGTTCAAGGCGATGTCGCTGGACACGATCACGCTCGACGACGCCGTGAGGTTGCTCTCCCTGCCCCGCGTCGTCGGCGCCGACCCCGGGTCCGGCGACGAGATCACCGCCCAGAACGGCCGCTACGGGCCGTACCTGAAGAAGGGCACCGACTCCCGGTCGCTGACCTCCGAGGACCAGCTGCTGACGATCGGGCTCGACGAGGCGCTGGCGATCTACGCCCAGCCCAAGCAGCGTGGACGCGCCGCCGCTGCGCCGCCGCTCAAGGAGCTCGGCCCGGACCCCGTCTCGGGCAACCCGGTCGTGGTCAAGGCCGGCCGCTTCGGCGAGTACGTCACCGACGGCGAGTTCAACGCCACCCTCCGCAAGGAGGACTCGGTGGAGAAGGTGACCATCGAGCGCGCCGCCGAGCTGCTCGCCGAGCGCCGCGCCAAGGGCCCGGCCAAGAAGGGCGCGAAGAGGGCGCCGGTGAAGAAGACCGCGGCCAAGAAGACGGCCGCGAAGAAGACGACCGCGAAGAAGGCCGCCGCGAGGAAGACGACGAAGGCCGCGGCGAAGAAGACCTGACCGCGGGGCGGGGGGCGGTGCGCCGTCCGCCGCACTGTCCCACCTGCCCCAGGAACCCCCGCCCGGGCGCTGGTTCCCAGGGCCGGTGGGGTCTGCGAACCCCACCGACCCCGAGGGACGCCCACCCGGCCCGGCCGACCTCACCGCCCACGACGGGCCGTCGTCGGCACCGCCCCGTAGGTTCTGGGGCGTGAGCGCAGCGACCTGGCCCGGGCGGTGGACCGAGCGCGGCGTCCTGGTCTGCCTCGAGGGCGGCGAGGGCTCGGGCAAGTCGACGCAGTCGCGGCTGCTGACCTCCTGGCTGCGTGACCAGGGGTACGCCGTCCGGCCGACCTTCGAGCCCGGGGACACCCCGGTCGGGGCCGAGCTGCGCCGGATCGTGCTCAGCCCCGAGACCGGGGTGCTGGCCGACCGCACCGAGGTCCTGCTCTACGCCGCCGACAAGGCCGAGCACGTCGAGACCGTCGTGCTGCCGGCCCTGGAGCGCGGCGAGGTGGTGGTGACCGACCGCTACGTCGACTCGACGCTGGCCTACCAGGGCGCAGGACGGGCCCTCGAGGTCGGCGACGTCGCGCACGTCGCGCGCTGGGCCACCGGCGACCTGCGCCCGCACCTGACGGTCGTCCTCGACCTCGAGCCGGCTGCCGGCCTGGGCCGCTTCGCGGACCGTGACCGGATCGAGGGGGAGTCGCTGGAGTTCCACCGGCGGGTGCGCGCGGCCTTCGTCGACCTGGCGGCCGCCGACCCGTCGCACTACCTGGTCCTCGACGCCCGGGCCCCGGTGGACGAGCTGGCGGACCAGGTGCGCGACGCCGTACGCCCGTGGCTGGTGACCGCCGACCGCGCCGCGGAGGTGCGCCCATGACGGTCTGGGACGACCTCGTCGGGCAGCGCCAGGCCGTCGCGGTGCTGCGCGAGGCCGCCGGCAACGCCGCCGACGGCCGCGGCGTCGGCCACGCCTGGCTCTTCACCGGACCACCGGGCTCCGGCCGCTCCAACGCCGCCACCGCCTTCGCCGCCGCCCTGCAGTGCGAGCGGGGCGGGTGCGGCGAGTGCCACGCCTGCCACACCGTGCTGGTCGGCAGCCACGCCGACGTGCAGGTGGTCCGGACCGCCAAGCTGTCGATCGGGATCGCCGAGGCCCGTGACCTCGTGCGCCGCGCCGCGCTGGCTCCCAACGGCCGGCGCTGGCAGGTCATCGTGATCGAGGACGCGGACCGGTTGACCGAGGGTGCCTGCAACGCCCTGCTCAAGGCCATCGAGGAGCCGACCGAGCGCACCGTGTGGATGCTCTGCGCTCCCACCGTCGAGGACGTGCTGGCCACGATCCGGTCCCGCTGCCGGTTGGTCACCCTGACCACCCCGGCCACGCCGGAGGTCGCGGCGTTCCTCGAGCGCACCCTCGGGGTGTCGGACTCCCTGGCCCTGCACGCCGCCCGCGCCAGCCAGGGGCACATCGGTCGCGCCCGCGCGCTGGCCACCGACGACGCCACCCGCGCCCGCCGGCGCGAGGTGGTCGGTCTCCCGGCCGCGCTGACCTCGCTCGGCGCGGCGATGCGCGCGGCCACCGGCCTGGCCGAGCGGGCCAAGGAGGAGGCCGAGGCGCTGACCTCCGCCCTGGACGCCCGCGAGAAGGCCGACCTGGACGCGGCGTACGGCGTCGTGGAGCGCGGTCGCCGTCCGCGCGAGTACGCCCCTGCCCTGGCCGAGATGGACAAGGCGCAGAGGACCCGGGCCAAGCGCCGCGTGCTCGACGTCGTCGACCGCGGGCTGATGGACCTCGCCTCGGTCTACCGCGACGCGATCGCGGTGGGCCTCGGCTCGACCTCGGCGCTGGTCAACGAGGAGATCCGGCGCGAGGTCGAGGACGTCGCCCGCCACTCCACACCCGAGATCGACCTGCGTCGCATCGACGCGATCTTCACCGCCCGCGAGCAGATGATGGAGTTCAACGTGCCGGTCGCCCTGGCCCTGGAGTCGATGATGGTGGCACTGCTGGTGCCCGAGGAGGCCAGGTCGTGAGCTTCGGGATGCGTCAGAAGCGGGCCGTGGTGGTCGTGGTGGCCGCAGTCCTGGCCCTGGCGCTGCTGCTCAGCGCCGGCCTGGCCACCGGGCTGGTCGTGCTCGGCGGCGACGGGGAGGACGACCAGCCGACCGCTGCCCCGACCCGCACCGCGGCGCCCGTCGAGGTCGACGTCGACACGGCCGACGCGCGCACGCCCCCCGACGAGTCCCTCGCGCCGTTCTACGACCAGCAGCTCGCCTGGGAGGCCTGCCCGCCGGGGGACTACGAGGACGAGTCCGCCGAGTGCGCCACCCTCACCGTCCCGGTCGACTACGCGGAGGCGGACGGCGACACGATCGACCTGGCCCTGCTGCGGGTGCCGACCGAGGGCGAGGCCGTGGGGTCCCTGGTGGTCAACCCGGGCGGCCCCGGCGCGCGCGGCACCAGCTACGCCGCCGCGGCCGGTCGGATCCTGGGCCGGGACCTGCTGGCCAACCTCGACGTGGTGGGCTTCGACCCCCGCGGCGTCGGGCGCTCGGCCCCGGTCGACTGCCTCGGCGACGCCCAGCTGGACGCGTTCACCGAGGCCGATCCCTCCCCGGACGACGCGGCCGAGGCGGCGGACTACGCCACGGCGCAGGAGGAGTTCTTCGCCGGGTGCGTCGAGCGCACCGGCGAGGTGCTCGGGCACGTCTCCACCGTCGAGGCCGCTCGTGACATGGACGTGCTCCGCGCCGCGCTCGACGACCCGCGGCTGGTCTACCTCGGCGCGTCCTACGGCACCGACCTCGGGGCGACCTACGCCGAGCTCTTTCCCGAGCGGGTCGGCCGGATGGTGCTCGACGCCGGGATCGACCCGCAGCTCGACGCCGTCGAGGAGGCCGTCGGCCAGGCCGGCGGTTTCGAGACCGCGCTGCGCTCCTACGTCGCCAACTGCACCGAGACCATCCCCGGCTGCTACCTCGGCGAGGACCTGCAGGGCGGGCTCGACGAGATCTCGGGCCTGCTCGACCGGGTCCAGGAGGAGCCGCTGCCGACCAGCAACGACCGCGAGCTGAGCGGCGGGCTCGCCTTCTACGGTCTGGTCTTCCCGCTCTACAGCGAGGACCTCTGGCCGTTGCTCGACCAGGCGCTGCGGGCCGCGCTCGACGGCGACGGCACCGCGCTGGGGATGCTCGCCGACCTCTACCTCTCCCGTGAGGACGGGAACTACGCCGACAACAGCGCCGAGGCGATCTACGCCGTGCGTTGCCTGGACGACCCGACCTCGGTCCCGGTCGAGGACATCCCCGACCTGGTCCCCGCGTTCGAGGAAGCCTCACCGACCTTCGGCGAGACGTTCGCGTGGGGCATGGTGGGCTGCCAGGGCGTCCAGGTGGAGGCGGCCGAGCCGCGCCCGGAGATCGACGCCGCGGGCGCGGCGCCGATCATGGTCGTGGGCACGACCCGGGACCCGGCGACGCCGTACGAGTGGTCGGTCGCGCTCGCCGAGCAGCTCGAGTCCGGCGTCCTGGTGACCCGGGACGGTGACGGCCACACCGGGTACGGCCAGGGCGACGCGTGCGTGGACACCGCCGTGGAGGACTACCTGCTCGACGGCACCGCGCCGGAGGACCACCTCCGCTGCTGAGCGGAGGGCCCGTAGGTCACGGCGACGGCGGCGGCGCGCGGCGTGCCGACACGACGTGACGCACCCCGCTCCGCACCAGGAAGACGCCCATGCCCAGGGCGAGGAGGGTGGGCAGCAGCGTCCACCACCAGGCGCGGCTCGACGCGGTCACCGACGGGTCGTCCGCGGCGTAGTAGACCGTGAGGGGCTCCCCCGGCTCGCGGTCGAGGCAGTTGGCCTTGTAGACGGTGACGTCCACGCTGCGCTCGACCCCGTCCGGACCGGTGAACGTCGCACGGTCCACGCACCCCGGCTCGCCCTGGCCGGTGGCCTGCACCGCGGTGTCGACGCGGACCCGGTCCACGGTCTGCGCCGCGCCGAGGGCGCCGACGGCCGCCACGACCACCAAGGCGATCACGATGACCGGCAGGGACGTCTGGCGGTGCGGCCGGTCCGGTTCCTGGCGGGGCGTCGTCACGACCGTGAGTCTGTCAGCCGTCGGCGCGGCTCAGGCCCCGCGGTCGACGACGCTGGAGGCGTTGCTCGGCGTCTCCGGGGGGCTTCCGACCTCGACGTCGACCGTGCCACCCCCGGTGAAGGACAGCGCCGCGACGACGAGGCCGCTGACCGTGACGGCGGGCGGCTGCGTGAGTCTCAGATGTAAGACATCGTAAGTCCAGCATCTTGGACAACATCAGGACGGCGGGGCGGATCTCCGACACCATGGCCCGGTCCGTACGACCAGCACCTGCCGGCCCGCGTGGTCGGCGAAAGGCAGGCACCGTGTCCGACCGCGTTCTCTCCTCCGCCACCGCCAAGGCGGCCATCCAACAGATGTCCTCGATCATCAACGGCGGGCTGACCGACCAGATCAACCAGCTCGACGCCAAGGGCCAGCAGCTCTCGGACCCCAACAACTGGGACGGTCCGCTGGCCGAGCGGTTCCGCTCCGCGACCTGGCCCGAGACCAAGTCGGCCCTCGACAAGGCCAAGGCCGAGCTCGAGGAGCTGCGGGTGCAGCTGGACCAGATCAGCCAGAACATCATGACCGCCGGCGGCGGGTCCTGAGCCGGACTGCGCGCTGACCGTGTGCCACCTCGGGGTCGCTGCCGGATCGTCGGCGTCGCCGGGGTGACAGGCGGGGGGCGCGCAGCCCGCGGTGTTGTCGGAGCAGGTCGGGTACGTGTCGTGGGGTCGTGGCCCTGCGGGTAGGAGTGATGTGTCGTGGGCGATGTGCTGTCCGGTATCGAGCAGGACGTCCCGTTCGACTTCGGGGCGGCCGAGGCGCTGAGCACGGCCGCGGACAGCGCTGCGGGCGAGGTCGAGGGCCAGCTCGGGGCGCGGAACGTCTTCGTCTCGGTGGCCATGCAGGAGTTCCGCGGGTTCTTCTCGACGCTGTTCCAGGACAACGCCGGCACCGCGGCGGCCGACGGCCAGGAGCTCGCCGATCGGCTGCGCGAGGTCGCCGAGGGCTCCCGCCGCCTCGCCGACGAGGCCCGCAAGGAGCAGGAGCGACGCGAGACCGCGCGTGCCTGGAAGGCCGAGCAGGACGGCCAGAACATGCTCGAGAAGGGTGCCGACGCGGTCGGTGACTTCTTCGGTGGTGAGGACCCGCCCCCGGTCGGCCCGCCGGCCACCCCGATCGACGTGCCCGTCGCGGCGCCGCGCAGTACGCCCCGTCAGACGCCGGCAAGCGGTACGGGCGGGTCCGGCGGCACGTCCTCGGCCCGGCCCGCCGACCTCTCGTCCTTCGCGACCTCCTCGGCCGCGGCCGACGGGCGCGCCCGCGCACCGCTGTCGACCGCGAGGGCGCGCTTCTCCACGTTCAGGGCCACCTGCCTGTGGGGCTCGCTCTGCGCCGACGGCGTCTTCGCCGGCGCCGACCGCTGGCTCGACGCCAACGAGAACGACGTGGCCTGGGCCCGCACCGTCGCGGGTGCGTTCGAGGCTGCCGGCGGCGTCGGCGACGTGTCGACCCTGTCCGACTCCGCGGTGGCGGCGGCGCTCCAGGCCGCCGGTGTCGACGCGGCGCGCCAGGACCTCGTCATCGAGCCGGCCCAGGCCATGGGCGCGATGCCCACCTCCGGGTACGCCGACGACCCGGTCAACACCTCGACGGGCAACTTCCTCGAGCCCGAGGCCGACCTCGGCTTCGCCGGCGGTTGCGCGTCGCTGTCGTTCACCCGGATGTACAACTCGATGACGTGCGTGGTCGGCGCCCTCGGCCCGGGATGGTCCTCGTGGGCCGACACCGGGCTGTCGGTCGACGACGAGGCCGCCCGCTGCACCCTGCCCGACGGCCGTCAGCTGGTCTTCGCGCGACTGGGCGAGGCCTGGGACCGCGCGGCGGGTGAGAGCCAGTGGCTCGAGCGGCGCGGCGAGGGCTACCTGGTCAGCGGCAACGACGGCACCCGCTGGCGCTTCGACCGCGCCGGCCGGTTGCAGGCCCGCACCGCCGGGCCCGGCACCGCCGTCCGCCTGACCTGGGCCGACGACCGGCTGGTGCGGATGACCCACGAGCGCGGCCGTCACCTCGAGCTGGTCTGGGGCGACGCGCGCCTGCTCGCTGTCCGGGCCTCCGACGGCCGGGAGGTCACCTACGACTACGACGCGCTCGACCGCCTCGTCGCCGCCACCACCGCGCTCGGCACGCGCCACTACCGCTGGGACGAGCACGACCTGGTGGACGCCGTCATCGGCGCCTCGGGCGTGGTCGAGGTCGAGAACACCTACGACGACCGCGCTCGCGTCACGCAGCAGCGCTCTCCCCACGGCAGGGTCACCCGCTACGCCTACCTGCCCGGCCGGGTCACCGTCGTCTCCGACCAGGACGGCACGCGCTCCAACACCTGGGTCGCCGACGAGCGTGGTCGCCTGATCGGGGCCGTCGACGCCGACGAGCGGCGTCAGTCCACGTCGTACGACCCCCATGGCAACGCCGTCGTGGTCACCGAGCGCGACGGCTCGAGCACCGTGCGCGAGTACGACGCCCGCGGCCGGCTGGTCCGCACGGTCAGCCCCAACGGCGCCGACGTCTCCCAGTCCTTCGACGACCAGGACCGCGTCGTGGCCGTGGAGGTGCCGACCGAGGACGGCACGCCCGCGGTCACCTCCTTCACCTACGACGGCGACGAGCGCAACCCGGCCTCCCTCACCGACCCCGAGGGCGGCGTGACCCGGATGACCTGGTCCGCAGGCCTGCTGACCGAGGTCGTCGACCCGACCGGGGTGGTGGTCGGCTTCACCCACGACGAGCACGGCGACGTCGTGGCCACGACCGACGCCGCCGGCAACGCCGCGCGACTCGAGCGCGACCACGCCGGCCGCGTCGTCGCCGCGGTCACCCCGTCGGGGCACCGCACCACGTTCGCGTTCGACGACGTCACCGGACTGCTCGTGGGCCGCGCCGACCCCGACGGCGCGACGTGGACCTACGAGCACACCGTCGACGGCCGGGTCCGCGCGATCACCGACCCGCTCGGCGCGCGCACCGAGATGCAGCACGGGGTCGCCGGCGACCTCGAGACCACGATCGACCCGCTCGGACGGGCCGTCACCCGGCACGTCGACGACCTCGGCAACCTGGCCGCCGTGGAGCTGCCGGACGGCACCGAGTGGCGCTTCGCCCACGACGCCCTCTCGCGGCTGCGGGCGACCACCGACCCCACGGGGGCGGTCTGGACGCGGGAGTACGACGCCAACGGCAACCTGGTCACGACGACCGCTCCGACCGGCGAGCAGCGCGCCGCCCGCGCCGATGTCGCGGCCGGCACGGCCGAGGTCGTCTCCGGGTCCGTCGCGACCGGGATGCAGTTCGACAGGCTGGGTCGGCTCGTGGCCAGCGTCCGCCCCGACGGCTCGAGCGTCCTGACCCGCTACGACCGGTGCGGCCGCTCCGTCGAGCTGGTCGACGCCGCCGGCGGCCTCACCACGGTCGAGCGCGACGCGGCAGGCCGCGCGGTGGCGGTGACCCGACCCGGCGGCGGGGTCGTCGCCTACGAGTACGACCGCTGCGGCCGCCCGTCGGCGGTCGTCGACGAGCTGGGTGCGCGCACCTCGATGACCTACGACGCCGACGGCCGGGTCGTCGCGCAGTCGATGCCGACCGGCGAGCAGGCGACCTTCGCCTACGACGCGTGCGGCCGGGTCACCAAGCGCCGGGTGCCCGGCGTCGGGACCACGCTGGTCACCTACGACCTCGCCGGCCGGGTGGTGGAGTCCCGCGACCCGCAGTTCGGGCGCCGGCGGTTCCGCTTCGACGACGCCGGCCAGCTGGTCGGGGCCGTCGACGGCAACGGCGGCGTGACCCGGTGGGAGTACGACGCCAACGGGCGTGCGGTGCTGATCGTGCACCCCGACGGCGGCGAGACACGTCGCGACTTCGACGAGCTCAACCACGTGGTCGCCAGGACGGATCCGCTGGGCCGGACCACGCGGGCCGGGTACGACGCCGCCGGCCGTCAGACCTGGCAGGAGGACCCCACCGGCAAGCGGACCTCCTGGACCTACGACGGTGCCGGCCGGATCGCCTCGACCGCCGTCGACGGCGCCGTGGTCTCCAGCTCCGAGCTCGACCTCCGGGCGCGCCGGCTGCGCGTCGTCGACCACGCCCAGCCCGACGCGGAGTCGGTGCACGAGCTCGAGTGGGACCCTCGGGGCAACCTGGTCTCACGCACCCGCGACGGTCGCGGTCTGTCGTGGTCCTACGACGCCGACGGGCGTCGGGTCGGCCGGGTCAACCCCGACGGCTCGAGGACCACCTACACCCGTGACGCGGCCGGCCGCATCCTGGCCGTCGAGCACGACGCCCTCGGGCGGGCGGCGTTCGAGCGCGACGCGGCCGGCCGGGTGGTCGCGGCCGAGGCAGGTGGGCAGCAGCAGCGCTGGACCTACGGGGACGGTTTCGTGGCCGCACACACGCTCACCCGCGGCGACCAGGTGTCCCGCACGGTCGTCGACCGTGACGAGGAGGGTCGCCTCAGCACCGTGGCCCGGGACGGCGTCTCGACGTCCTACGTCCACGACGGCGCCCGGCAGCTCGTCGAGGCCAGGGGCCTGGAGGGTGTCTCCCGGTGGCGCTACGACCGGACGGGCCGCCTGGTCGAGGAGACCCACGGCGAGCTGACCCGCCGCCTCACCTACGACGTTGCCGGCCAGCTGCTCGCGACCGATCGCTCCGACGGCCGGGGCACCACGCTGAGCTACGACGGCGCGGGCCGGCGTACCCGGGTCGAGGCCACCGACGGATCCGTCCGGGAGCTCGGTTGGAACCGCCTGGGCTGGCTGTCCTCCGTGGTCGACCGCGGTCCCCGCGGCGAGCACGTTCGCACGGTCACCACCGTCGTCGACGCGCTCGGGGAGCTGGCCCGCCTCGACGCTGCCGATGTCTTCTTCGACACCGCCGACCCGCGCGCCACGGCACCGGCCCAGGTCGGTGAGGACCCCGTCGTCGCCACCGGACCCGCCCTCGGCGCGGGTGGCGGTTGGACCACCTCCGGCTGGCGCCAGGCCCGCTCGAACGAGGACGACCCCTGGAGCACCACCGGTGCCGCCGGCCCCGGCGACCCGGGCGTCGGGATCGGCCCGGGCGGGGAGCTGACGGTCGCCGGGCTCGAGTGGATGGGTCGACGTGTCTACGACCCCGCGACCCGCGGGTTCCTCTCGGTCGACCCGGCCCAGGCCGTCCCGGGCGCCGGGTGGTCCGCCAACGCCTACTCCTTCGCGGGCAACGACCCGATGCACGCCGTCGACCCCACGGGCCTGAGCCCGATGACCGACGCCGACCTCCAGACCTACCTGGCCGAGAACGCGGGCGCGTTCGCCGCGGTCGCGGACTGGACCAAGGACAACTGGGAGTACCTCGCCGGCGGGGCGATGGTCATCGCCGGCGGGGTGCTGATCGCCTCCGGTGTCGGTGGTCCCGCCGGCATGATGCTGATCTCCGCCGGCGCGGACACCATCATCCAGAAGGCGACCACCGGCGGCGTCAACTGGGGCCAGGTCGCCATCTCGGGCGCCTTCGGCGCCTGGGGCGGGGCGGGCGCCGCCGCGCGGATGGGCGTGACCGGTCCCCTGCGCCAGGCGGTCGTCGGAGGGATGGTCTCCGGCGCGACCGGCGGCAGCGTCTCGAGCGCCTACGGGTACGCCACCGGGCCCGGTCCCCACACCCCGGGCGGCTTCGTCTCCGCGACGGCGCAGGGAGCCACCGTCGGCACGGTGACCGGCGGGGTGGCCGGCGGCGCCGGACACTACCTGGAGGGCGTCGCCGATCAGCGGCTGGCCGGCGCGATGGCCGACGGGCGCCTCAGCGCCGAGCCGCCGACGCCGACGCTCGCTGAGCGGGGACGCTCCTTCCTGGGCAACCCAGGCGACACGGTCGTCCTGGGCCGCCAGCCCGACACGGCGGTCGCCGCGGGCTGGCCGGACCATGCGGTGCTCCAGGCTCCGGAGGGTCAGTGGTCGCCCGAGCTGAACGACGAGTTCATGCGGGGAGCGATGGACTACCAGCGGCCGATCTACCTGGCGAGCGAGCCGCGGGGCAACCTGCTCCAGACCGAAGGTCCGCGGGCCGGCGAGCCGACCATCTTCAGTCGCGAGCTCGACCAGCTCGACCGGGCGGGTTACCGGCGCAACGGTGACTACATGGAGGTGCCCTGATGGGGAACGTCGTGGACCTTCTCGAGCTCTCGGGGGGGCCCGAGGACCACAGCATCGCCTCGGTGTGGGTCGACTGGATCGAGAGGTCGCTGACCGTGGAGCCCCAGGAGTGGGTGGACTCGGTCCGAGCCGCTCCCGGCCTCGACGACGGTCAGTCCTGGCGCCTGCTCGGGTTCGTCGACCTCGCGAGCTCGCTGGTGGCACGGGAGGGCCGCCGCGAGCTGGCGGAGCGAGCCGCGTTCGCGCTGGCGCTCCTCGAGGCCAGCCCGCTCGACCCCCGCGATGTCATCGTGACAGCAGACCTGCTGCCACGCGCCTGCGAGATCGCTCGCCTGGACTTCGCGGCGGTGGCGAGATCCGGCTGTGCGCCGGCGGGTGAGCTCGGCAGGCGTTGCCTGCAGTGGCTGCTGCAGCGCACGCCACGTACGCCCCCGGCGTTGTACGAGGAGGTCGGCGAGGGCCACACCTTCCGCTTCGAGCGGGCGCCGTCGGACTTCGACGCGGACGACCTGCTGGCGCGGCTGGAGAAGCACCGCAAGGACCGCTGACGATGACGGGTCCAGCAGCCCCAGGGGCGCCGCCCGCGGCCCCGCAGCCTGTCGGCGCGGCTCACGCCCCGCGGGGGACGATGCTGAAGGTGTTGCTCGGCGTCTCCGGGAGGTTGCCGACCTCGACGTCGATCGTGCACTCCTCGGCGAAGGCCAGCGCAGTCACGACGAACCCGTTCACGGTCACGGCCGTGGGGCAGCTGGAGGACAGGGACACCCCGTCGGTGCCGCCGGCGACGGCGGTCAGCACGGAGGTCGGTTCCCCGATCGAGCCCGTGCGGAACATCTCGACGCTGCCGTCGCCCCCGGGCCACTGAGGGAACACCCGCACCGGCACCACCTGCCCCGTCGGGCCGATGGGGGGGACGTCCACCACGACACCCAGGAGCCGCTGGACCGGGTAGGAGTCCTCCGTCGGGGCGATGTCGGGGTCGGTCAGCGCGGTGCTGGTGGCCTCGTCGACACCGGCGAGCCACTCCTGGAGCGGGGCGGTGGCGTCGCCGGACGCGTCGACCTCGAGCGGGAGCGTGAAGGAGGCCCGAACCACGGCGTTCTCACCGGGCTGGATGGTGCCGAGGTCCAGGCTCAGGGCGCAGGCCTCGTCGATGCTGGTGATCGAGGGGACGTTCGGCTCCGGCGTCTGCCCGTCCCACTCGAGGTCGGTGGGGCACTCGCCGTCCGGGTTGGCCAGGACCTCCAGGATCGGGCCGGTGAGGGGGGCGCGGTCGGCGGAGTAGGTCAGGGTGAGGTCGACCCGACTGGTCGTGGGGTCCCAGGTGGCGGCGCGGTCCAGGTCGAGCCCGGAGGATGCCTGGAGCTGGCTCGGCAGCTGGGCGTCGGCCTCGGCGGCCGCGGCCGGCACGACCGGGTCCACCGGGGCGTCCTCCTCCGGAGCGTCGCCGCCGCGCACCGTGACGAACAGGATCGCGCCGGCCAGCAGCAGCAGCGCCCCGGTCACGACCGCGATCAGCCTCGGGTCCTTCCACCCCGGCACCGGGGCGCGACGGGCGGGGGCGGTGGTCCCTTCGTCCTCCTCCTCGACCACGACGCGGCGTCGCATCGGGCGGACGACGGTCTTTCGGCCCGGCGCGCCGAGGTCGACGGGCGCCTCGTCCGCGGCCCTGTCACCGCCCGCGTAGGTCGGGGCCTCGGGGACCAGCCCACGGACGACCGTCGACGGTCCGCGGGCCGTGTCGAAGTCCTCCGGTCCCGGCTGCGGGGCGAGGGCGGGCGCGGTGATGACGGCCGCGCGGACCCCCCGCAGCGCGGTGGCGGCCGCGGAGGCGGACGGCCGCCTGCCCGGGTCCTTCTCCAGCAGCGCGTCCAGCTGGGCGGCCAGCGGGGCGGGCACGTCCAGCGGCGGCGGCTCGGCGGTGACGTGGCGGTGGGCGATCGTGTACTCGTTGCCGGGTCCGGCGAAGGGGGTCCGCCCAGCCAACAGCTCGTAGAGCATGATCCCGACGCCGTAGACGTCGGCGGGCGACTCGGCCGTCCCGCGGGTCAGCAGCTCGGGGGACATGTACTCCGGCGTGCCGAGCGGGCCGGTCGCGGTGCGCTGGCGGTCGGTGATGATCCGGGCGATGCCGAAGTCGACCAGCTTCACCGAGCCGGTCCCGCCGGCCTCCCAGTCGCGGGAGAGCAGCACGTTGTCGGGCTTGACGTCACGGTGGACCACGTCGCGCTGGTGGGCGCTGGCCAACCCCTCCAGGACGGTGGCGGCCACGTCGACGGCCTCGGCCGGGGTCAGGGTGCCTCGGGTGCGCAGGACGTCGCGCAGGGAGCCGCCGTCGACGTACTCCATGACGATCGCCAGCCGCTCGCCCTCGACCACCAGGTCGCGCACCGCGACGATGGCGGGGTGGCGCAGCGTGGTGAGCACGGCGCGTTCCTGGACGAAGCGACCGACCAGGTCACGGTCGGCGAGGTGCTCGCGACGCAGCAGCTTGGTGGCCACCATCTCGTCGGTGCGTTTGTCGACGGCCCGCCACACCTCGCCGCTGGCACCCTCGCCGAGACGGTCGACCAGCCGGTAGGACGCGCCCAGGGCGTCGTCGAAGCCCACTGGCTGCACGTCCCCTCCCGTCCGGTCCGATCGCGTCGACGGCGAGCGTAACCGAGCCGCTGGGAGGCGATCGGCCGAACGCCGCAACCCCCGACTGTCCAGAGCACTGGAACACGTCACGTCTCGGGGCCTGGACCACACCGGCTGGCGAGCAGGCCCCGCGGGCATCATCACCGAGTCCGTACGAGCTCAGCACCCCATCGAGCCGTCCCTCGGGGTCGGCGAAAGGCAGGCACCCCAGCAGAGCGATGCCACACCACGAGGACCTGACCCTGATCGCGACCGAGGGAGGGGACGGTGCCGCCGAGGCGACGGCGGTCGGGTGGCTCGACGCCGAGCACGGGATCCCCGTGGGAGAGGTCGCTGATGAGGTGCCTGTGCTCCTACGTGGCCGACCTCCCATCGCCGCAGGACCCGGGGGACTGGTGCTCGATCGATCTCCTCCGCCGGGCTGTGGACGGGCCGGCGTCCTGGGACGGGCTGGTGCTGCCCGACGGCGGAGGTCGGGCTCCCCACGAGACTCTCAGGGCGCGCCGCCGCCCCGCCTCGGGTGCCGCATCATGACGCCATGGACGCCCCCGAGCCCCGTCCGCACCTGCGGGCCCCGACCTTCCCGAGCACCGCCTACCTCGCCGTCTCCGGCGTGGTCGCCGTGACCGGGCTGGGGCTGGCGTTCGCCGCGATCGTGCCGTCGATCGTCGGGGTCGTGTCGATGCTGCCGCTGCTCGTCGGCCTCCAGCAGATCGGCGTCCGCAAGCGGGTGGAGCGGCTGGGACGAGGTCGCGGGAGCGGGAATCGACCCGGACCTGGTTGAAGCCTCAATGAGGCGGTGACCTGCGGTGATGCACCGGTCTAGCCGACCGATCGCACCCGCGTCGTCCGGCTAGGGGTCTCTCGTCCCAAGCCTTATGCTGGCGGCCGCCGGGCGCGTCATGGGGTGTCCAGCGTCCGCGAAACTGCTAGGTGAGGTCACATGCTGGAGTCTCGTCCGTCCGCGCGCCTGGTCACCCTCCGCGCCCGCAAGCCGCTCGCGGGCCTCGTCGCCGTCGTGACGGTCGCCTCGCTCGGCTCCGGCTCCACGACCGGCCTGGTCACGGTGGCCGACTCCGAGCTGCCCGTCTCCCCGGGCGACCGCGTGCTGCAGTCGGTCGAGGTGGCGATGGCTCCTGACGGCACGCTGACCGCGGTCGAGGGCACCACCGTGACCGCCGCGGCCGATGGCGAGAGCGCCGACAGCACCACCCAGGCGTACTCCCCCGACGACGTGGTCGGCGACCTCCCCGTCCGGGTACTCACCTCCTACTACACGGCGGACGGCTGGGGAACGGACCTGTCCGACCTCGAGGGCTACGACGGCACGGTCCAGATCGACCTCACGGTCCAGAACCTCACCGTCCAGGCCGAGGAGCTGTCCTACGACGTCGCCGGCGCCTCCCGCACCCGCCCGGCTCTGGTCGGCGCGCCGCTGACCATCGTGGCCGCGGCCGACCTCGGCGCCACCGACCCGTCGACCGTGGTGACCCAGCGCGCGGGCGAGGACACCGTGACCAACGGCGTGCTCAGCCAGGGCCCGGACGGCGCCACGCAGGTGCAGTGGGCGACCATCCTGGCCCCGCCGCAGCTGAGCTCGAGCGCGACCCTGAGCCTGGTCGTCGACGCGAAGGACTTCAGCACCCCCGCCTTCGACCTGAGCGTCCAGCCCGGGCTGGTCACCGACCCGTCGGTCGGCGCGCTGGTCGAGAACGCCTTCAACCCCGCGGCCTCCGAGGAGCTCGCCCTCCAGGCGCGCACCGTCGAGGTCGTCGGCGAGGTCAACGAGGTGCTGGCCCTGGCCGGCGACTCGATCACCGAGGTGCGCACCAGCCTGAGCTCCACCACCGCCACCCTGGGCGAGAAGACCGTCGGCGACCTGGAGACCAGCATCACCGGGATCGCCTCCTCGATGGAGGCCCTGGACGGTACCGTCACCGGGCTCGGCGACGGCATCTCCTCCGCCCTGGAGTCCACCGGCTCCTCCTCCCTCGCCCAGCTGCAGAGCACCGTGGCCTCGGTCGACTCCCTGCTCGGCGACACCGGCGGCAGGCCGGGCACGGCCCAGGTCGTCGGCGACGGCTGCGAGACCACGGTCCCCACCGGCACCGGCACCAGCGCCGGCAGCGTCTACGACAGCCTGCTGCGCGTCGCCGGGACCCTGAACGGCTACGCCAGCGCCAGCGACGCCTGCAAGGCCTCGCTACGGAGCTCCATCGCGTCCAGCATCGGTCCGGCGGAGACCGACGACTGCACGCCCGCCACGGCTGCCTCCGTCACCTGCTCGCTCTCCCGGACCCGCGAGGACCTGCCGGCCCAGATCGCGAAGTCGTTGGAGGAGTCCAAGGAGCTGGCGCTCGGCACCATCGAGGACACCGGCGTGGCGTCGGTGATCATCGCGATGAACGACGTCAACGCCGTCCTCGACGGGGTCGACGTCGACAACCCCGGTCTCCTCGCGGCACTGCGTGACCTCCGGGCCAGGAACGCGGAGCAGGGGGAGCTCGGTGCGGTGCAGCGTGAGCTCACCAGGCTGGCCGGCCGTGACGGGAAGATCAGGAAAGACCTCCAAGCCGTCGCAGACGGTGTCGCCACCGGCGCGGCGGCCACGTTCGACCAGCTCGACGTCATCGAGGCGCGCGACCGCGGGGTCTACACGGTCCTCTGCACCATCGCCAACAACGACGAGGAGCCGGTCGCCGCCGGGCAGGCCGGGCCGGCCGCCGCGCTGATCTCGGGTGAAGCGTGCCCGACGCAACCTCCCTACGAGCTGCCCACCTCGCCCCAGGTGGACGACGCGCGCGACGCCCTGACCGTGTTCGTGGAAGGCACCGAGGGCAGTCTCCGGTCGGCGCTCACCGATCTCGACGAGCAGTACACGACGACCCTGGACGCCCTGAAGGAAGCTCAGGGCGAGAACGGGTCCACGAAGGGCCAGCTACGAGAGTTCTTCCAGCAGATCGACCAGCTCGACACCGAGAGGCTCGAGGTGAAGACAGCCGTCGACGCACTGGACGGCAAGCAGGTCGAGGCGAGGACAGCGATCACCACCGCGTTCGGGAAAGCGGAGACGAAGGCCGGGAAGGCTGTCCGCGAGGGCACCCAGACCTCCATCGACGAGGTAACCGAGCGGGCGGCCGAGGCACGCGAGGCAGTCAGCGATGCGTTCACCCGCTCGAAGGCCGGCATGCGCGCCGCCGCCGCCGGGATCGCGGCCGACGGCCGCGCGGCCATCGACGAGCAGAAGGCCGGCCTGGCCAGGACCGAGCGGGCCGCGGCCTCCGAGATCGAGTCCAACGTCCGTGCGGGCCTCGACGTCATCGCCGACACCGTCTCGGCGTCGACCCGCGACACCAGCGCCGCCGGCCGGCTGCTGACCGCCGACCTGACCAAGGTGCTGCTCGACCTGGGCGACCCCCAGGTCGACGGTTCCGGACTGCTCGGCACCCTCGGCGCCAACGTCGGCGAGGCCCGGGCTGCGGACTACCAGCTCGCGCTGGCCACCCGTACGGCGTCCTCCTACGCCAACGCGCGGGGCCAGGACATCGGCGGACTGATGCTGCGCCAGGCCCAGGCGGAGGCGGCCTTCACGCGTCAGGCGCAGCTGGCGGCCTTCCAGGTCGACGTGCCCGACGGCGTCGAGCGCCGCACCGTCTACGCGTTCCACCTGGCCGCCGGACAGTGAGGGTGCGGTCGTCGCGTCGGTGGGCAGCCCTGCCCGCAGCAGCGCTGCTCGTCCTGGCCGCCGCCTCGTGCTCGGGCGACGAGCCGGAGGAGGACGCGGCGGTCGAGGCGACCGCCACCCCGGCCTCGCCGGCCACCGTGCCCCTGGTGGCCGAGGGTCTGCCGGACGGCGTCACGGTCGGTGTGATCGTCAGCCTGGCCTCCGCGGGTGACTCCGGCTCGCAGTGGAGCGAGGCGGCGCAGGGCGCCGAGGTCGCGGCCTACCGGTTCGGTCTGGGCGGCACGGCTGTCGACGTCGTCGCCGCCGACGACGGCGGCACCGCCGACGGGGCCGCCACGGCCGTGCAGGACCTCGCCGACCAGGGCGTCGTCGGCATCGTGGTCGCCTCCTCGGGGCCCCACGTCGCCGGCGCGGTCAGGGCCGCGGCCGACACCGGGGTCCCGGTGCTGCTGCCCTACGCCCCCGCCCCGCCGCTGCCCGACGGGGCGCCGGTCTGGCTGACCGGGCCGGACCAGCCGACCATCGCCGACGTCCTGACCCGCGCCATCGGCTCCGCCGGTGTCTCCAAGCCCGTGCTGGTCGACGCCGGCGGCGGAGGGCTCCCCACGCTGACCCCGGCCGTGGAGCGCGCCCTGGCCGTGTCCGCCCCCGAGACCGCGGCGTCACGGCTCGCCGCCGAGATCGGCCGGCTGGCCGGCGACGCCGAGGTCGACTCCGTCGTGGTCACCGGTCCTGCCGCCCGGCAGGCCGTGCTGGTCCGGGCGCTCCAGGGGGCTGCGGTGACGCTTCCGGTGTTCCTCACCCCGGACGCGCTGAGCCCCGTGCTGGCCACCGACCTCGCCGGGGCCGACGGCAGCCTGTCCTCCGAGATGGTCACCGTGGGCGAGGAGTCCGGCGACGTCGCGGCGCTGGCGCCGGGTGCCACCGGCGAGGCGCTGTCGGCCTACTTCGCGGCCGTCCGCGCGGCGGGCGCCGACCCCGCGGTCGAGGACTTCTTCGACGGCGAGGCGTTCACCACCGTCGCCGGGAGCGCCGACACCCGCAGCCACGACGCCGTCGTCGCGCTGGCCCGCGCCGCGGCCTCGGCCGGCAGTGCCGATCCGGCTGCCGTGGCCGACGCCCTCGGCGGGCTCGCGCTGGACCGCTCCGACGGCCTGACCGGCGCCGGGCTCGACTTCACCGGGCAGCGCGCGCAGGCCCCCGACCAGGTGGTCGCGCTCCAGTCCACCGCCCAGGACCCCGGCGTGCGCCCGGTGTCCGGCTCCGCCCCGGCCCCGCGCCTGTTCTGGTTCCCGGTGCCGGGCGCCTGACCCGTCGTACGCCCGGCACCACCGGTCCCCCGACCACAAGGAGAACCCCCGTGCGCGTGACCATCGACGTCGACGGCAGCCCCCACGACGTGGAGCTGGCGCAGGCCGCCGCCACCGCGACCCTGGCGGACCTCGTCGAGCAGGTCTGCGGCCAGCTGCTCGCGGCGGCCGACGAGGTGTGGGTCGACGAGCACCGGCACGCCGCCGGTGACCGCCTGCGCGACACCACCCTGCTCGAGGGCTCCCGCATCGGGCGAGACCCGCTCCCGCGCACGGCCCCCGTCACCTCCTGGACCGCGACGGTCTCCGCCGGCCTCGACGCCGGCCGCGTCGTGCCAATCCCGCGCAACCGGGCCCTGACCATCGGTCGGGCCCCCCTGGCCGACCTCACCGTCGACTCGCCGAGCACGTCGTGGCACCACGCCGGCCTGACCCTGGAGGAGGACGGCGTACGCGTGCGCGACGTCGGCTCCACGAACGGCACCTACGTCGAGGGCGAGCGGGTCGAGACCCTGGCCGAGCTCGAGGCCGCTGCTGCCGCGGATGCCGAGGAGGCCGCCAGGGCGGAGAGGACCGGCGTGGCCGGCAAGGTCGCCGGCCTGCGTCGCAAGGACGACGACGGCGAGGAGGTGCCGCTCGTCGACGGGGTGCTGGTCACCGACGAGGCCGTGGTCCTCGTCGGCGGAGCCGCGATCACCCTGCGGCGCACCAGCGCCGAGCCGCTCGCCCCGGCGCCGGGCTCGCTGAACAACGTCACCCCGGCAGGCACCGCGCCCTTCAACCGCCCGCCCCGCCCGGGCCGCGCGCCCGCGCCGGAGGAGATCACCCCGCCGGTGAAGAAGGACGACCCGCCCCCGAGCCGCTTCCCGCTGGCCACCGTGATCGGGCCGCTGGTGCTCGCCATCGCCATGGTCTTCGTCCTGGGCAACGCTCGCTTCGCGCTGATCGCCGGCCTCAGCCCGATCCTCGGGATCGGCACCTACTACGAGCAGAAGCGGCGTCGGGTCAAGGAGATCGAGGAGGAGGAGGTCCGCTTCGCCACCGCCCTGGAGACCTTCGCGGCCGACGTCGCCGAGGCCGCCGCCGCCGAGCGTGCCCGCCGCCGGGCCGAGCTGCCTGACCCGGCCTCCACCATCCGCCGCGCCGCGCTGCCCTCGACCCTGATGTGGCAGCGCCGCTTCACGGCCACCGACTTCCTCAAGCTCAACGCCGGTGTCGGCGACGTCGGGTGGGTCCCGCCGATCGACGACTCCTCCCAGGGCAAGCGCCTCGACGACGCCGCGAAGAGGACGATCCGCGCCAGCCGGCTCCGCTCGGCGCCGGTCGAGGTCGACCTCGGCAACGCCGGCGTCGTCGGCATCGTGGGCGACCGCGAGGGCGCCCTGGCGGTCGCGCGCGGCCTGGTGGCCCAGGCCGCGGTGCACGTCGGTCCGGCCGACCTGACCGTCGGCGTCTTCTGCGACCGCGGTCGCGACGCCGACTGGTCCTGGACCCAGTGGCTCCCGCACAGCCGCCAGCTGGGCGACTCCGCAGGCGGGCACTGGCTCTCCGACGACCGCGGCCGCAGCGAGGCCATGCTCCGCGGGCTGCGCGACAACATCGACCGGCAGCCCACCCCCGCCGTGCTGCTGGTGCTCGACTCCGACGTGCTGCTGGAGGGCCGCAACGCCCCCGCGCGCACGCTGCTCGGCCACGGCCGCACGATCAGCTCGACCAGCCCGGTCAACCCCCACCAGCGCGAGGTCCACGTCGCCGGCATCGTCGTGGCGACCTCCCACGAGCAGCTGCCGTCGTCGTGCACCGTCGTGCTCGAGGTCCAGCCCGACGCCCTCGGCACCGCGACCCGTCCCGACGACCTGACCACCGTCGACGACGTGGTCCTGGCCGGCCTCGACCTGCCCACCGCGCGTCGCTGCGCGCTCGACCTGGCCCGCTTCGACGACCCCGAGCTGGTCGTGCCCGGGGCGGCGCTGCCGTCGATGGTGCGCCTGCCCCCGCTGCTGGGCATCGAGGAGATCAGCTCCGCGGCGATCCGCGAGAGCTGGCGGACCTCGACCCGGATCAAGGCCCCGATCGGGGTCGGCGAGACCGGCGGCTTCGAGCTGGACCTCGTCCGCGACGGCCCGCACGGCCTGGTCGGCGGCACGACCGGCTCCGGCAAGAGCGAGTTCCTGCGGTCGCTGGTGGCCGGGCTGGCCGCGCGTACCGACCCCACCCGGCTCACCTTCATCCTGGTCGACTTCAAGGGCGGGGCGGCGTTCGCCGCCTGCGAGCGGCTGCCGCACACCATCGGCACGGTCAGCAACCTCGACGCCCAGCTGGCCGACCGTGCGATCCGCGCGCTCGAGGCCGAGATGCGCTACCGCCAGGAGATGTTCGCCGCCGCGGGGGAGGGCGTGGACAACCTCGACGCCTACCTGGCCACCGACCCGACCGAGCCGATGCCGCGGCTGCTGCTGGTCGTCGACGAGTTCGCGATGCTGGCCAAGGAGTACCCCGACGTGCTGTCCTCGCTGGTCAGCGTGGGTGCCGTCGGTCGGACGCTCGGCGTCCACATGATCCTGGCCACCCAGCGCCCCGCCGGCGTCGTCAACGACGACATCCTGGCCAACACCAACCTGCGCGTCGCGCTGCGCGTGCAGAGTCGCGACGACTCGAGCAACGTGATCGGCGTGCCCACCGCCTCGGCCATCGGCCGCACCCAGATGGGCCGCGCGTTCGTGAAGCTCGGCCAGGACGACATCACCCCCGTGCAGACCGCGCTGGTCACCGGCCGGGCGCAGGCCGAGACGTCGACGGTCGTCGAGGCCCACCCCCTGGGCTTCGGCGTCACGATCACGCCCGAGTCGGTCGAGGTCGACGACAAGGACGCCGCGACCGACCTCGACCTGCTGATCGACGCCATCGTCGGGGCCAACGACGAGCTGGGCTACGCCCCGCCGCGCCCGGTGTGGCCCGAGGCCCTGGGCGAGCGCGTCGAGCTCGCCGGCCCCTTCGCGCCCGAGCCGGTGGAGGTCGACCCGCACGGCCCCGCACCGCTGCCCCTGGTCGGCTCGTTCACCGGCGGGCGGGTGTTCTTCGCCGTCTCCGACGAGCCGGACCGACAGCGCCAGGTCCCCGCCTCCTGGGACCTCGGCAACGGCAACGCGCTGATGATGGGCATCCCCGGCAGCGGCACCAGCACCGCCCTGGCCTCGATCGGGCTGACCGTCTGCGCGGCCACCTCGCCCGAGGACCTCGACGTGCTGGTGATGGACCTCGGCAGCCGCGACCTCGCCCCGCTCCGGGAGCTGCCCCACGTCGTGGGGTACGTCGGGTCCGGCGCCGCCGCCCGCGAGGAGCAGGTGCGGATGCTGAAGTACGTCCGCGCCGAGCTCGACCGCCGGCGCGCGACCACCGGCCCGTACCGGCGTCTGGTGGTGCTGCTCGACGGCCTGGCCACGCTGCGCGACGAGTACGACGACTACGACGGGATCCGGCTGCTCGAGGGCCTCTACCGGGCCTGGACCGACGGCCCCGACCTCGGCATGCACTTCGTGGCCAGCACCTCGCGGGTCAAGTCGGTGCCCCCGGCCATCGACGAGGTGACCACCCAGAAGTGGCTGTTCCGCCTCGCGGACGCCTATGACTACTCCACCGCGGGCGTGCCGGCGAAGCTGGCCCCGGCGCCCGTGCCGGGCCGGTGCGTGCTCGCCGAGACCACGCTGCAGACCCACGTGGCCACCCCGGCCGGGGGGCTGGTCGCCGCCGTCGCGGCCGTGACCGCGACCTGGACCGGGGCGCAGCGCAAGGCCACCGTGATCGGGCGGCTGCCCGAGGTGGTCTCGGTCGCCGACCTCGGGGTCGGCGCGCGCCTGGACACCGAGCCGTGGCTGCTGCCGGTCGGCATCGCCGAGGTGGACCTGGGCGTGGCCGCGCTCGAGGTGTGGCAGGGCGAGCACGTGATGGTCACCGGCCCCGCCCGCAGCGGGAAGTCGACGCTGCTGCTGGCGCTGGCGGAGTCGATCCGCACGGCCTCGGTGTCGTCGGGCACCCCGGTGGCGGTCTGGGGCGTGTGCGGACGGCGGTCCCCGCTGGCCGACGCCGGCCTGGACAAGGTCGCGGTCGGTGAGGACGACCTGGCCGCGCTGCTGGCCACCGCCCGGGTCCACCGCGGCCAGCTGGTGCTGCTCGTGGACGACGCCGAGCAGCTCGACGACAAGGACCAGGCCATCGCCGGTCTCCTGGCCGCCAAGGTGCCCGGGCTGACGGTGGTCGCAGCCGGCCGCTCCGACGACCTGCGCGGCATGTACAACCACTGGTCGAAGGCCGTGCGCAAGTCGCGCTGCGGCGTGCTGCTGATGCCCAACGTCGACGTCGACGGTGACCTGCTCGGCGTCTCCACGCTGCCGCGCAAGGCCCCGGTCGCGATGACCGTCGGGCGGGGGTACGCCGCGTCCGGCGGCGCGGTGGGCCTGGTGCAGACCGCCAGCCCTACCCCGGCGCCCGCGGGCGGCGCGGCCGTCGCCGGCTGAGCGGGCCAGCAGCGAGGCGGCGAGCCGCCGACGCCCGACGCCGGCGGTCAGCCCGGGCTGCGCTGCTCGTCCATCCCGGTCGGGGGCGGTCCGTCGGCACCGGGCCCGGCGGCGCGGGCGTCGCGACGTCGTGCCAGCACGCTGCGAACGGGGATCACGAGCAGCAGCTGCGCCCGCCGGAGGCCTGGGACTCGTCCTCGCCGGAGGTGAGCTCACCCGTGGCGGAACGGCTGAGGGCCCGCTCCGCGTTCACCCCCACCATCGCGGCGCCGACCGTCACCAGCGCACCGAGCAGCAGGAGGACCGGGACCAGGACCACAGGGTCACGGGCCGACGCCCCCCGGGGTGTCCTCGCGCCTCCCACACCAGCTCGTGCGCGCCGGTCACGCCCGGCGGCAGACCCGTGGCGGACGGGTGCGGGTCGGGTACGGCGTCCTGGCTCACGGCAGCAGTGTGCCCGGTGACCGGCGGCGCGGGCGCCCGGCTCACCGCGGCGTCACCGGCTCGGCGATGGACTGGATCCGCCGGGTGGCCAGCTCGATCATCAGCTGCGCGGCCGGGCTGAGCACCGCGCCGGAGCGGTGCACGATGGCCAGCGTGTCGTACTGCCGCGGGCGCAGGCTGACGAAGCCGGCGCCGGGAGCGAGGCGGGGGAGGAGCTGATCGACCGCGCCGCGCGGGATGACGGTGTCGGCCAGGCCGCGGCCGGCGAGCTCGACGGCGGTCTCCACGTCCTCGACCTCGATCCGGGTGGTGGGGTTGCGCCCGGTCTCGTGGAGCATCTGACGCAGCACGATCCGGGTGGAGTCCTCCGCGCGCCAGGTGGTCTCCGGCATCACCAGGGACGCGCGCGCGAGGCGCTGCGCGGTCACCGGGCTGGTGAGCCGCTCGGGGTCCGCACTGACGTAGACCAGCTCGTCGCGCGCCACCGGGGTGACAGTCATCCCGTCGCCGGTCACGCGGGGCACCGCGAGCATCGCGGCCTCGATCCGCCCGCGGCGCAGGTCCTCCATGACGTCGGAGGAGTTCTGCCCGACCAGCTCGACGCGCACCCCGGGATGGCGCTCGAGGACGTCGGCGACCAGGTCGGCCCCCGCGTAGAGGCGGGCGGTCCCGAACATCCCGAAGCGGATGGTGCCGGTCTGCAGCGTCCGGGCACGCTGGACGGCACGCCGCGCCTCCTCGACGGCGGCCAGCACCTGCTCGGCGTGGGGGCGCAGGGTGTCGGCGACGGTGGTCGGCTCGACGCCCCGGCCGACCCGGCGGAAGAGCTGCGCGCCGAGGGTCTTCTCCAAGGTCCTGACCTGCTCCGACACCGACGGCTGGGCGTAGCCGAGCTCGTCGGCGGCGGCCGTCAGCGAGCCGTGCTCGTAGGTGGCCAGGAAGCAGGTGAGCTGGTGCAGGGAGAGCACTCTCACATCATAGGAGATTCCTTGGCCTTCTCAAGGAAAGCAAGGCTAGGCCTGGAGGTGAGGGTCGGTCACACTGACAGTGTCCCCGATCCGCCACCGAGGAGGTCCTCACCATGTTCACCCGCCAGTGCACCACCTGCGAGCGCCGTCAGCTCGTCTTCCCCAGCCAGCTCGCCGGCGTCACCACGACCGCCCACGGCGTCGAGGTCTCCTACCGCTGCTGGTGCGGCGACGTGCAGTCCTTCGTGACCGCGCACGTCGACCAGGTCATGCCCCGCGTCGCGGCCTGACCCACCCTGCCGTTCCGCCTCAGGGCAGCAGCCGGGCACCCAGACGCAGCACCGGCCGGGCGACCCGTCGTACGACGGGCCTGGCCACCCGTGCCACCAACGGCGCCGGGGTGCGACCGTCCGACGCCACCGCGTCGCCGAGCCTGAGGGTGCCGACGGTCGGGGGCGGCTCCGCGACGAGGCGGGCGCGCAGAGCACCAGCGCCGGCAGTCGAAGGCCACGCACCGTCCCCGAGGTCGCGCACCGCCTCCAGCCGGTCGCCCAGCACGCCGCGCGGGTCCAGGCGCACCTTGCCGACAGACTGGCCGACCATCGACCTCACCGGGTGGCGCCACAGGCCCGCCCACGCGGGAGGGGAGGTTGCTCACGGCGACAACCCGCCCGACGGTTTCGCGGGCCCCGGCGGGCGTCTGTATGCTCCGGGCGTTGCTCGTCGCGGTGCCGCCGCCGACCTGCGCGCCGCCTTAGCTCAGTCGGTAGAGCGTCTCACTCGTAATGAGAAGGTCGTCGGTTCGATTCCGACAGGCGGCTCCGGTCCTGCCCCTCTACCTCTGCCGCCCGTGGCCATCGCGGGTCGTACCCGTTCCGCTCCGGGTCACCCCCGGGTGCCGGGCACGGCCGCGAGCCGGCCTGTCGGTCCGCGGCGCCCACGAGCCGATCCTTGTCGCCAGCGGACGTGGTGCGTGGTCGCCGTCACACGTCTGACCTGCAGGAACGACTTACTTGAAAGTAACCTGAGAGCAGGTACACAAACGTTCAACCATTGGGTACATCGGCAATCCCGAACGTGGTCCAGGACGTAGTACCCACCGTGACTCCTCGCGACACCCGCACCCTCGTCATCGTTCCCACCTACAACGAGCTGGACAACCTCCGGCCCATCGTCTCCCGCACCCTCGCCGCCGAGCCTGACGTCCACCTCCTCGTCGTCGACGACGACAGCCCCGACGGCACCGGCGACCTCGCCGACGGCCTGGCCGCCGGCGACACCCGTATCCACGTCCTGCACCGACCCGGCAAGGAGGGGCTCGGCGCCGCCTACCTGGCCGGTTTCGCCTGGGCCCTCGCCCGCGACTACGACGTCGTGGTCGAGATGGACGCCGACGGCTCTCACCTGCCCGAGCAGCTGCACCGCCTGCTGAGCGCGCTCGACACCGCCGACCTCGCGCTCGGGTCGCGCTGGG
>JBKJPE010000129.1:0-15711 GCA_046595185.1 Nocardioides sp.
TGACCTCGGCGAAGGAGCCGGTGAAGAACCGCGACCTGTGGCAGCGGCTGCGCGAGGCCGAGCTGCGCCACGACGTCACCTGGTTCTGGGTCAAGGGCCACGCCGGCAACGCCGGCAACGAGCGCGCCGACCGCCTCGCGGCGAAGGGCCTGACGCAGGCGGTGGCCGCGGGCCGCACGTCCGCCCCGGACGTGTCGTCGGCGTAACACGCCCGATCCCTCCCGGCAACGTCGCGCTGGCAGCATCACGACCATGCTGTGGCGCGTGCGCACCGACCTGCCCGACCGGCCCGGGACCCTGGCCGGGCTCGCCCGCACCTGCGGCGAGGCCGGGGTCGACATCCGGAGGATCCAGGTCTTCCCGGGCCCGAGCGTCGGCCCGGTCACCGACGAGCTGGTGCTCGACGCGCCGGACTCCCTCGACGAGGCCGCCGTCACCGCGCTCGTGGTCGGCGCCGGCGGCGCCGGCGTCCTGGCGCTGCCGTGCACCGGGGCCGCGCTCGAGGACCAGCCCACCCGCTACGTCGAGGCCGCCCGCGCCGTCATCGCCCGGCCGGCGTCGTTCCCCGAGGTCGTGGCGCGCCTCTTCGACGCCGGCACCGCCGTCGACGACGGCCCCGCGGACGTGATGGAGCTGCGGGTCGGCGAGGTGCGGGTCCAGGTACGCCGGCCCGCGCCGTTCACGCCGTCGGAGCGCGAGCGGGGCCTGTCGATGGCCGCCCTGGTCAGCGACGTGCTCGCGCGGGAGCGCGGCGGCGGGGCGAACCGGCGGATCGGGGCCGGCGCGACCGTCTCCTACGTCGCGCTGGAGACCGGCGTGGAGGCGCGGGCCGAGGACGTCGTGGTCGGCGAGGCGCGGCTGCTGCCGGTCTCGTTGGACGCTCCCGAGGTGCGGGAGGTCGACCTGCGCGTCGACGTGTCCTGGCAGCGGCGCGGCATCGGCACCCGGCTGCTCGGCGACACGGCCCGGCTGGCGGTGCGCCTCGGCGCCCGGGAGCTGCTGCTGCGCACCCGCGCGGACAACCAGGCCGTGATGCCGATGGTGCTCTCGGCCGGCATGCGGGGGCGCATCCGGATGGCCGGCGACGAGCTGACCGTGCGCATCCTGCTGCGTGACGTACGCCCCCTCGCCTCCTGAGCCCGCACGGCGGGGGAGGCCCCCGCGGACGTCTACGATGAGGGCGTGGAGCTCCCGGAGAAGTTCGCTGCCCTCGGGCTGACCTACGACGACGTCCTGCTGCTGCCCGGTCACTCCGACCTGGCGCCCTCCGAGATCGACACCACCTCGCGCCTGACCCGCGAGATCTCGCTGCGGGTGCCGCTGGTGAGCGCGGCGATGGACACGGTCACGGAGTCGCGGATGGCCATCGCGATGGCCCGCCAGGGCGGCCTGGGCGTGCTGCACCGCAACCTGTCGATCGAGGATCAGGCCTACCAGGTCGACCTCGTCAAGCGGACCCAGACCGGGATCATCTCCAACCCCGTCGTCATCGGTCCCGACGCGACGCTGGAGCAGCTGGACAAGATCTGCGGCGAGTACCGCGTCTCCGGCATGCCCGTGGTCGACGGCGAGCAGCGGCTGCTGGGTATCATCACCAACCGCGACCTCCGCTTCACCCCGGTCGCCGAGTGGGCCACCACCAAGGTCGACGAGGTGATGACGCCGATGCCGCTGATCACCGGACCGGTCGGCATCAGCCGCGACGAGGCCACCCTGCTGCTGCGCAGGCACAAGCGCGAGCGGCTGCCCCTGGTCGACGAGCAGGGCCGGCTGGGCGGGCTGATCACGGTCAAGGACTTCGTGCGCTCCGAGCAGTTCCCGCTGGCCTCCAACGACGACCACGGGCGGCTGATGGTCGGTGCCGCGATCGGCTACTTCGGCGACGCCTGGCAGCGGGCCACCACGCTGGTCGAGGCCGGTGTCGACGTCCTGGTCGCCGACACCGCGCACGGCAACGTACGCCTGCTGCTCGACATGGTCGCCCGGCTCAAGGCCGACCCGGCCACCCGCGACGTGCAGGTGATCGGCGGCAACGTCGCCACCCGCGAGGGCGCCCAGGCCTTCGTCGACGCCGGCGCCGACGCCGTCAAGGTCGGGGTGGGACCGGGCTCCATCTGCACCACCCGTGTGGTCACCGGCGTGGGCGTGCCCCAGGTGACCGCGGTCCACGAGGCCTCGCTGGCCTGCCGGCCCGCCGGCGTGCCCGTGATCGCCGACGGCGGCATGAAGTACTCCGGGGAGATCGCCAAGGCGCTCGTGGCCGGCGCCGACGCGGTGATGGTCGGCTCGCTGCTGGCCGGCTGCGACGAGTCCCCGGGCGACCTGGTCTTCGTCAACGGCAAGCAGTACAAGACCTACCGGGGGATGGGCTCGCTCGGCGCGATGTCGAGCCGCACCAAGAAGTCCTACTCCAAGGACCGGTACTTCCAGGCCGAGGTGGCCAGCGACGACCAGATCGTGCCCGAGGGCATCGAGGGCCAGGTCGCCTACCGGGGGCCGCTCTCAGCCGTGGCCCACCAGCTCATCGGCGGGCTCAGCCAGTCGATGTTCTACGTCGGCGCCCGCACCGTGCCCGAGCTCCAGGACCAGGGTCGCTTCGTCCGCATCACGCAGGCCTCGCTGCAGGAGAGCCACCCGCACGGGGTGCAGATGACCGTCGAGGCGCCCAACTACGCCGGTCGCTGACCGGCGGGGCGAGCCCACCCGTGGTCAGCCGTCGCCGACCACTAGGGTGACCGGTGTGACCGAGATCGAGATCGGGCGCGCCAAAAGGGCCCGCCGCGCCTACTCCTTCGACGACATCGCGATCGTGCCGTCCCGACGCACCCGCGACCCGGAGGAGGTCAGCGTCGACTGGCAGATCGACGCCTACCGCTTCGAGATCCCGGTGCTGGCCGCGCCGATGGACTCGGTGATGTCCCCGTCCACGGCGATCGCGCTCGGCCAGCTCGGCGGCCTGGGTGTGCTCAACCTCGAAGGCCTCTGGACCCGCTACGAGGACCCCGAGCCCCTGCTCGAGGAGGTCGCCCGGCTGCGCGGCGCCGAGGCCACCCGCCGGATGCAGGCCATCTACGCCGAGCCGGTGCGGCCCGATCTGATCACCGAGCGGCTGCGCCAGGTCCGCGCCGCCGGGGTGACCGTCGCGGGCTCCCTGTCGCCCCAGCGCACCCAGGAGCTGTCCAAGGTCGTCGTCGACGCCGGCGTCGACATGTTCGTCATCCGGGGCACCACGGTGAGCGCCGAGCACGTCTCCAGCCAGGCGGAGCCGCTGAACCTCAAGGAGTTCATCTACGAGCTCGACGTCCCCGTGGTCGTCGGCGGGTGCGCCACCCACCAGGCTGCGCTGCACCTGATGCGGACCGGTGCCGCCGGGGTGCTGGTCGGCTTCGGCGGCGGGGCGGCGCACACCACGCGTACGGTCCTCGGGCTCGCCGTGCCGATGGCCTCCGCGGTCGCCGACGTGGCCGCCGCCCGCCGCGACTACCTCGACGAGTCCGGCGGCCGCTACGTCCACGTGATCGCCGACGGCTCGATCGGCATGTCCGGCGACGTGGCCAAGGCGATCGCCTGCGGCGCCGACGCGGTGATGGTCGGTTCCCCGCTGGCCCGCGCCTCGGACGCGCCCGGGCGGGGCTTCCACTGGGGCGCCGAGGCGCACCACGACGAGCTGCCCCGCGGCGAACGGGTCGAGTTCGAGCAGGTCGGCACGCTCCGGGAGATCCTCTTCGGGCCCTCCCGGGTCGCCGACGGGACGATGAACCTGGTCGGCGCGCTGCGCCGCTCCATGGCCACCACCGGCTACACCGAGCTCAAGGAGTTCCAGCGCGTCGAGGTCGTGGCCACGTGAGCGGCGACAACGCCTCGACCCGGGTGGTCGTGTTCGACGTCAACGAGACGCTGTCCGACCTCGCCCCGCTGCGCGCGCGGTTCGCCGACGTCGGCGCCGGCGAGGGACTGGCGGCGACCTGGTTCGCCGCGGTGCTGCGCGAGGGCATGGCCCTGGCGGCCGTCGGCCAGCAGGCCGGTTTCGCCGTCATCGGCGCCCACGTGCTCGAGGTCCTGCTCCCGGAGGAGCTGACCGTGCGGCGTGCGGCCGCGGTCGACCACGTGATGGCCGGCTTCGGCGACCTGCCGGTGCACCCCGACGTGCCGGTCGGCCTCCGCGCGCTGCGGGAGCAGGGACTGCGCGTGATCACCCTCAGCAACGGCGCGGCCTCCGTGGCGCAGGGGCTCCTGGAGCGGGCCGGGTGCGCCGACCTGGTCGAGGCCACGCTGTCGGTGGCCGACGCCGGGGTGTGGAAGCCGGCCGCGGCGGCGTACGCCCACGCGACGGCGTGGTCCGGGGAGCCGGCCGCGGCCCACCTGCTCGTCGCGGTCCACCCCTGGGACGTCCACGGGGCCCAGCAGGCCGGCTGGTCGG
This sequence comes from Nocardioides sp., assembly GCA_046595185.1. Classification (GTDB taxonomy): domain Bacteria; phylum Actinomycetota; class Actinomycetes; order Propionibacteriales; family Nocardioidaceae; genus Nocardioides. The sequence goes on from JBKJPE010000129.1 coordinate 4,421, forward strand.
GCGCGTGGGTGGACCGGTCCGGCAGCACGCCCTACCCCGCCTACCTCGACGACCCGGTCCTTCGGGTGCGCGACCTGCGCGACCTCGCCGCGCGCCTGGCCGGCTGACGACCCGGCCGACGGTGAGCGAGAGGACCGGCTGATGGGTGGCGACCGACCGGGGACGTCGCGCACCGTCTCGGCGTGGCTGGGTGGTCTCGACGGCCGCACCTGGTGGGCCAGGGACGACCGGGAGCCGCACTTCGCGGCCAGCACGATGAAGCTGCCGCTCGCCGTCGCCGCGCTCCGCGCGCACGCCGACGGCGACCTCGACCTCGACGCACCGGTGGTCGTCCACGACGAGTTCGTCTCGGTGGTGGCCGGGGAGCGGTTCACGATGGACCCCGACTACGACCAGGACCCGCGCACCTGGGCCGAGCGTGGCGGCGCGGTGCCGCTGCGCGACCTGGTGCACCGGATGCTGGCCCGGTCGGGCAACCTCGCCACCAACCTGGTCCTGGAGCAGGTCGGGACCGACGCCGTCGCGGCGGTGCTCGAGGAGGCCGGGTGCTCGCCCCGCACCGTGGTGACCCGCGGGATCGAGGACCGGCCCGGTCGCGAGGCCGGGCTGGAGAACGTCGTCACGGCCCGCGACCTCGGGCTGGTGCTGGTCGGTGCTGCCGACCACCGGCTGCTCGACGCCGGCGCGGCGGAGGCCCTCGAGCGGGACCTGCTCGCCCAGGCCTACCGCGACGGCATCCCCGCGGGGCTGCCGGCCGGGGTCGCGGTCGCCAACAAGACCGGCTGGATCGGCGGGGTCAACCACGACGTGGCGCTGGTCCGTCCCGACGACCACCCACCGTTCGTGCTCGTGGTGCTCACCCGCCACGGCGCCTCCGAGAGGGAGGGCGAGCAGCTCGTGGCCCAGGTCGCGGCCCGGGCCTGGGCGGCGCTCGAGGAGCGTGCCGGCCGTCCGCTGCACCACGGGGACCCGGCAGGACCGTGAGCGGCCCCCGGGTGGTCGGGCTGCGCGCCGTGGCCGTCTCGGCGCCGCTGCACACGCCCTTCGTCACCGCGGTGCGCCGCACCACCACCGTCGAGGTCGTCGTGGTGACGGTGACCGACGACGACGGTGCCACGGGCTGGGGCGAGGCCCCGCAGGCGTGGCGGGTGACCGGGGACTCCCTGGCCGGCACGACCGCCTGCGTCGAGGGGCCCGTGGCCGACGCCCTGGTGGGCGGCCCGGCCGACCCCCGCGAGGCCTGGCCGCGGCTGGCGGCCTGCGCGGTCGGCAACGCCGGCGCCAAGATGGCCGTCGACACCGCGCTGCACGACCTGGCGGCGCGGCGGGCGGGCGTACCCCTGGCCGCCTACCTCGCGGCGCGCTTCGGGCCGGGCGCCATCGCGGTGCCGGACCTGCGGGTGCCCACCGACGTGACCCTGGCCGCGGGCGCACCCGCGGACCTGGCCGACGCGGCCCGCGCGCGCGTGGGCGACGGGTTCGGTGTGCTGAAGCTCAAGGTCGGCACGGACGCCGCGACCGACGTGGCGCGGGTGCGTGCTGTGCGCGCTGCCGTCGGTGACGACGTCGAGCTGAGGCTCGACGCCAACCAGGGCTGGGACGCCCGCAGCGCCGTCCGCGTGATCCGCGAGCTGGAGGACGCCGGCCTCGGTGTCACGCTGGTCGAGCAGCCGGTGCCGGCCCGGGACCACCTCGGCCTGGCCCACGTGCGCGCCCACGTCGACACCCCGGTGATGGCCGACGAGTCGCTGGTGGACCTCGACGACCTGGTCTCGCTGGTCCGGGTGGGCGCGTGCGACGCGGTCAACGTCAAGCTCGCCAAGTGCGGGGGACTGACCCCGGCCGCGGAGCTGCTCGACCTGGCCGCGCGGCACGGCCTGGGCACGATGGTCGGCTCGATGATGGAGTCCCACCTCGGCGTCGGCGCCGCCGGGTCGCTGGTCGCGGCCCTCGGCACCACCTGGGGCGCGGACCTCGACGCGGCCTGGTGGGCGACCGGGTCGCCGTACGTCGGGGGGCCCGCCTACCAGGGCCCGGTGCTGGTCCTGCCCGACGCCCCCGGTCTGGGCGTGACGGGCGTCGCCCTGCCAGGATCGTGAGCATGCCGACGGTCGCCCGCACCCTCTGCCCGGTCCGCCGCATCCCCGACACCGACGGCGAGCAGGTGACCCAGCTGCTGCCCGACGAGCCGGTCGACGTCCGTGGCACCGAGGCCGACTGGACCCGGGTCGTGGCTCTCTGGCAACCGTCGTCCCTGGACCCGGCCGGCTACCCCGGATGGGTGCTCAGCGCCCACCTCGGCGAGGCCGGGGGAGCGGTCGTGCACCCGGTCCCCGACCACGCGGACGGTGCCGCCCTGGTCGCGGCCGCCGCGGCCTACCTCGACACGCCCTACCTCTGGGGCGGGCTGAGCGCCGACGGCATCGACTGCTCCGGCCTGGTGCACCGGGCGGCGCGGTCGGTCGGGCTGCGGGTGCCCCGCGACGCCTTCGACCAGGCCGCCGCGCTGGAGCCGGTCGACCTCGACGAGGTCGTCGTGGGCGACCTCTACCTCTTCGCCCGGCCGGAGCGGCGCGTCCACCACGTCGGCCTCGTCGCCGCCCCGGCCCCGGCGCGCCGGATCCTCCACGCCCCCGACAGCGGTCCCGTGCGGCGGGTGGTCGAGGAGGACCTCTCGCCCGAGCGCCTGGCCACCCTGGTCGGCGCCGTGCGCCTGCGATGAGGGTCGCCGCCGCGCAGGCGGTCGCCGTCGCGGGCGACGTCGCCGCCAACACCGTCACCGCCGCCCGGCTGGTCGACGCGGCCGGCGCCGCGGGCGCTGCGCTGCTGGTGCTGCCGGAGGCCTTCCTCTGCGGCTACGACGAGCACGTCTTCGCCCGCGGAGGCTTCGTGGCGCAGGACGACGTCGACGGGGCCTGGCTCGACCCGCTGCGGGACGCCGTCACGCGGGCCGGGCTGGTGCTGGTGCTCGCCCACCCGGTCGCCCGCGCGCACGGCGACGTGCTGAGCATGCTGGTGCTCCGCCCGGACGGCACCATCACCGCGCCCTACGACAAGCAGCACCTTGACGCCGACGAGCGCGCCTGGTTCGTGCCGGGGGAGCGCAGCGTGCTGCTCGACGTCGACGGCCTCCGCGTCGCCCCGGCGATCTGCTCCGACGTCGGCGAGCCCGGGCACGCGGCCGCCGCCGCCGCAGCCGGTGCGGAGGCGTACGCGGTCTCGGCGGCCTGGTTCGCCGGCTCCGAGGAGCGACGTGACGAGACGTTGCGCCGCCGCAGCGTCGACCACGGCCTGCCGGTCGTCCACGCGGGCGCGACCGGGCCGAGCGACGGCCCCCGCGGCCCGCGCCGCACCGTCGGGGGCTCCGCGGTGCTGGCCGCTGACGGCACCGTGCTGGCCCGCCTCGGCCCCGAGGAGGGCCTCGCCGTCGCCGACCTCTGAGCCGAGATGCCACCTGCGGCCAGCCGAGATGCCACCTACGGACAGCCGAGATGCCGGTCGTGGACCCCCCGCGAAGCCCGCTTGACACCGGACGGCGATGTGTCCAACACCCCGATGTTACCGAATGGTAGAAACGGTCGAGGTGGTCGGCATATCCTCGACACATGAGTGGTCACAACCCGTCCGCGACGCCCGGTGACCCCGCCGTCGACGGCCCGCACGACCCCGAGCACGACCCGACCGCGGCCTACGCCCTGGAGCCCGACTACACCGAGGCGCTGACCCGGCGGGTGGTGGCCACGAGCGGGCGTACGAAGCCCGTCCACTCGCCGCTCGACGGCGCACCGCTGGCGTACGTGCCCCAGTCCAGCGACGAGGACGTCGCCGAGGCCTTCCGGCGGGCGCGGGTGGCCCAGGAGCAGTGGGCGCGCACCCCGCTCGAGCAGCGGGCCGAGTCCATGCTGCACCTGCACGACCTGATCCTGGACCGCCAGGAGGAGATCCTCGACCTGATCGTCCGCGAGTCCGGCAAGGCCCGCAAGCACGCCTTCGACGAGCCGCTCCACGTCGCGCTGACCGCCCGCTACTACGCCCGCACCGCGCGACAGCACCTGCGACCCCGCCGCGTGCGGGGCGTCGTGCCCGGCCTGACCCGGGTCGAGGTCGCCAAGGTCCCCCAAGGCGTCGTCGGGATCATCTCGCCGTGGAACTACCCCTTCACGATGGCGCTCTGCGACGGGCTCCCGGCCCTGATGGCCGGCAACGCCGTGGTCGCCAAGCCCGACGCCCACACCATGCTCAGCGCGCTGCTCGGCGCCGAGCTGCTCGAGCAGGCCGGCTTCCCCCGCGACCTGTGGCAGGTCGTGGCCGGCCCGGGCTCCGAGGTGGGTCCCTCGGTCATCGCCCGCGCCGACTACGTCTGCTTCACCGGCTCGACGGCCACCGGGCGTACGGTCGCCCGGCGGTGTGCCGAGCGGCTGATCGGCTGCTCGCTCGAGCTCGGCGGCAAGAACCCGATGCTGGTCCTGCGCGACGCCGACCTCGAGAAGGCCGCCGAGGGCGCGGTGCGCGCGTCCTTCTCCAACGCCGGGCAGCTGTGCGTCGCGATGGAGCGGATGTTCGTCTCCGACCAGGTCTACGACCGGTTCGTGGAGCGCTTCGTGGCCCGCACGGAGGCGATGACTCTGGGTGCCTCGCTGGAGTGGGGCAACGACATGGGCTCGCTCATCTCGGCCGAGCAGCTCGCGACCGTGGTCGCCCACGTCGACGACGCGGTGGCCAAGGGCGCCCGCGTCCTGACCGGTGGTCGGGCCCGCCCGGACCTCGGGCCCTACATGTACGAGCCGACCATCCTCGAGGGCGTCACGCCGGAGATGACCTGCTTCGGCGACGAGACGTTCGGCCCGGTCATCTCGCTCTACCGCTTCCACGACGAGGCCGACGCCGTGGCCCGCGCCAACGCGGGCGGCTACGGGCTGAACGCCGCCGTCTACAGCCAGGACGGTGCCCGGGCCCGGGAGCTGGCGCGCGAGATCCGCTGCGGCACGGTCAACGTCAACGAGGCGTTCGCGGCCACCTTCGCCTCCATCGACGCCCCGATGGGCGGGATGCGGCAGTCGGGGATGGGTCGGCGCCAGGGGGCCGAGGGGATCCACCGCTTCACCGAGACGCAGTCCGTGGCCACGCAGCGGCTGCTCCGCTTCGCGCCGCAGCTCGGCATGTCCGACCAGGGCTACGCCGCCGTGATGACCGCCAACCTGCGGCTGTTGAAGAAGCTGGGCAGGGCCTGAGGTGGCGCAGGTCGCGACCGGCGGCAGCCGCCGCGCCTTCGACTACGACGTGCTGGTGGTCGGCTCCGGGTTCGGGGGTTCGGTCACCGCGCTGCGGCTGACCGAGAAGGGTTACCGGGTCGGCGTGATCGAGGCCGGCCGGCGCTTCGAGGACGACGACTTCGCCGTGACGTCGTGGGACGTCAAGAAGTACCTCTTCCGCCCCGAGGTCGGCTGCTACGGAATCCAGCGCACCGATGCGCTGGCCGACTGCATGATCGTCTCCGGCGCGGGCGTCGGGGGCGGGTCGCTGGTCTACGCCAACACCCTGTACGAGCCGCTGCAGCCGTTCTTCGAGGACCCGCAGTGGAGCCACATCACCGACTGGCGCGCCGAGCTCGCCCCCTTCTACGACCAGGCCAAGCGGATGCTCGGAGTGGTCGACAACCCGCTGCGCACCCCGGCCGACGAGGTGATGGAGAAGGTCGCCAGCGAGATGGGCGTGGCCGAGACCTTCCACCCCACCCCGGTCGGCGTGCTCTTCGCCGGGCCCGACCAGGAGCCCGGCCACGAGGTCGCCGACCCGTTCTTCGGCGGTGCCGGTCCGGCCCGCAGCACCTGCACCGGCTGCGGCTCGTGCATGAGCGGCTGCCGGCACAACGCGAAGAACACGCTGGTCAAGAACTACCTCTACCTGGCCGAGCAGAACGGTGCCACGGTGCTGCCGCTGACCACCGTCACCCGGGTCGCCCCGCGGGACGGTGGCGGCTACGACGTCGGCGTCCGCTTCACCAAGGCCACGCTGCCCGGCCCGGGCGCCCGTCGTACCCTCACCGCCGAGCAGGTCGTCTTCTCCGCCTCGGCCCTGGGCACCCAGCGGCTGCTGCACCGGATGCGCGACGAGGGCCACCTGCCGCGGATCTCCGCGCGGCTCGGCCACCTGTCACGCACCAACTCGGAGTCGATCCTCGGCGCGATCGCGCCGGACACGACGATCGACTACAGCCAGGGCATCGCGATCACCTCCAGCTTCCACCCCGACGAGAACACCCACGTCGAGCCGTGCCGCTACGGCCCCGGCAGCAACTTCATGTCGCTGCTGCAGACCGTGCTGACCGACGGCGACGGCCCCTCGCCCCGCTGGCGCACCTGGGTGCACGAGCTGTGGCACCAGCGCTCGTCGCTGCGCGACTTCTACGACCTCCGGCACTGGTCGGAACGCACCGTGATCGCGCTGGTGATGCAGAGCCTGGACAACTCGATCACCACCTACACCAAGCCGATCCCCGGCACCCGCAGGCGCTACCTGACCTCCAAGCAGGGCCACGGCGTGCCCAACCCGACCTGGATCCCGGTCGGCAACACCGCGGTGCGGCTGATGGCCAAGGTGATGGGCGGCGTGGCCGGCGGGTCGGTCGGCGAGCCGTTCAACCGGCCGCTGACCGCGCACTTCATCGGCGGCTGCACGATCGGGGAGTCGCCGGAGACCGGCGTCATCGACCCCTACCAGCGGATGTTCGGCCACCCCGGCCTGCACGTGGTCGACGGCTCGGCGGTCACCGCCAACCTCGGCGTCAACCCCTCCCTGACCATCACCGCGCAGGCCGAGCGGGCCGTGGCGCTGTGGCCCAACAAGGGCGAGGTCGACCCGCGCCCCGCGCTGGGTGAGCCGTACGTCCGCCTCGACCCGGTCGCGCCGCGATCACCGGTCGTGCCCGACGACGCGCCGGGGGCGCTGCGGCTGCCGATCGTCGGGGTCTCCTGAGGGCAGCGTCCCGGGCCGCGGTCACACTGGGTGCGAGCCGTCCGTCATCCCGATGACGAGGCGCAGCGAAGGGGGAGGCCGTGGACGAGCAGACCGCTGCCTTCGAGCGCGAGCGGCCGCGGCTGCTCGCGATCGCCACCCGGGTGCTTGCCGATCACGCCGAGGCCGAGGACGTCGTGCAGCAGGCGTGGCTGCGCCTGCACGCCACGCACACCGTCGTCGAGAGCCTGCCGGCCTGGCTCACGACCGTGACGACCCGGTTGTGCCTGGACCGGCTCCGCGCGCGTACGCCCGTGCCCCGGGAGGACGTGGAGGTTCCGGCGACGGCGCCCGACCCGGCGGACGCGGTCGTGCTCGCCGACACCGTCGGGGCGGCGCTGCAGGTGGTGCTCGACCGCCTGTCACCGGGTGAGCGCGTGGCCCTCGTGCTGCACGACAGCTTCGGTGTCGGCTTCCCCGCGATCGCCACCGTGCTGGACACCACGCCGGCCGCGGCGCGCAAGCTGGCGTCGCGGGCCCGGGTCAAGGTCCGGGGACCCGGCCCGGAGGAACGGCTGGCCGACTGGCAGGTCGTCGACGCCTTCATGGCGGCGGCCCGCGACGGTGACCTCGAGGGGCTGGTACGCCTGCTCGCCCCGGACGCCGAGGTGGCCGCGGACAGCGCGGCGGTCCTCGCCGGGACCCCCGAGCGGATCAGCGGTCGGCAGGAGGTGGCCGCGTTCTTCGACGGCAGCGCACGGTCGGCGCTGCCGGTCTTCCACGGCGGACGCCCCGCCGCGGCGTGGTTCCACCGCGGGGCGGCCCGGGTCCTCTTCGACGTCGTCGTCACCGGCGGTCTCGTGCAGCGGATCACCTTCCGCGCCGACCCCGGGACGCTGGCGCAGCTGGTGCGCCGCGACGGGGGGCGGGAGCGACGGTGACCGGTCACGAATGCCGTCCCAGGATCGTCAACGAGCTGTCAGCACCACGACCGAGAGGAAGGCCCGACCATGAGGACCATGACCTGCCGCCAGCTGGGCGGCCCCTGCGACCTCCCCCACCGCGGCGAGACCGCCGACGACGTCATCAAGGCCCAGGACGGACACCTGAAGGCGGCCGAGCAGGCCGGTGACGCCACCCACCACGAGGCGCGGGAGGCGATGAAGGGCCGGTGGCGACGTCCCCGGAAGTCCCTCGACTGGTACCGCGGCACGACCAAGGCGTTCGCGGAGCTGCCGGAGGACTAGCGCCGGACGGCAGCAGTACGCCCGCTCAGCGCAGTGCGGCGAGCAGCTCGGCCTTCGGCTTGTTGGACATGCCGGTGAGACCGCGGTCGCGGGCCTCGCCGCGGAGCCGGGCGACGGTCCAGGTCGCGTCCGGCGTGGCCGCGGCCCGGTCACCGGTCGCGGACACCGAGGTCGACTGCGGGGCGGGCTCGGAGGTGGTCTCCTGGGTGGGCCCCGGGGTCTGGGCGGGCTGGCGCTGCCTGGCCGCCTTCTTCTCGAGCTTCGCCACCTTCTTCTGCGCCGAGGCGGCCTCGGCCCGGGCGCTCCTGGCCTTGTCCTTCCAGCCGGCAGCCTTGGCCTCGGAGCGCTCGAGCCGGGCGTCGAGCCTCGCGATGCTGGCCTTCAGCTGCTTGACCTGCTTCGACGACGCGGTCTCGGACTTGGATGCGGACTTGGACTTGGACGTCGACTTCTTCTTCGTGGCCATGGGGGTCTCCTCGGGCTTCGGCGGAGCCCCATCATGCCCGAGCCCGGGCCATCCGGACCGCCGCGTGACCCGAGCCCTGGTGCCTCGTTGTGGTGGCGTACCCGGGTCCCGCACCTCTCCCTCCCTCTGGTCGGCGCCGGGTACCCACCGGCCTCCTCGTGACGCCGGGAAAGCGCAGGGCCAGGCCGACCCTCCCTCCCCGGCCGGGCCCTGCTGCACGTCCGGCCGATACGATGAGCGCTCCGTCGGACCCCGCCGGACAGCACCCACCCGCACCTCGAGAGGGCCCGGATGACGCACGCGACCGACCACGACCTGGTGCTGGTGGTGGACTACGGGGCGCAGTACGCGCAGCTGATCGCCCGCCGCGTGCGCGAGGCCAGGGTCTACTCCGAGATCGTCCCGCACACCATGCCGGTCGAGGAGATGCTCGCGCGCAACCCGAAGGCGGTCATCCTCTCCGGTGGCCCGTCGTCGGTCTACGAGCCCGGAGCGCCCCAGCTCGACGGCGCTCTGGTCGACGGCCGGGTCCCCGTGTTCGGCATCTGCTACGGCTTCATGGCGATGGCGGCCGCGCTCGGCGGGACCGTCTCGCGCACCGGCCAGCGCGAGTACGGGCGTACGCAGGTCTCGGTCCTCGAGCCCGGCACCCTGCTCCAGGGCGTGCCCGAGAAGCTCGTCTCCTGGATGTCGCACGGCGACGAGGTGACGGTCGCCCCCGAGGGCTTCACCGTCAACGCCCGCTCGCCCCGGGCCACCGTCGCGGCCTTCGAGCACGTCGAGCGCAAGATCGCGGGCGTGCAGTGGCACCCCGAGGTGCTGCACTCCGAGCACGGCCAGGCCGTCCTCGAGCACTTCCTGCACGACATCGCCGGCTGCCGGCCGACCTGGACGATGGTCAACATCGTCGAGGAGCAGGTCGAGTCGATCCGCGAGCAGATCGGCGACCGGGGCAAGGCGATCTGCGGGCTCTCCGGCGGCGTCGACTCGGCCGTGGCGGCCGCGCTGGTGCAGCGGGCGATCGGCGACCGGCTGACCTGTGTCTACGTCGACCACGGCCTGATGCGCCAGGGCGAGACCGAGCAGATCGAGCGCGACTTCGTCGCCGCCACCGGCGCCGACCTCGTCGTCGTCGACGCGGAGGCACGCTTCCTCGGCGCCCTGGAAGGCGTCAGCGACCCCGAGGAGAAGCGCAAGATCATCGGCCGCGAGTTCATCCGCGTCTTCGAGGCCGCCGAGGCCGACATCCTCGGCGACGCCGTCACCGGCGAGGACGCCGACACGGTCGCCTTCCTGGTGCAGGGCACGCTCTACCCCGACGTGGTGGAGTCCGGCGGGGGAGCCGGCACCTCGACGATCAAGAGCCACCACAACGTCGGCGGCCTGCCCGACGACCTGCGCTTCGAGCTGGTCGAGCCGCTGCGCACGCTCTTCAAGGACGAGGTGCGCCTGGTCGGCGAGCAGCTCGGCCTGCCCCACGACCTGGTCTGGCGCCACCCGTTCCCGGGCCCCGGGCTCGGCATCCGCATCGTCGGCGAGGTCACCAAGCACCGCCTCGACGTGCTCCGCGCCGCGGACGCCATCGCCCGCGAGGAGCTGACCGTCGCCGGCCTCGACCGCGACATCTGGCAGTTCCCGGTGGTCCTGCTCGGCGAGGTCCGCTCGGTCGGCGTGCAGGGGGACGGCCGGACGTACGGCCACCCGATCGTGCTGCGCCCGGTGACCAGCGAGGACGCCATGACCGCCGACTGGGCGCGGCTGCCCTACGACGTGCTGGAGCGGATCTCGACCCGGATCACCAACGAGGTCGACGAGGTCAACCGGGTGGTGCTCGACATCACCAGCAAGCCGCCGGGCACGATCGAGTGGGAGTGAGGTAGGCAGCTGCGGTAAAGGGGTGGAGCGTTCGGCGTTCGCTCACGGTTGTCTAACGGGGTGCGTCGATCCGCCGCAACTGCGTCATGTCACGGTCGACGGCCCCCTCAATCATTGCCTGTCAGGTCACTCCAGAGCCTGTCGGAGCGCAACGACCTCCGCGAGCGCCAGCTCGGCAGTCTCCGTCGCGATGGCCAACGCCTTAATCAGAATGGTGATATCGACCCTTTGGCGTTGGCTCGGGCTGCGGAGGGCCTCGTCCAGATCGAGGCCGAGGTCTCCGACGGCGTGAAGCTGGTCCTGGAGCTCTTGGAGGCTGCGATGGCTTATCCGGCCCCTGACCCTGAGGTCCCGTTCTGCCTGTGCCTGCGGAGCTCTGCTGACCTTGAAGAGACCCATGAGGCACTTCCTTCGGTTGTCGGTGGTCCGAAGGTACGCATGTGGCCGCACCGGCACACAGCAGGGTGAGTTGGCAACCGGAGGCAGCATCAACGCTGCCACTGCTCGGCGGCAACGCGTTGAGCGCGCCGCGCATCCTGCCGTCGGCAGGTGCGTCCTTGCGCCGCCTTTGTCGCGTCGAGATGGCGTCACCGCGAGTGAGGGGTGATCCCGAGTGTCAGTGACACCGAATCCTCCCAACCCGGCCAGCGCGTGGCGGAGAAGAGGCGACTACGTCGACCGTGCCCAGGCGGCGTACAGCGGGTCGAGGCCTCGCCGCGGCTGGGTCCGCAAGTCGGTGGTGACGTCCG
>JBKJPE010000108.1:0-14516 GCA_046595185.1 Nocardioides sp.
GGTGTCACCGACGTAGTCGGATCCCCACACCCGGTCGATGAGCTGGCCGCGGGTGAGGACGCGGCCGGGGTTGCGCAGGAACATCTCGAGCAGCTCGAACTCCTTGAGCGGCAGCCGGACGTCCTCGCCGTCGAGGGTGACGATGTGCCGCTCGACGTCCATCCGCACCGGACCGGCCTCGAGCGTGTCGGGGGCCACCTCGGTCTCCACCCCGCGCCGCATGACGGCACGGATGCGCGCGACCAGCTCGCGCGGAGAGTAGGGCTTGGTGACGTAGTCGTCGGCGCCCAGCTCGAGGCCGACCACCTTGTCGACCTCGTCGTCCTTGGCGCTGACCATGATCACCGGCACCGAGCTGGTCTGCCGGATCGTGCGGCACACCTCGGTGCCGGGGATGCCCGGCAGCATCAGGTCGAGCAGCACCACGTCGGCGCCGTTGCGGTCGAACTCCGCCAGCGCGGCGTGCCCGTCGGCGGCCACGGCCACCTCGAAGCCCTCCCGTCGCAGCATGTACGACAGCGCGTCGCTGTAGCTCTCCTCGTCCTCGACCACGAGTACCCGAGTCACGGGCGGTCCTCCTGCTCCTCGTCGGCCGCGGGCGCGGCCGTGGTGTCCATCATGGGGGTCTCCTCGGGCTCGTCGAGCTCGTCGTCGTCCTCCGGCGCGTGCAGCGGCGGGTCGGGGGCCAGGGGCAGGGTCAGGGTGAAGGTCGAGCCGTGCCCCTCCTCGGACCAGACCCGGACCTCCCCGCCGTGGGTCGCGGCCACGTGCTTGACGATCGACAGGCCCAGGCCGGTGCCGCCGGTGGAGCGGTGGCGGGCGGGGTCGACGCGGTAGAAGCGCTCGAAGATGCGGTCGATCTCGCCGGCGGGGATGCCGATGCCCTGGTCGACCACCGAGACCTCCAGGTCGTCGGACACGGCCTTGGTCGAGACCAGCACCGTCGCCCCCGGCTCGGAGTAGCTCACGGCGTTGGCCACCAGGTTGGCCACCGCGGCGGTGATCTGCTCCTCGTTGCCGTGCACCTTGAGCCCGGTCGGCCCGCCGGTGACGACCGAGACGTGGCGTGCGGCGGCGTCGATGGCCGAGGTGTCGACGGCGATGCCGATCACGTCGTCGACCGCGACGGGCACGGGCCGCTCCAGCGGCTCGTCGCCCTGGAGCCGGGACAGCTCGATGACCTGCTGCACCAGACGGCTCAGCCGCTCGCCCTCGGTGACCATCCGGCGCGAGAAGCGGCGCACCGCCTCGGGGTCGTCGGCGCCGTCGTGGATCGCCTCGGCCAGCAGCCGCATCGCCCCAACCGGTGTCTTCAGCTCGTGGCTGACGTTGGCGACGAAGTCACGGCGTACCGCCTCGACGCGCCGCTCGCGGGTGCGGTCCTCGACCAGGGCGAGCACCAGCCGGTGGCCCAGGGGCGCGATCCGGGCGGTGACGTGGCGCGGAGGCCCCCCGGCGCGCTCGATGACCAGCTCGGTCTCGCGGATCTGGCCGTCACGGCGGACCCGGGTCACCAGGTCGGCCAGCTCGCCGGCGGCCAGCTCGGTGCCGCGCACCAGCCCCAGGGCGTACGCCGGGGCGCTGGCCTTGACGACCAGGTCGGCGTCGTCGACGACGACCGCGCTGCTGCGCAGCACCGAGAGCACCGCGGCCACACCAGGGGGGAGCAACGGCTCGGGCAGCGGCGTCGTCCCCCGCTGCTGACGGTCGCTCACGTGCCACGCGAGCACGGCACCACCGGCCACGACGGCGCCGATGACCGCGGCCAGGAAGGCCTGCGTCGTCGGGTCCACACCCCGATCGTAGTCGCGCCGCCGTCCGGGGACCGCCGACCGGACGACGGCCTCCCCACTGTTCACCGGCAGTTCAACTCACTTCCCCGGGCGGACACCGCGGGGTGGGCGGCAGCGCCTACCCTCGGAGCATGCGCGACGCCTTCCACGAGCAGCTCGACGCCATCTTCTCCGACCTCGCGAGCATCTGCCGCAACGTCGAGACGGCGGTCGGCCTGGCCACCCGCGCCCTCACGGAGGGTGACGCCGAGATCGCCCAGCGCGTGATCAGCAACGACCGCGAGATCGACCTGGCCCGGGAGCGGGTCGAGGACGCCGCGTTCAACCTGCTGTCCCTGCAGCAGCCGGTCGCCGGCGACCTCCGGATGGTCGTGGCCGGGCTGCGGATGGTCAGCGAGCTGGAGCGGATGGGGGACCTCTCGGTGCACGTCGCCAAGATCGCCCGCCTGCGCGTGCCCGAGGTGGCCGTGCCGCGCGACGTGCAGCCGACGATCAACAAGATGGCGATGACGGCCGAGGACATGGTCTCGCGGGTCGCCAAGATCATCGTCGACCGCGACGTCGAGGCCGCGATCGAGCTGGGTCGCGACGACGAGATCATGGACCAGCTGCGCCGCCAGAGCTTCACCGAGCTGCTCTCCGACGACTGGGCGCACGGCGTCGAGGCCGCGGTCGACCTGGCCCTGCTGGGCCGCTACTACGAGCGGATCGCCGACCACGCGGTCTCGGTCGCGCACCGCGTGGTCTTCGTGGTCACCGGGGAGTACCCCCGGGCCTCCACCCGCGCCTGAGCCTGCGCCCCGGGCCCGCCGGGCCGTCGCGTCAGCGTCCCTGGCCGGCCACCGCGGCGGCCGCGGCCTCCGCAGCCTCCGGGTCGAGGTACTCCCCGTGCGGCACGGTCGGGCGCAGGTCGTCGTCGAGGCGGTAGACCAGCGGCTGGCCGGTGGGGATGTTCAACCCGGCGATCTCCGCGTCACCGATGCCGTCGAGGTGCTTGACCAGCGCGCGCAGGCTGTTGCCGTGCGCGGCGACGAGCACCACCTTGCCCTCGCGCAGGTCGGGCACCACCGCGGACTCCCAGTAGGGCAGGAACCGGACGACCACGTCGGCGAGGCACTCGGTGCGCGGCATGTCCTCGCCGAGGTCGGCGTACTGCGCCAGGCCGGCCTGGGAGAACTCGTCGGCCGGGTCCTGGTCGGGCGGCGGGGTGTCGAAGGACCGGCGCCACAGCATGAACTGGTCCTCGCCGTACTCCGCCAGGGTCTGCTTCTTGTCCTTGCCCTGCAGCGCCCCGTAGTGGCGCTCGTTCAGCCGCCAGGAGCGGCGTACGGGAATCCAGTGCCGGTCGACCTCGTCGAGGGCGAGGTGGGCGGTGCTGATCGCGCGCCGCAGGAACGAGGTGTGCACCACGTCGGGCAGCACCCCGGCCTCGCCCAGCAGCCGCCCGCCGGCGGCGGCCTCACCGCGGCCCTTCTCGGTCAGCGGCACGTCGACCCAGCCGGTGAAGAGGTTCTTGGCGTTCCACTCGCTCTCGCCGTGACGCAGCAGGACCAGGGTGTGGGTCATCGGGTTCCTCTCTCGGGGTTGCTGAGTCGGGGAGGTCTCAGTGTTCGAAGGCCTCGGGGAGCTCGCAGTCCCAGGCGTTGGAGTCGGACTCGAGCTGCTCGCCCGGCTCCTCGGTTCCCTCGGGCTCCTCGAGCTCGGGGTTCGCGGCCTCGGACTGCAAGGAATCGGTGTCGGAAGAGGTGTCGACGCCCTCCCACTGGCGGCAGCCCGGCACGACCGGCACGTTCAGTTCAGCGGTGGTGCCGTCGCCGAAGGCGTACTCGATCGGGACGAACTCGCCAGGGACGAAGTCCCCGACGACCGTGATCCCGCCGTCCTCGGCCGCGGTGTACCGGTCGAGGGGCTCGACCTCGATCGGCTCGAACTCGGGCGCGTCGAGGACGGGCTCGCCGGTTCCGGTGACCGACTCGACGGTGGCGGCCTCCTCCGAGCTCTGGTTGACGAAGGTCGCCGAGAGCGTCCCGGAGCCGGGCTGGGCCGAGACCAGCACCACGCCGATCACGTCGAGGGTCCCGCCCCGGTCGCCGACGTCCATCGAGATCGTGTTGACCTGGTTGGTCTGGTAGTCGAAGCCGCACGAGGCCAGCGCCGGGGCGCCGATCACGAGCAGCGCCGCCGCCGGGACGAGGCGGCGGGCGAGGGGAGATCGGCGAGTCATGTCAGCTGGCTCTTCTCGGTCTGCGGGAGGTCGTGGGCCGACCGGGGTCGGCACGCCCAAGCCTAGCCGTCGGGTGCCGCACCCCGACGGCTGCTCCCGGGTGGGGCGCCGCTCAGGTGAACCCGCCACCGACGGCGAGGGCGACCAGCACCACCCCCAGCACGAGGGCCAGCAGCCCGCCGAGCAGCAGCACCCGGCCGGCACCGATCCGCAGCGCGAGGCGCACCGGCAGCGTGCGCCAGCCCTCCTCGTGGTCGGTCACCAGGCCGGGTGCGGAGCGGACCAGGTGGACCGCGACGCCGAGCAGCGCCGCGAGCGCGGTGACCACCAGCGAGGGGGGCGAGCCGGACGCGTCGCCGCCCCAGCCGCCGTAGGTCAGGTAGGCCGGGTAGAGACCGAAGGAGACAGCCCACGTCACCCAGGAGAGCACGCCCCCGCGCAGCACCAGGTTGCCGAGCAGGGTCACCAGCAGCGCCGCGAGGTAGGTCAGCCCGGCCACCACGCCGGTGCCCACGGCCAGCGGCACCACGAGCAGCACGCCGCAGGCGACGGAGAACCACACGGTGCCGGGGTCGAGGTCGGACCCGGCCAGCGGCTTGCGGTCGCCCTGGTGGCGGCGGTCGCGGGCGCGGTCGACGAGGTCGTGGTGCCACCCGGCGACGGCCTGGCCGACCAGCACGGTCGCGGCGACGACCGCCGCCTCCCGGGTCGCACGGCCGACCAGCAGGGCGGCTGCGCCCATCGCGACCGCGGTGAGCACGGCCTGACGAGGGTGGGCGGCGCGCAGCAGCAGCAGCAGCCACCAGCGGCGTGCGCGCGCGAGGCGGCCGTCAGCTGCCGTGGCCGCGGTGTCGGGCCCGGCGGCTCCTGCGGTGACTCCGGGCGCGGGCCGCTCGGCAAGGGCCGTGCTCCCGCCGCCGGGGCGTACGACCGGGGCGTCCGGGGGCGGGGCGGTGACCGGTCCGGCGGCTCCCGTCGCTGTCGGTGCCGCTGGCTCGGCGGCCTCGCGCCGCTGCTTCCTCCGCATGCGCGCAGTATCGTCGAGCGCGGCCCGGTGTGGGGCACCTCACCCCGATCCGCGTGCCGCCCGGGCGCGCCGACCTGCGAGGACGGTGTCGGAGGAGCCCCGCGGGAGGGTGTCGCAGGAGCCTCCCGGCGGGGGTCGGCACCACATAATTCTCGCGCTGTCAAGCCCTGAAAAGCCTCTGACCTGCACAAACGCGTCAATCATGGGTCGAAGGTCGTGGTAAAGTAGGACTCCCTAGGAAGGGGCACATCACATATGGCTTTCACCGTCGGCGAAACGGTCGTCTACCCGAACCATGGCGCGGCAGTCATCGAGGACATCGAGACCCGCACGATCAAGGGCGAGGACCGCGAGTACCTCGTTCTCCGCATCGCCGCCCAGCAGGACCTCGTGGTCCGCGTCCCGTCGTGCAACCTCGACCTCGTCGGTGTCCGTGACGTGGTCGACAAGGAGGGCCTCGACAGGGTCTTCGACGTGCTCCGTGCCGAGCACGTGGAGGAGCCGACCAACTGGTCGCGTCGCTACAAGGCGAACCTCGAGAAGCTGCACAGCGGCGACGTCATGAAGGTCTCCGAGGTCGTGCGCGACCTGTGGCGCCGTGAGCGGGACCGCGGCCTGTCGGCCGGGGAGAAGCGGATGCTCGCCAAGGCCCGCCAGATCCTCGTCTCCGAGCTCGCGCTGGCCGAGTCGACCAACGAGGACAAGGCCGAGTCGATCCTCGACGAGGTCCTCGCCGGCTGATCGGCACCTGCACCAGCGGCACCACCGCCGGCCCCCTCGACCACCACGGTCGCGGGGGCCGTGTGGCGTCCGGTACGGGTGCGCGGCCCGTACGCTCCGCGGGTGAGCACCCCCTACCTGCTGGTCGAGCCCGACCAGGACCTGCCGGGCGCGCTGGGCACGGTGGTCGAGCAGGACCGCGGCTCGCTGCCCTTCACCCTGCTGCACGGTGAGGCGCTGGTGACCTGCGCCGCGTGGGCCCTCGGGCAGGCGGGCGTGCACCTGGTCGACGTCGGCACCCCGTGGTCCGCCGTGGTCGCCGCGCACGAGCCGTACGTGCTGCACGACAGCCTCTGCCCGATGACCCCCCCGGACTTCCTGGTGGCCTGCGTGCGTGAGTCGCTGACCACGGGCGAGGTCGTGGTCGGCGTGCGGGCCGTCACCGACACCGTCAAGCGCGTCCACGACGGCGTCGTGGGGGAGACGGTCGACCGCGACGCCGTGTGGGCCGTGGCGTCGCCGCTGGTGCTGCCGCCCGACGTCGTCGCCGCGCTCGAGGCCCGCGGCGGGCCGGGAGCCCTGTCACCGGGGCTGGACCTGGCCGAGATGGTCGCCGCCCTCGGGCGGCACGGGCCGGTACGCCACCTCGAGGCACCCGCCGAGGGCAGCCGGGTGTCGTCGGCGGAGGACGTGGAGGTCCTCGCCGCGCTGACCGGTCCGCGCTGACCGGTCCGCGCTAATTCCCGGGGTGACCGGGACCGGCGAGCAGGGAGGCGGCGAGCACGAGGTCGCCGGCCACGGTGACCTTGAGGTTGCGCGGGGAGCCCGCGACGGCCACGACCCGCAGGTCGCCGACCGCGTAACGCTCCAGGACCCCGGCGGTGTCGGTGGCCGCGAAGCCCTCGGCGCGGGCCCGGTCGAAGCCGGCGAGCAGGGGCCCTGCCTGGAAGGCCTGGGGCGTCTGCACGGCGACCGTGGTGCCGGTGACCGCCTGGCGGTCGTCCCGGGAGACCAGCGCGGTGAGGGGCACGCCGGGCACGGCTCCTCCGTGCTCGCGCGCGGCGTCGACCACGGCGGTGAACAGCGCCGGCGGGGCGAGCGGGCGGGCGCCGTCGTGGATGGCCACCACGTCGACGGTGCCGTCGGCGACGTCGGCGCGCAGCACCTGCAGCGCCGCGGCCTCGGAGTCGGGCCGGGTCGCACCGCCGGTCACCAGGACCACCTCCCGCTCACCCAGCCACTGCTGCAGCAGGGCGGCCACCTCGTCCTCCTCGCCGGGACGGGCCACCACCACCAGCCGCACCACGTCGGGCACGGCGAGCGCCGCCCGCACCGAGTGCACGAGGACGGCGACGCCGCCGAGCGGCAGCAGCACCTTGTTGACCTCGGCACCCACGCGGGTGCCGGCGCCGGCGGCGAGGACGACGACGGCGGCGGGCACCGGAGCATCGTAGGTCGCGGCGTTCTCACGGCCGTAACACCCGCAACACGTGGCTCGAACAGACCCGGCCTAGGTTCGCGCCATGTCGGTGGAGCGCCCCCGGGGACGTGAGGCAGCAGGCCGGGAGTGGCAGCCCGTCTGCCGCGTGGCCGAGCTGGAGGTCGGGCGCGGGGTGACCGCACTGGTCCACGGGCAGGCCGTCGCGCTCTTCAGGCTGGCCGAGGACGAGGTGCGTGCGCTGGGCAACCACGACCCGTACGCCCATGCCTCCACCCTGGCCAGGGGCATCGTCGGGACCCGCGAGGGGGTGCCGTTCGTGGGCTCGCCCAGCCACCGCCACGCCTTCGACCTGCGCACCGGGCGCTGCCTGGAGGACGCCGCCGTCGGGGTCCCGGTCTACGAGGTGCGCGTGCTCGAGGGCGTCGTCCAGGTCGGCTACCGGCGCGCGCCGGGCTGAGCCGTCACCACGAGCGCGGTCGCGATCGCCGCGACGCCCTCCCCGCGCCCGGTCAGGCCGAGCCCGTCGGTGGTGGTGGCCGCAACGCTGACCGGGCCGCCGGCGGCGGCACCGAGGGCGGCCTCCGCCTCGGCGCGGCGGGCGCCGAGGCGGGGCCGGTCGCCGATCACCTGCACGCTGACGTTGCCGACGACGTAGCCGGCGGCACGCACCCGGGCGGCGGTCTCGCGGAGCAGCGCCACCCCGGAGGCGCCCGCCCAGGCCGGGTCGCCGGTGCCGAACTGGGAGCCCAGGTCGCCGAGCCCGGCAGCGGCCAGCAGCGCGTCGCAGGCCGCGTGGGCGGCCACGTCGGCGTCCGAGTGCCCCTCGAGCCCGGCCGGCTCGTCGGGCCACGACAACCCGGCCAGGTGCATCGGCACGCCGGCCACGAGGCGGTGCACGTCGACACCGGTGCCGACGCGGGGCAGGGCCGGAGCGGCGGCGGGAGGGGGCTCGGACGCGAGCGGATTCACGCTTCGATCATGCCTGAGTCAGAATCGGGGCATGAGCACGCCTACCCGAGCCTGGTCGTTGGCCGGCCTCGTCGCCGGCGTCGCGGGCCTGTGCGCCAGCTACGTCTCGGCGACCCTGCTGGCGATCAACGAGTCACCGGTCGTCGCGGTCGGCGGGACCGTGGTGTCGCTGACGCCCGGGCCGGTCGCGGAGTTCCTGATCGGGCTCGTCGGACGGGCCGACAAGCCGCTGCTGCTCGGTGGCGTGGTGCTCGTCGTGCTGGTCGTGCTCGCCTGGTCCGGCCGGCTGGCGCGCCGACGCTGGTGGGCCGCCGTGGGGGTGCTGGTGGGACTGGCCGTGGTCGGCGGCGCCGCGGTGCTGAGCCGCCGCGCCACCGGGGTCGGCGACCTCGTGCCGGTCGTGGTCGGGCTGCTGGTGTGGCTGGTGGCGCTGTCCGTGCTCACCGACCCGCTGCGGCGTACCGACGCGGCCCTGGCCGCGGGGGCCACCGAGCCCCCGGCGAGCTCGCGACGCACCTTCCTGCTCGCCACCGGCGCCGTCGTCGGGGTCAGCGCCGTCGCCGCGCTGGCCGGCCGGCTCGCCGGGTCCGGTCGCCGCGCGGTCGAGCAGAGCCGGGCCCTGCTCCGGATCCCCGGCGTCAGCGAGCCGTCCGTGCCGGCCGGGGTCGACCTCGGCGTCGAGGGCGTCCCGCCGTGGATGACCCCGGCCGAGGACTTCTACCGCATCGACACCTCCCTGGCCCCGCCGGCGATCGAGCCCGGCGAGTGGCGGCTGCGCGTGCACGGGATGGTCGAGCGCGAGCTGGACCTCGGGTACGCCGACCTCGTCGACCGGGAGCGCACCGAGTCCTGGGTCACGCTGAACTGCGTCAGCAACACCGTCGGTGGCACGCTGATCGGCAACGCGTGGTGGAGCGGGGTGAGCCTGGCCGCGCTGCTCGCGGAGGCCGGGGTGCAGGACGGGGCGGACGCCCTGCTCCAGACCTCCGAGGACGGCTGGACCTGCGGCACACCGCTGTCGGTGGTCACCGACGGTCGCGAGGCGATGCTGGCGGTGGCGATGAACGGCCGGCCGCTGCCCATCGAGCACGGCTTCCCGGTGCGCACGGTCGTGCCCGGGCTGTACGGCTACGTCTCGGCCACCAAGTGGGTCGTGGACATCGAGGTGACCCGCTTCGCCGACTTCTCGGCGTACTGGACCGAGCGTGGCTGGGGCGAGCAGGGACCGGTCAAGA
Source organism: Nocardioides sp. (assembly GCA_046595185.1). GTDB lineage: Bacteria > Actinomycetota > Actinomycetes > Propionibacteriales > Nocardioidaceae > Nocardioides. The sequence goes on from JBKJPE010000108.1 coordinate 9,410, forward strand.
TCGCCTCCCGCATCGACGTGCCGCGCGGAGGCTCGACCGTGCCGCCCGGGCCGGTGCGCATGGGCGGCACCGCCTGGGCCCAGGGCACCGGGATCGAGGCGGTCGAGGTCGCGGTGGACGGCGGGGGGTGGCAGGAGGCGGAGCTGGCGCCGGTGCCCAACGAGGACTGCTGGGTGCAGTGGCTCGCCGAGGTCGACCTGCCTGCCGGGCGCCACCAGCTGCGGGTGCGGGCCACCGACGCCGACGGCGAGGTGCAGACCGGGGTGCTGCGCGACGTCCTGCCCGACGGTGCGACCGGCTGGCACACGATCGACGTGACCGCCGGCTGAGGCCTCACCAGGCGGTGGCGGAGCCCCGGGGCGGCAGCGGGTGGGCGCCGTCACGGATGACGTAGACCAGGCCCCCGGAGCGGGTCAGCCAGGCCCGCTCGAGCTGGGCGCGGTCGTAGGTGCGGCGCACGCCAGGGGCGTCGGCGGCGGCCGGGTCGTTGACGACCACGTCACCGGCGTCGTCGAAGCCGACGATCACGAGCAGGTGGCCGGCCGTCGACCCGATCGGGGCGCCGTCGAGCTCGCCGGGTCCGAACGTGACCGAGGCGACCAGGGGGATGCCGGCCCCGACGAACCGCTCGGCCTGGCGTGCGCCGGTCAGCCGGGTCACGAACGCCTCACCGCCCGCACCGAGGCGGGAGGCCGCCCAGGCGGTGTTGAAGGCCCAGTTGCCGGTGCCGTCGTAACCGTGGTCGTAGGTGGCGCGGGCGGCCACGTCGACCCAGGGGTCGCGGTGGCCGTCGGGCACCCAGGAGGAGGCGCGGGGGCCGGGAAGCGCGTCGTAGTAGGAGAGCACCATCGACGTCGCGGTGGGGGAGCACCAGGCCTCCCCGCCGCCACCCCACTGCGGGAAGTGCCCCTCGTGGATCATCTGCGAGTAGCGCGGCACGTCCAGCACCCGCCCCCGCACGTCACCGGGTCGCGTCGGGTCGGGCGTGCCGGGGGGCAGACGGGAGGTCATCGCGCCCACGGCGTCCACGCGGGGGGAGGACTGCTGGCCGTCGCGGCGCAGCAGCCGCAGCCGCAGCTGGTAGCCCGTGAGCCCGCCTGCCGCGGTGACGGTCCAGGTGTCGGTGTCCACGCGGGCGAGGTCGTCGTCCTGCCCGGCCACGGTCGTACGCCGGACGTGGGCGTCACCGACGGCCCAGCGGGCCATCAGGTCCCAGGAGGACGTACGGCCGTCGGCGGCGCGCCCACGGACCTCCACCTCGACAAGGCTGTCGCGAGGGGTCGTGGCGGACCAGGACGGGATCAGGGAGGTGAAGGCGAACCCGGGCTCGTACCACGCCGACTCCCACGTGCCCTCGTCGTAGCGACGCCCGTCGAGGGTCCGGGCACGCAGGCCGTCGGCGCCGGGAGCCTCCATCCGCAGCCGGCCGTCGCCGACCACGGTCCCGCGGCGGGTGCCGGCGGCGAGCTCGGCCCCGGCGTCCCAGCGGTGGTAGTCGACGAGCCGTCCGCCGCCGGCAGCGGTAGTCGCGTCGGCCCGGGTCACGGGGAGCATCATCGCCCCGGTGGCGGCGGCGAGGGCGGCGAGGGGGGCACGGCGGGACACCGGCGTCGGGGGGCGCACCGCCCCACCGTAGGACTCTCCAGCCCCACCCGTCTCAGGATCCGCCGCCGAGATGACGCTCGCGCACCGCCGAGATGACGCTCGCGCACCGTCGAGATGACGCTCGCGGGCGGCCGGGTGCGCGGATACGACGCAGCGCCGCGACTTCCCTAGACTGGCGCGGTGACCTTCCGCCTCTACGACACCGCGTCCCGCGGGGTGCGCGACTTCGTGCCGCTCGTGGACGGCCACGCGGGTCTGTACCTCTGCGGGCTCACCGTCCAGTCCGAGCCGCACGTCGGTCACCTCCGCTCGGGCATCAACTTCGACGTGCTGCAGCGCTGGCTGCGCCACCGCGGGTTCGAGGTCACCTTCATCCGCAACGTCACCGACATCGACGACAAGATCCTGACCAAGGCAGCCGAGCAGGGCCTGCCGTGGTACGCCCTGGCGTCGGCGATGAAGCGCGAGCTCGACGCGGCCTACGCCGCGCTCAACGTCGCTCCGCCGACCTACGAACCCGCTGCGACCGGTCACGTGCCCGAGATGCTGGAGCTGATCGAGGAGCTGCTGGAGCGTGGTCACGCGTACGCCGCCGAGGACGGCTCCTCCGACGTCTACTTCGACGTGCGGTCCTGGCCGGCGTACGGCGAGCTGACCCGCCAGGGCATCGACGACATGGAGGCCGCCGGTGACGCCGACCCGCGCGGCAAGCGCGACCCCCGCGACTTCGCCCTCTGGAAGGGCGCCAAGGACGGCGAGCCGGAGACAGCCTCCTGGCCCAGCCCGTGGGGCCGCGGCCGGCCGGGGTGGCACATCGAGTGCTCGGCGATGGCCGGCAAGTACCTCGGCCCCGCCTTCGACGTCCACGGCGGCGGTGTCGACCTGCGGTTCCCGCACCACGGGGACGAGCAGGCCCAGGCCCGGGCGGCCGGTCGCGCGTTCGCCACGTACTGGATGCACAACGCCTGGATCACCACCGCCGGCGAGAAGATGAGCAAGTCGCTGGGCAACTCCCTGCTCGTGCCCAAGGTGCTCGAGCGGGTGCGCGGGATCGAGCTGCGCTTCTACATGGTCGCCGCGCACTACCGCTCGCAGGTCGAGTTCAGCACCGAGGCGCTCGAGGAGGCGGCCGTCGGCTTCCGCCGGATCGAGCAGCTGCTCGACCGGCTCGGCCTGGGCGCCGACCGCGAGGACACCCCGCGCGCCGAGCTGCCCGCGGCGTACGTCGAGGCGCTCGACGACGACCTCGGTACGCCGGCCGCGGTCGCCGTGGTGCACGACACCGTCCGCGAGGCCAACCGCCTGGCCGACGCCGGTGAGCACGACCGCGCCCGCGAGCGTGGCGCGGCCGTCGTCGCGATGCTCGCGGTGCTCGGGCTCGACCCGGCCGACCCGGCCTGGCGTGCCACCGGCGGCGCCGCCGACCGCGAGACCGCCCTGACCGCCGCCCTCGACTCCCTGCTCGGCAGCCTCCTGGAGGAGCGTGGCGCGGCGCGCGCGAGCAAGGACTTCGCCACCGCCGACCGGATCCGCGACCGCGTGAAGGCGGCCGGCATCGAGGTCGAGGACACCCCCGACGGGCCGAGATGGAGCCTCACCTGATGGCAGGCACCTCGCTCCGCACTCACCGAGAAGGACACTGACGTGGCTGGCAACTCACAGCGCAAGGGCGCGATCCGCAAGTCGAGCAAGAGCCCCACGGCCGGCTCGGGCGGGCGCGTGAAGCGTGGGCTCGAGGGCAAGGGACCGACACCCAAGGCCAAGGACCGGCCCTACCACAAGTCCTACCGCTCGACCGCGCCCGGCGCGGGCGGCTCGGGTGGTGCGAGCGGCCAGGGCCGCGGGCCCGGCACCCGCGGCGGGCAGCGCCGTCGGGCCAGCGACGCCGAGTGGGTCGCCGGGCGCAACTCGGTGGTCGAGGCGCTGCGCGAGGGCGTGCCGGTCCACACCGTCTACGTCGCCGACGGCGCCGAGCGGGACGGGCGTCTGCGCGAGGCGTTCGCGCTGGCCGCGGAGCAGGGCGTGAGCATCCTGCAGACCACCAAGGGCGAGCTCGACCGGCTGACCAGCGGGGCCGTCCACCAGGGCCTGGCCGCGCGGATCCCCGCCTACGTGTACGCCCACCCCGAGGACCTGCTCGCGCGTGCCGCCCAGGCCGGCGAGCCGCCACTGGTGGTCGCGCTCGACTCCGTCACCGACCCGCGCAACCTGGGCGCGGTGGTGCGCAGCGCGGCCGGGTTCGGGGCGCACGGCGTGGTCGTGCCCGAGCGTCGCGCGGCCGGCATGACGGCCTCGGCCTGGAAGACCAGCGCCGGCGCCGCAGCCCGGATCCCGGTCGCGCAGACCGTCAACCTGGTGCGTCAGCTCAAGGCCTACCAGCAGGCCGGGCTCATGGTCGTCGGCCTCGCCGCCGAGGGAGAGGTCTCGCTGCCCGACCTCGACCTCGCCGACGGCCCGCTGGTGGTCGTCGTCGGCTCCGAGGGCGACGGGCTGTCCCGGCTGGTGGCCGAGACCTGCGACCAGCTCGTCTCGATCCCGATGGCGAACCGGCTCGAGTCCCTCAACGCCGGCGTCGCCGCGTCGGTCGCGCTGTACGAGATCGCGCGCCGCCGCTCGTAGCCGAGGTGCCGCTCGCGGACAGCCGAGATGACGGTCACGGACGGCCGAGGTGCCGCTCGCGGCGCTCAGAAGAAGTCGAGGACGCCGGGGGCGCGCCTGCGCAGCAGCCGGTCCATCACCGCGTCCGTCCGGGCGTCCCCGCCGCACAGGTGGCCCGAGGCGCGCAGGTCGACCGCGGGCAGCGTGCCGGCGTACGCCAGGGCGAGCCCCTGCGGGGTGAGGGTCGGCAGCCGGTCGTCGTCGGCCACCCGCACGGCAGCGGACCGACCCCGGCGCACCTCGACCGCCCAGGACCCGTCCAGCTCGCCCAGCGGGTCACCGACCACGCGCAGCGCGAGATCGACCTCGTCGTCGGGGCCGGCCGCCAGCGTCCCGAGCGCCGAGGGGTGCACCCGCGCCATGTACGGCCGGCGCTCGACCGCCCTCCCGATGGTCGACGGCAGGACGAGGCCGGCGGGATGGGCGCCGGTGGTCCGGAGGCGGACGGTCCCGGCGACGCTGGCGAAGCTGCCCAGGACCCGCCAGAGCGAGCGGGCCGCGTCGGGGGTCAGGGTCACCAGGTCGTCGACGTCGACCCGCGCGTCGGGGCCGTACCCGGGGCCGCGCGTCCAGGTGGCGTACCCGACGACACCGCTGTCGTCCTCCGCGATCGTCACCCCGCTGACCTGCGACAACCGCTCCTCGCCGATGGTCCCGAAGCAGTCCGACGCACGGGTCAGGGGCCCGTTGCGGGTCGCGGCCCAGCGGGCGTACGCCGCGTCGACCGCCGGCAGGTCGGCGGCGGTGGCGCGGCGGACCGTGGTGGCGGTGGCCGGCCCGACCGCGGCCAGGGCGGCGGTCGGGAGGTCGACGAAGTCCAGGGAGCCGACCACCTCGTACCCCA
>JBKJPE010000157.1:0-18808 GCA_046595185.1 Nocardioides sp.
TGCGTCTCGCCGTCGACCACGTCGGAGATGAGGCCCATGGCGATGCCGGCGACGGAGGCCTTGAGGGGAACACCCGCCTGCAGCAGCGACAGGGTCGAGGCGCAAACCGAACCCATCGAGGTGGACCCGTTGGAGCCCATGGCCTCGGAGAGCTGGCGGATCGCGTAGGGGAACTCCTCACGCGTCGGCAGCACGGGCAGCAGCGCCCGGCGAGCCAGCGCGCCGTGACCGACCTCGCGACGCTTGGGCGAGCCCACGCGACCGGTCTCGCCGGTGGAGAACGGCGGGAAGACGTACTTGTGCATGTAGCGGCGCGACTTCTCCGGAGAGAGGGTGTCGAGCTTCTGCTCGAGCGTCAGCATGTTCAGCGTGGTGACACCCAGGATCTGGGTCTCCCCCCGCTCGAACAGCGCCGAGCCGTGCACGCGCGGGATCACGTCGACCTCGGCGTGCAGCGGGCGGATGTCGGCGAGGCCGCGACCGTCCATGCGGACCTGGTCGCGCAGCACGCGCTCGCGCATGGCGGACTTGTTCAGGGCGCGGAACGCGGCGCCGATCTCCTTCTCGCGACCCACGAAGTCACCGGCGATCCTCTCCAGGAGGCCCGCCTTGATCTCGTCGGTGCGGGACTCGCGGTCCTGCTTGTCGGCGATGGTCAGCGCCTGGGCGACGTCGCCCTTGACCGCGGACTCGACCGCGGCGTAGACGTCGTCCTCGAAGTCGAGGAAGACCGGGAAGTCGGCGACCGGCTTGGCGGCCTCCTTGGCCAGCTCGGCCTGGGCCTCGCACAGCTGCTTGATGAAGGGCTTCGCGGCGTCGAGGCCCTGGGCCACGACCTCCTCGGTCGGCGCCTGGGCGCCGGAGTGCACCAGGTCGACGGTCCGCTCGGTGGCCTCGGCCTCGACCATCATGATCGCGACATCGCCGGTGTCGGTGACCCGGCCCGCGACGACCATGTCGAAGACGGCGTTCTCGAGCTGGCTGTGGGTCGGGAACGCCACCCACTGGCCGTCGATGAGCGCGACGCGGGTGCCGCCGACGGGGCCGGCGAACGGCAGGCCGGACAGCTGCGTGGACAACGAGGCCGCGTTGATGGCCAGCACGTCGTAGGGCATCTCGGGGTCGAGGGCCATGACGGTGATGACGACCTGGACCTCGGTGCGCAGGCCCTTCTTGAAGGTCGGGCGCAGCGGGCGGTCGATCAGGCGGCAGGTGAGGATCGCGTCCTCGCCGGGGCGACCCTCGCTGCGGAAGAACGAGCCGGGGATCTGCCCGACGGCGTACATCCGCTCCTCCACGTCGATGGTGAGGGGGAAGAAGTCCAGGTGGTCCTTGGGGTGCTTGCCGGCGGTGGTCGCCGACAGCAGCATGGTCTCGTCGTCGAGGTAGGCGGTCACCGAGCCGGCGGCCTGCCGGGCGAGCAGCCCGGTCTCGAACTTGACGGTGCGGCGGCCGTGCTTGCCGTTGTCGATGACGGTCTCGACGGCCGAGATGGTGGGCTCTGCGTAGGTCATGTGGCTGTTGGTTCCTCACTGTTTCGCGGAGCGGCCGCGGGCGTCCGCCCGAAGCGGGGCGGGACCTCGTCGTTCGAGGTGGCCGGTCTTCGATCGAGACCGCAGGCGGCCCGCGCGGGGCGGGGTCCTGCTGGTCACTACCGAGGACCGGGCCCGGTCGGCTCGGGGCCGCTCCTGGACTTGTCGCGGTGCGGTGGTGCTGGTCGGGTCGTGCCCGGAAGCACGGAAGGGCCCACCGAGGTGGGCCCTTCACGAGTCAGCGGCGCAGGCCGAGGCGCTCGACGATCGAGCGGTAGCGGTCGATCTCGGTGTTGCGCAGGTAGTTCAGCAGCCGGCGGCGCTGGCCGACGAGCAGCAGCAGACCACGACGGCTGTGGTGGTCGTGCTTGTGGGTCTTGAGGTGCTCGGTGAGGTGGGAGATGCGGAAGCTGAGCAACGCGATCTGCACCTCGGGCGAACCGGTGTCGCCCTCGGTCGTGGCGTACTCGGCGATGATCTTCTTCTTGGTCTCCGCGTCGGTTCCGATCGACACTCGGGTTCTCCTTCGGCTCGTTGCGCGGCGCGCCGGGGCAGGTCCACCCGGGCACTCTGGGTCCGCGGCCGTCTGACGGCTGGGGGTACGACGGGCACGCGTTCGTGCCCGGGCCCGGTTCCGTCGCGGGGCGACGGGTGGGCCAACCGGTGAAGACTAGCAAGGGCCGCGACCGCGGCCCAACTCGCGGCGTGCGGCGCCGACGGTTCAGACCCCGCGGTCGCGGCGCTCCTGCACGGTCTCGCTGCCGTCGGGGTGGGTGGTGCGTGCGACGGACACGTTGCTGCGGCGCGTCATGGTGACCGCGGTGAGGGCGATGACCAGGATGCCGGCGGCGGTGAGGATCCAGCCGAGGGTGACGACGTCGACCGGTCCGACCCGGGTGTCGTTCACGGCGAAGACGAGGATCAGGCCGAGGGCGAGCAGGAAGACGCCGAGTCCGTATCCCATGAGGGGCCTCCAGGTGCGGTGGGGGGAGGTCGGGGGTGCCCCGACCGGTGACCGGGCAATGTAGCCAGCCGGCGGCCGGGTGGCCACACCCGGGCCGCGGCTCAGGCGAGGACGGCCAGGACGGCCTCGCGCGCCGCGGCCGGGTCGAGGGCCGCGAGGGCCGCCTCCGCCGCCCGGGCGCAGGCGTCGTCGGAGGTGGTGGCCAGGCGGGCCCCCACGGAGCGGACCGCCGCGGCGGCCATCGACAGGGAGGTGACGCCGAGGCCGACCAGGACGCAGGCCAGCAGCGGGTCGGCCGCGGCCTCGCCGCACACGCCGACGGGCTTGCCGGCGCGGCGGCCGGCCTCGGCCGTCATCGCGACCAGCTTCAGCACGGCCGGCTGCCACGGGTCGGTCAGGTGGGCCAGCTGGGTGGCCATCCGGTCGGCGGCCATGGCGTACTGCGTCAGGTCGTTGGTGCCGATCGAGAGGAAGTCGACGTGCTCGAGGACCTGCTCGGCCAGCAGCGCGATGGCCGGGACCTCCACCATGATCCCGGCGACCAGGCCACGGGCACGGACCTGGGCGGCGAAGTCGGCGGCCTCGGCCACCGTGGCCACCATCGGCGCCATCACCTGCACCTGCGCGCCGGTCTGCTGCGCGGCCGCGGCCACCGCGTCGAGCTGGCGCTCGAGCAGCCCGGGGTCGTCGAAGGACAGCCGGAGGCCGCGCACGCCCAGCGCGGGGTTGTCCTCCCCCGGCAGCGTGGCGAAGGCCAACGGCTTGTCCGAGCCGGCGTCCAACGTGCGCAGCACGACCTGGCGGCCCTCGAAGGCCTCCAGCACCTCGCGGTACACGGTCGTCTGCTCCTCCACGGTGGGCTCCTCGGCACGACCCAGGAAGCACAGCTCGGTGCGGAAGAGCCCGACACCCTCGACGGGCTGGCCGCTGGCCCCGCGCGCGCTCTCGCCGTCGGCCACGTTGGCCAGCAGCTTGACCGGGGTGCCGTCGGCCGTGGCCCCGGGCCCGTCCCAGGCGTCGGCGCGCGCGCGGTCCTCGCGGGCCCGGTCGACCATGGCCCGCGCCTCCTGCGGGTCCGGCGCGGGGTCGACGGTGCCGGCGGTGGCGTCGACGAGCACGTGGGAGCCGGTGGTCAGGCCGGTCGCACCGCCGACCCCGACCACGCAGGGGATCCCCAGCTGACGCGCGATGATGGCGGTGTGGCTCGTCGGCCCGCCCCGCTCGGTGACCAGGGCGAGGACGGTGCGCGGGTCGAGCCCGGCGGTGTCGGCGGGCGCGAGGTCGTCTGCCACGACGACCGAGGGCGTGCCGGGGTCGGTGACCCCGGGCTCGGGCGCGCCGACGATCCGGGCCACGAGCCGCTTCTCGATGTCGCGCAGGTCGGTGGTGCGCTCGGCCATCAGCCCGCCGAGCGCCTCGAACTTCTCCACGAACTCCCCGACCCCACCCCGCACCGCGGCGACGAGGTCGGCCTCGGCGAGCCGGCGGCGTACGGCCTTGCGCATCCCCTTGTCGCGGGCCAGGCCCGCACTGGCCACCAGCACCTCGGTGGCGACCCCCGAGGCGCGGCCGGCCTTCGTCTCATAGCCCGCCGCCACCGCCTCGACCGCGGCGTCGTAGGCGGCCAGGGCGGCCTCGTCGTCGAGAAGCCCGCCGTCGCCGAAGGCCGCGACGGCCTCCTCCGGCACGTCGTCCTGGACGAGCACGACGGGACCGTAGGCGGCGCCGGGGACCACGGGCGCACCGCGGAGGAGGGAGCGGGTGTCGGGGACGGTGTCGCTGGTGACCATGCTCACAGCCTAGGCCGCCAGGCCCTTGACAGTCCATACCGATCCCAACTAAAACAACACATACACAGATCACGACCCACCTGCCAGGGAGGTGACCACCCGATGTACGCCGAAGAACGCCAGCAGGCCATGGCCCGCCTCGTCTCCGACCGCGGCCGCCTCTCCGTCGCCGTGCTGGCCGGCGAGTACGACGTCACCACCGAGACGATCCGCCGCGACCTGTCCGCCCTGGAGCGCCTCGGCCTGGTCCGCCGGGTGCACGGCGGCGCCGTGCCCGCGCACGCCCTGCAGGTGATCGAGCCCGCGCTCGGCGACCGGGACCGCGCCCACGCCGAGGCCAAGGACCGCATCGCGGAGGCCGCGATCGCCCTGCTGCCCCGGCCGGGCGCCAGCGTGCTCCTCGACGCCGGCAGCACCACCGGACGCCTCGCCGCCCGGGTGCCGCCGGGGCACCGGCTCAAGGTCTGGACCCACGCGGTCCCCCTCGCCGCCCGGCTCATCGGTCTGGCGGGCATCGAGCTGCACCTGCTCCCCGGGACGGTGCGCGAGACCACCCAGGCCGCGGTGGGTCCGGACACCATCGAGGCGCTCGGCCGGCTCCGCGCCGACGTCGCGTTCCTGGGCACCAACGGCATCTCGCTGCTGCACGGCCTCTCCACGCCCGACGTGGAGGAGGCCGCTACCAAACGCGCCCTCGTCGGGGCGGCACGCCAGGTCGTGGTGCTCGCCGACGCCAGCAAGATCGGAGAGGAGAGCACCGTGCGCTTCGCCACCCTGGCCCAGGTCGACGTGCTCGTCACCGACGACGCCCTGTCGCCGGACGACCGGACCGACCTCGAGCACGCCGGTGTGGAGGTGGTGGTCGCGTGATCCTCACCCTCACCGCCAACCCCAGCACCGACCGCACCGTCACCTTGTCGGGCGCCCTGCGCCGCGGCGGCGTGCAGCGCGTCGAGACCGTGATCTCGCAGGCCGGCGGCAAGGGCGTGAACATCTCGCGAGCCGCCGTCGCAGCGGGCATCGACACGCTCGCGGTGATCCCGGCGGCCGCCGGCGACCCGTTCGTCACCGAGCTGCACGGCGCCGGCATCGCCTGCGAGGCCGTGCCGACCTCCGGCCCGCCCCGGGTGAACCTGACCATCAGCGAGCCCGACGGCACGACGACCAAGCTGAACAGCCCGGGGCCGCACCTCGACCGGGCTGCGGCAGGGCGGCTGCGCGACGTCCTCGTCGCCCGGGCTGCCCGCGCCGGATGGGTGGTGCTGGCCGGCTCACTGCCACCAGGCGCCCCCGAGGACTGGTACGCCGAGCTCACCCGGGCCCTCCACGGCACCACGGCCCGCGTGGCGGTGGACACCAGCGAGGCGCCGTTGCGCTCCCTGGTCGGCGCCTTCGACGACGACCCCGCCGGCTGCCCCGACCTGATGAAGCCCAACGGCGAGGAGCTGGCTTCACTCACCGGCGGCGACCCCGTCGCGATCGAGGCCGACCCGGCGGGCGCCGCCGCGGCCGCCCGCGTGCTCCTCGACCGCGGGGTCGGCGCGGTGCTCGCCACCCTCGGTGCCGGGGGCGCGGTGCTGGTCACGCCCGAGGGCGCCTGGCACGCCGCTCCCCCGCCGACCGAGGTGGTCAGCACCGTCGGCGCGGGCGACTCCAGCCTGTTCGGCTACCTGCTCGCCGACCTCCGCGGGGAGACCCCCGCCCACCGACTCGCGCTCGCCGTCGCCTACGGCAGCGCAGCCGCCGGACTACCCGGCACCACCATCCCGGAGCCCGCCCACGTCGACCCCGGTCGCGTCCAGGTCTCGATGTTGCACGACCACCTCGGAGCCAGAGCATGACTGACCTGATCACCACCGACCTGGTCCGGCTCGACGCCGCCCTCGGCTCGGACAAGCACGACGTCATCCGCGCCCTCGCGGCCGTCGTCGACGAGGCCGGCCGGGCCACCGACACCGACCAGCTCGTGGAGGACGCCCTCGCCCGCGAGGCCACGTCCTCCACCGGCCTGCCAGGCGGGATCGCGATCCCCCACTGCCGCACCACCGGCGTGGACGTGGCGACCCTGGCCTTCGCGCGCCTCGCGCCTCCGGTCGACTTCGGCGCCAAGGACGGCCCGGCCACGCTGGCCTTCCTGATCGCCGCCCCGGCCGGCGGCGACGCCACGCACCTGACCCTGCTGACCGCGCTCGCCCGGTCCCTGGTCAAGCCGGAGTTCACCGACGCGCTGCGCACGGCCACCACCCGCGAGGACGTGGTGCGGCTGATCAGCGACGTCGTCGGGGACTCCCCCGCCACCGCGCCCGGCGGCGCCACCGCCGCCACCACCGCCACCACGCCCACCGCGGGCGCCACGGGCGCGTCCGGTGCCGGCCAGCGCCGCCGCCTCGTCGCGGTCACCGCCTGCCCGACCGGGATCGCCCACACCTACATGGCCGCCGAGGCGCTGGAGGCCGCCGCTGCACGGGCCGACGTCGAGCTGGCCGTCGAGACCCAGGGCTCGGCCGGCTCGAAGCCGCTGGCCCCCAGCGTGATCGCCGCGGCCGACGCCGTCATCTTCGCCGTCGACGTGGGGGTCCGCGACCGGTCCCGCTTCGCCGGCATGCCGGTCGTCTCCTCCGGCGTGAAGAGGCCCATCGACGAGGCCGACAAGATGATCGTCGAGGCGCTGCGCGTCGCCGACGACCCGGACGCCGCCCGCGTCGAGGGCGCGGCCGGCAGCGGCGGCGAGGACCGCGGCAGCGCCGGTGAGAGCTTCGGCGGCACCGTGCGCCGGGTCCTGATGACCGGCGTCTCCTACATGATCCCGTTCGTCGCCGCAGGCGGCCTGCTGATCGCGCTGGGGTTCCTGCTCGGCGGGTACGAGATCGTCTTCAGCGGCACCAAGGACGGCGCGGTCGTCCCCATCGCCAGCGACGTCGCGCTCAACAGCAGCCTCTTCAACCTGCCCGACCCAGCGTCCTACACCGACCTGCCCAACGGCGCGGAGCTGACCAACGGCGGTCTGGCGACCTACCTGGCCTCGCTGCTCATCGTGCTCGGCCAGGCCGCCTTCGGCTTCCTGGTCCCGGCCCTGGCCGGCTACATCGCCTACGCCATCGCCGACCGCCCCGGCATCGCCCCCGGCTTCGTGATGGGCGCGATCGCCGGCACGACCGGCTCCGGATTCATCGGCGGCATCATCGGCGGCGTCCTCGCGGGCGTCATCGCCAAGTGGATCGCCGGCTGGTCGATCCCGCCCTGGGCCCGCGGCCTGATGCCGGTCCTGGTGATCCCGCTGCTGACCGTCGTCCTCGCCGGCTTCGTCATGCTCGTCGTCCTGGCCCGGCCGCTCTCCATCCTGACCACCAGCCTCAGCGACGGCCTGACCTACATGGGCGAGCGCCCGGGCCTCTCGGTCCTGCTCGGCGCCATCCTCGGCCTGATGATGGCCTTCGACATGGGCGGCCCGCTGAACAAGACCGCGTATGCCTTCGCCACCACCGGCCTGAGCGCCGCGGCGACCGCCACGGACGCCCCCGAGCTGCGCGTCATGGCTGCGGTCATGCTCGCCGGCATGGTCCCCCCGATCGCGCTGGCCCTGGCCACGGTGGTCCGGCCCCGCCTCTTCTCGGTCCCCGAGAAGGAGAACGGCAAGGCCGGCTGGCTGCTCGGCGCCTCGTTCATCACCGAGGGCGCCATCCCGTTCGCCGCGGCCGACCCGCTGCGGGTGATCCCCTCGATCATGGTCGGCAGCGCCGTCACCGGCGGGCTGTCCCAGCTGTTCGGGGTCAGCCTGCGCGCCCCGCACGGCGGGATCTTCGTGCTCTTCGCCGTCGACGGCGTCGTCGGCTTCGTCATCTCGCTGGCCGCCGGCGTGGCCGTGGCCGCCGCCATGGTGGTCCTGCTGAAGTCGACCGCCAAGGTCAAGGACCCCGACGCACTGGTCGCGGCGTGACCTGGGCCCTAGGTTCGCACCCGTACGTCCTCCGACCACGCCCCACCCGAACCACCCGATCCGTGAAGGAGCTCCCATGCCCAGCAAGTCCGTCGTCGTCGGTTCTGCCGTCGGTCTGCACGCCCGCCCCGCCGCCCTCATCTCGGAGGCGGCCGGCGACCTCGACTCCGACGTCTACCTCGGCCTGCCCGGCGGCACCCCCGTCGACGCGGCCTCGGCCCTGATGATCATGACCCTGGGCGCCGGCAACGGTGACACCGTCGAGGTGTCCGGCGACGACCAGGGCGACGTCGACGCGATCGCGGCGCTCGTCGAGAAGGACCTGGACGCCTGAGGCCCGCCCCGGCTCAGCCGTCGAGCAGGGCGTGCGCCTGCTCCACGTCGCGCGCCATCTGCACCAGCAGCTCCTCGGCCGAGGCGAACGCGGTCATCCCGCGCAGGTGGTGGGTGAGGTCGACCTCGACCTCGGCGTCGTAGAGCTCCAGCCCGGTGGAGCCCAGCACGTAGGCCTCCACCCGCCGGGTCCGCTCACCGGCGAAGGTCGGGTTGGTGCCCACCGAGACCGCCACGGGGAACCCCGCCGGGTCGCGGGGACGCGAGGTGCCGGGGGGGCCCCCGAGGACGCGGAGCCGACCTGCGTACACGCCGTCGGCGGCGACCGCGACGTCCGGTGCCACCTCGACATTGGCGGTCGGGTAGCCCAGCTCACGACCGCGCCGGTCACCCCGCACCACGGGGCCACGGACGGCAGGGGGCCGCCCGAGCGCCTCGGCGGCCCCGGCCACGTCGCCGGCGGCCAGGCAGGTCCGGACGTAGGTGGAGGACCAGACCTGGGGCCCGCCGTCGAGGACCACGCCCTCGGCGGTGAACCTGCGCCCCGCCGCCTGCTCCTGCCCGAGCGCGATCAGCGCCGCGGTGTCACCCGAGGCCCGCGCGCCGAAGCGGAAGTTGGCACCGACGACGACCACCCGGGCGTGCAGGCGGTCGACGAGCACCCGGCGCACGAACTCCTCGGGCGTCCAGGCCGCCATCGCCCGGTCGAAGGGCAGGGCCAGCATCTCGTCGACGCCGATCGCGCGCAGGAGCTCGGCGCGCCACGGCACCGGGGTCAGGACCGACGGTGCGTGGTCGGGACGCAGGACGGCCATCGGGTGGGGGTCGAAGGTGACCGCGACGACGGGCAGTCCGAGGCCGTCCGCGACGGCCCGGGTCCGGGCGACCACGGCCCGGTGACCGCGGTGCACCCCGTCGAAGTTCCCGATCGTGACCGCGGTCGGACCGAGGTCGTCGGGGATCTCCTCGAGGGTGCGCCACACGTCGCCCAGGGTAGTGGCCGTCTCAGACCAGGACGGCCACCGGGCGGGCCCGGCCCTCGCGCGGCTCGTAGAGCGCCAGCAGCGCCCCGCCGGCGTCGAGCAGGGCGGTCAGCCCGGTGAGGTCCACGTCCAGCGGTCTGCCCACGCGCACGTCGCGCTCGTCGGCCTCCCCCAGCTCGAGGACCGGGAAGGCCAGGCGCGCGGCGTCCCCGGGGGCGAGGACCTCGTAGGACCCCGCCAGCTCGTCGAGGGTGCGGGCCCCGGCGAGCCCGAAGGGCCCGACCCGGGTGCGGCGCAGGGCGGTCAGGTGCCCGCCGACGCCAAGGTCGTCACCGAGGTCGCGGGCCACGGCCCTGACGTAGGTGCCGCTGGAGCAGCGGACGGTCGCGGTGACGTCGACCCGCACCCCGTCGGGCGTGGCCACCGTGGCGACGTCGTGCACGTCGATCGCGTGGATCGTCACGCGGCGGGGGTCCAGCACCACGTCCTCGCCGTCGCGCACGCGCTGGTAGGCGCGGCGCCCGTCGACCTTGATCGCCGAGACCGCGCTGGGCACCTGGTCCCGCTCGCCCACCTGGGTCGCGAGGGCGGCGCGGACCTGCTCGGGGCCCAGTGCCGCGACCTCGGCGGCCGCGGCCGCCGGGTCCGCCGGGGGGAGCGCGTCGCCCTCGGCGTCGTCGGTCGTGGTGGCGCCGCCGAGCCGGATCGTGGCCTCGTAGGTCTTCTCGGTCAGCACCAGGTGGCCGAGCAGCCGGGTGGCGCGGCCGACCCCGAGCACGAGGACCCCGGTCGCCATCGGGTCCAGGGTGCCGGCGTGGCCGACCTTGCGGGTGCCGGCCAGCCGGCGCACCCGGGCGACGACGTCGTGGCTGGTCATCCCGCCCTGCTTGTCCACCACGAGCAGGCCCGGGACGGGCTCGGGCCGGGGCGTGCTCACCGTCGGTCGGCCGGTCCGTCCAGCCCCTCGGGGTCCTCGTCGAGGTCCTCGGGGTCGCCCTCGTCACGGGGCTTCTTGTACGGGTCGGGCTCGCCGGCGTACTGCTCGACGCGGCGCGCCGCCAGCTCGGCGTCGAGCTCGCGCGCACGGGCCAGGACCTCGTCGAGCTTGCGCGCGGTCTCGGGGACCGCGTCGGGCACGAAGGTCAGGGACGGCACGTGGCGGGTGCCGAGCTGCTTGCCCACCTCGGAGCGGAGCAGGCCCTTGGCCGACTCCAGCGCCTCTGCGGTGCTCTCGAGGTCGGCGTCCTCGCCGAGGACGGTGTAGTAGACGGTGGCCTGCTGGCTGTCGCCGGTGACGCGGACGTCGGTGATGGTCACGAACCCGAGGCGCGGGTCCTTGACCCGGCGCTCGAGCATCTGGGCCACCACGACCTGGATCCGGTCGGCGATGCGCCGCACGCGGGGGTTGCTCATCTTCGTGCTCCTTCGGGCCGGGGCAGCACCACCGGAGGGCGACGCACCCGCACGGCCGGAGCCGTACGGGTGCGTCGGGCCTGCGGTGCTGCAGGGTCGTGCCGGTGGTGCCGTGCCGTCCGCGTCAGGCGCGCGGGATCTCACGCATCTCGAAGGACTCGATGACGTCGCCGATCTTGATGTCCTGGAAGTTGCGCAGGACCAGACCGCACTCGAAGCCCTCGCGGACCTCGGACACGTCGTCCCTCTCCCGGCGCAGCGACGCCAGGTCGAGGTTGTCGGCGACCACGGCGCTGTCGCGCAGCACGCGGACCTTCGCCCGGCGCTGCACCGTCCCACCGATGATCATGCAGCCCGCGATGTTGCCGATCTTCGACGAGCGGAAGATCTCGCGGACCTCGGCCTGGCCGAGGGTCGACTCCTCGTACTCGGGCTTGAGCATGCCCTTGAGGGCCGCCTCGATCTCCTCGATCGCTGAGTAGATGACCGAGTAGTAGCGGATCTCGACGCCCTGCTTGTCCGCCAGCTCCGTCGCCTTGCCCTGGGGCCGGACGTTGAAGCCGATGATGATGGCGTCGGACGCCGCGGCCAGGTCGACGTTGGTCTCGGTGATCGCGCCGACACCGCGGTCGATGACCCGGATGCCGACCTCCTCGCCGACGTCGATCTGCGACAGGGCGTCCTCGAGGGCCTCGACCGAACCGGACACGTCACCCTTGAGGATCAGGTTGAGCTCCTGGCTCTCGCCCTTCTCCATGGAGGCCATGAAGTCCTCGAGCGTGCGACGCACGCGGCGCTTGGCCTGCATGGCCGCCCGCTCGCGCGACTCACGCTTCTCGGCGATCTGGCGGGCCATCCGGTCGTCGTCGACGACGATGAAGTTCTGGCCCGCGCCGGGGACGGCTGAGAGTCCGAGCACCATCACCGGACGCGACGGGTCGGCCTGGGCCAGCTCGTTGCCGTGCTCGTCGAGCATGGCGCGGACCCGGCCGTGAGCCGGGCCGGCGACCAGGGAGTCACCCACGCGCAGCGTGCCGCGCTGGACCAGCACCGTGGCGACCGGACCGCGTCCGCGGTCCAGGTGCGCCTCGACGACGAGGCCCTGCGCGTCCTGCGTGGGGTTGGCCCGCAGGTCGAGCGAGGCGTCGGCGGTGAGCACGATCGCCTCGAGCAGGCCCTCCATGTTGAGGTTGGCCTTGGCGGAGACCTCGACGAACATCGTGTCGCCGCCGTACTCCTCGGGCACCAGGCCGTACTCGGTGAGCTGGCCACGGACCTTGGTCGGGTCCGCCTCGGGCTTGTCGATCTTGTTGACCGCGACCACGATCGGCACACCGGCGGCCTTGGCGTGGTTGAGCGCCTCGACCGTCTGCGGCATCACGCCGTCGTCGGCCGCGACCACCAGCACCGCGATGTCGGTCGCCTGCGCACCACGAGCACGCATGGCGGTGAACGCCTCGTGACCCGGGGTGTCGATGAAGGTGATCGGGCGCTCGTTGCTGTCGACCTCGGTCACGACCTGGTACGCCCCGATGTGCTGGGTGATCCCGCCGGCCTCCTTGTCGACCACGTTGGCCGAGCGGAGGGCGTCGAGGAGCTTGGTCTTGCCGTGGTCGACGTGACCCATCACCGTCACGACCGGCGGTCGGATCATCAGGTCGCCCTCGTCGCCCTCGTCGAAGCCGAACTCCAGGTCGAAGGACTCCAGCAGCTCGCGGTCCTCGTCCTCGGGGGAGACGACCTCGACGACGTAGTTGAGCTCCTCGCCGAGCAGCTCCAGGGTGGCGTCGTTGACCGACTCGGTCGACGTGACCATCTCGCCGAGGTGGAAGAGCATCTGCACCAGCGCGGCGGCGTCGAGCCCCACCTTGTCGGCGAAGTCCGTCAGCGAGGCGCCGCGCGCCAGGCGCACGGTCTCGCCGTTGCCCTTGCGGACACGCATCCCACCGAGGGTGGGGGCCTCCATCTGCTCGAACTCCTGGCGACGCGCCCGCTTGGACTTGCGCCCACGGCGCGACGGCCCACCGGGACGCCCGAAGGCGCCCTGCGTGCTGCCCCGCTGGGGCGGACGGCCGCGGCCGCCGAACCCACCGGTGCGCGGCGGCCCACCGGGCGCACCGCCCGGTGCTCCGCGGCCCGGGGCGCTGCCCGGGGCACCGCGGCCGGGGGCGCCGCGACCGGGGGCGCCGGGACGACCCGGGGCTCCGGCACGACCGGCGGGGCCCGCGCCGAACGCGGCGGGGGACTTCGGCATCATCGCGGGGTTGGGCCGGGGCATGCCCGGGCGCGGCGGAGCACCGTCGCGGCCCGCGGGCGGGCGCGGCGGCCGGTCGGCCTCGGTGCCGCCGGCGGCGGGCGGGGCGCCCGCGGCCGGGGGTGCGACGGGCGGCGTCGTGGGGCGACGACCCATCCCCTGGTTGGAGGAGAACGGGTTGTTGCCGGGTCGCGGCGTGCCGGTCCGGCCGACCGGACGAGGGGCCGGGGCCTTGGGCGTCGGCGGCCGGGGCCCGGGACGACCGTTCGGGGTGGCCGAGGACGCGGCGGCCGCAGGGGCCTCGGGGGCTTCGGGCGCCTCGGGCGCCTCGGGGGCGGGGTCCTGGGCGACCGGCGCCTCGACCTCGACCGGCGCCTCGGGGGCGACCGGGGCGGCGGGTGCCTCGGCGGCCGGGGTGTCGGCAGTGGGACGGGCGGCCGGCTTCGGCCCGGGTCGGGGCCCCGGCCGGTTGCCGGAGGTGTCCGGGGCGGACGGCGTCCCGGGTGCCGGGGTGGACGGGGCGGCCGCCGGCGGCGCCTCGGGAGCCGGGGCCGCCGCCTTCAGCGAGGCGCCGACCTCCTTGCGGAACCGCATCTCCGCAGGCAGCTCGACGGTCGAGCTCGCCGACTTGACGAACTCACCCATCTCCTTGAACTTCTCGAGAACGAACTTGCTCTCGACTCCGAACTCTTTGGCGAGCTCGTGGACTCGGGTCTTAGCCACGTTTCTCCTTCTGGCCCGACCCGCGTCCTGCGTGCGTCGGACCTCTATAGGCGGTGCAAACTCATCGGGAGTTACTCATCGAGTGCTCATGAGCTGCTGCTCCAGTTCCTGGTCGGTCCTTCATTGGTCTTGGTCGAGCCGGTCAGCCACTCCCCCACCGGTGCCGCATCCAGCCCGGCCGGGGCCCGGAGGGCCCTGGCGAACGCCTTGCGCCGCACCGCGAGGTCGTAGCACCGGGTCGTGGGGTGCAGGTGCGCCCCGCGGCCCGGTCTGGTGGCGTCCAGGTCGGGCACCGCGGCCGGTCGGCCGTCGGGGTCCGAGCCGGTCGTCACCCGCACCAACTCGCGCTTGGCAGCCCGCTCCCGACAGCCGATACAGGTGCGCACCGGGCCCTCGAGGGGGTCCGGGCTCACCTGTGCTCTCGGTCGACGCGCCACCGGTCTACCACCCTACCTCCCTGCTCGGCAGGGGAGAAAACGACTCGGTCGCGGCACACCTCCTGGGCCAGGACTACCTGGCGGAGGGCGGCTCGACCGGTGGGGCGACCGGTGGGGCGGGGGGCACGTCCTCGGCCCTCTCCTCGTCGGAGTGGATGTCGATGCGCCACCCGGTGAGCCGGGCGGCCAGGCGGGCGTTCTGCCCCTCCTTGCCGATCGCCAGGGACAGCTGGTAGTCCGGCACCACGACCCGCGCCGACCGGGCGGCGAGGTCGACCACCCTGACCTCGCTGACCCGGGCCGGCGACAACGCGCTGGCCACGAGGCGGGCGGGGTCCTCGGCCCAGTCGACGATGTCGATCTTCTCGCCGTCGAGCTCGGCCATCACGTTGCGCACCCGCTGGCCCATCGGGCCGATGCAGGCGCCCTTGGCGTTGATCCCGGGGACCGAGGTGTGGACCGCGATCTTGGTGCGGTGCCCGGCCTCGCGGGCGATGGCCGCGATCTGGACGCTGCCGTCGGCGATCTCGGGCACCTCGAGGGCGAAGAGCTTGCGGACAAGGTTGGGGTGCGAGCGCGACAGGGTCACCTGGGGCCCGCGCATGCCCTTGCGCACCGAGAGCACCAGGCACTTGATCCGGGTGCCGTGCTGGTACGTCTCCCCCGGGGACCGCTCCGCCACCGGCAGGTGCGCCTCGAGCTTGCCGAGGTCGACGAGCACGTCGTCGGGGTTGCGGCCCTGCTGGACCACCCCGGAGATGACGTCGCCCTCGCGCCCGGCGAACTCGCCGAACCGGCGGTCGTCCTCGGCCTCGCGCAGTCGCTGCAGCATGATCTGCTTCGCCGTGGTGGCCGCGATCCGGCCGAAGTCCGCGGGGGTGTCGTCGAACTCGCCGATCGTCGCGCCCTCCTCGTCGAGCTCGGGGGCGATGACGGCGACGTGGCCGCTCTTGCGGTCCAGCTCCACGCGCGCGCCGCTCCGTGCGCCCGGCGACTTCTGGTAGGCCATCAGCAGGGCCTGCTCGATCGCCTCGACGAGCACCTCGAAGCTGACCTCCTTCTCGCGCTCCAGCATCCGCAGGATGCTCAGGTCGATGTCCATCAGTCGTCCTCCTCGGTGAGGGCGGCGGGGTCGTCGCCCTCGTCATCGGTCACGTCGTGGGCAGCGTCGTCGTCGGTCGCGTCGGCGCCGCCCGGCCGCTCACGACGGTTCAGCTCCACCTGCACGAGGGCGCGGGCGACCTCGGCGTACGCGACCGTGGTGGTCGTGCCGTCGACGTCGACCTCGGCCGAGTCGGGCCCGGCGGAGAGGATCCGCCCGCTCACCGGGTCCCCCTCGTGCAGGGTGACCCGGACCAGCCGGTCGGCGTTACGGCGCCAGTGACGCTCCAGCGTCAGCGGGCGGTCGACCCCGCGCGAGGTCACCTCGAGGGTGTACGGGTGCTGGCCCATCACGTCCGAGGCCTCCAGCACCTCGTCGACCCGCCGGGTCGCCTCGGCGACGTCGTCGAGGGTCACCCCGCCGTCCTGGTCGACGGCCACGCGCAGCACACGGCGCTTGCCGGCCGGCGTCAGCTCCACGGCCTCGAGGTCGAGCCCGAGCTCGAGCAGGGGTCCTGCGAGCTCCTCGGCGATCCGGTCCTGGGGGGCGTTCACGGTGCCGTCCTCCTGTGCTGTTGTGGTCGACCCGCGGCGCGCGCGGGAAGGGTCCGATCCTAGGGCATCGGCGGGCCCGCGACGGCCGGGCCGCGGCCCCGGCGCGGGTAGGCTCACCGCCTGTGAGCCCGCCCGTCGCACCCCCGCCGGCACCGGTGTCGACGACCCGTCGGGGGCTGCTGCTCTGCGGTGCGGGTGCCGGCCTCCTGCTGGCGGGCTGCAGCGCCGACGACGGCCCGGCGCCCGCGCCCGGGCGGTCCCTGAGCCCGGCGACGACCGGGGGCCCGGACGGCGCCGACGAGACCACCGACGACGCCGACCTCGTCGGGCAGGCGCGCGAGGCCCTCGCCGCGGCGGCGGCCCTGGTCGCTGCGTCCCGTCGCTCCGTCCCGGCGCTGAGGGTCCCGCTGGCGCCGCTCCTGGCTCTGCACGAGGCCCACGCCGAGGCACTCGGGCAGCCGCTCGACCTCCCACGACCGGCCCCGCGCCCCGCGCCGGCGGACCCGCTGCTCGGGCTGGTCCGGGACCGGGAGGAGCAGCTGCAGGCGCGCCTGGCAGACCTCGCGCTCGCGGCCGACAGCGGGGCCCTCGCCCGGCTGCTGGCCTCGATGTCCGCCGGCCTGGCGCAGCGGCTGGTGCGGCTGCCCGACGCGGTGCCCGGCGGCGCGCCGGGCGGCAGCGGCGCCACCGACGGCGCGGGACGCCGGACGTGAGCGCCCGCACGGCGCTGCAGGACGCGCTCGCCGCGGAGCACGCCGCGGTGTGGGTGCACGGGCTGCTCGGGGCGCAGACCTCACGGTCGGCCGCCCCGGTGCTGGCCGACCTGCTCGCCGAGGCCTACGCCGCGCACCGGGACCGCCGCGACCTGCTCACCGCCCTGCTGGCCGCCGACGACGTCGAGCCGGTGGCGGCGCTGCCGGCGTACGCCGTGGACGCCGACCTGGGCACCCCGGCGGGCGTCGAGACGGCTGCGCTCGACCTGGAGCGCGCCTGCGCCGTCGTGTGGGCGTCGGTCGTGGAGCGCACCACCGGGGAGCGACGTCGGCTCGCGATCGAGGTGCTGACGGAGACAGCGGTCCGCGAGCTCGTCTTCCGGGGAACGCCCGAGATGTTCCCCGGAACGACGAGCACGCGGACCGCTGGGGGCCCGGGACAGGAGCCATGAGGTCCGCGGCCGGTGTGGGCTCCGACCGCTTTCCCTGAGCACGACTCTGCCGCAGCCGGTTCCTCCTCGCGAGGACCTCGGAACCTCACGTCTGTGCATTGCAGGAAGTTGCAGGAAGGTGCGGCACCGCTGCGCCCCGGTGGCACCGACCGGCCCGCCGGTCCCCTCAGCCGCGGACCAGGGCGACGAGGTGGTCGACCACGCGCTCGGCCGCGACGTCCTCGCGTACGCCCGTGCGCCGGTCCTTGACCTCGATCGTGCCCCCGGTCAGGCCCTTGCCGACCACCACGATGGTCGGCACGCCGATCAGCTCGGCGTCCTTGAACTTCACCCCGGGGCTGACCCTGTGCCGGTCGTCGTAGATCACCTCGACCCCGGCGGTGTCGAGCTCGTGCGCGACCCGCTCGGCGGCGGTCTTGACCGCCTCGTCCTTGCCGGCCGCCACGAGGTGGACGTCGGCCGGGGCCAGCTCACGGGGCCAGCAGAGGCCGTGCTCGTCCAGCGTGCCCTCCGCGACGGCGGCCACGGCGCGGGTGATGCCCACGCCGTAGGAGCCCATGGTGACCGTGACCAGCTTGCCGCTCTCGTCGAGGACGCGCAGGCCGAGGGCCTCCGCGAACCAGCGGCCGAGCTGGAAGATGTGACCCATCTCGATGCCCCGGGCGGTCTCGAGGACGCCGTCGTCGCAGAGCGGGCAGGCGTCACCGTCTCGGACCTCCGCGGCCTCGATCGTGCCGTCGGCGGTGAAGTCCCGCCCCGCGACCAGGTCGAGCACGTGGCTGCCGGGCGCGTTGGCGCCGGTGACCCAGCGGGTGCCCTCGACGACGCGGGGGTCCACCAGGTAGCGGATCCCCGGCTCGCCCTTCTCCCCCAGCACGGGCGCACCGGAAGGACCGGGGCCGGGGCCGAGGTAGCCCTTGACCAGGCTCGGGTGGCGCTGGAACTCGGCCTCGTCGAAGGGCTCGACCTCGATCGGCTCGAGCTGGCCCTCCAGGCGCTTCTGGTCGACCTCGCGGTCCCCGGGCAGGCCGATCGCGACCGGCTCGCGGGTCCCGTCGGGGTGCTTGAGCACCACGAGCACGTTCTTGAGCGTGTCGCCGGCGAGCCAGGGCCTGTCGGTGCGGGGGAACGCCGCGTTGAGGTGGTCGACCAGCGTGGCGATGGTCGGGGTGCCGGGCGTCTCCTCCGCGTGCGCGGCCGGCACGTCGTCGTAGGCGACAGGGACGGGCACGGGGACCTCGACGGCCTCGACATTGGCGGCGTAGTCGCAGGTCGTGCAGCGCACGTAGGTGTCCTCGCCGACCGCGGCCTTGGCCAGGAACTCCTCCGACTTGGAACCGCCCATCGCACCCGAGGTCGCCTTGACGATGACGTACTCGAATCCGAGCCGGTCGAAGATCCGAATGTAGGCGTCACGGTGGGTCTGGTAGCTGTGCTCCAGCCCGGCGTCGTCGATGTCGAAGGAGTAGGAGTCCTTCATGACGAACTCGCGACCGCGCAGAAGCCCCGCCCGGGGGCGGGCCTCGTCTCGGTACTTGGTCTGGATCTGGTAGATCGAGAGCGGCAGGTCCTTGTAGGAGGAATAGAGGTCCTTCACGACCAGCGTGAACATCTCCTCGTG
>JBKJPE010000040.1:0-12178 GCA_046595185.1 Nocardioides sp.
GTGGCGGGGACTCCGACCGCCTCGATGGCGACGTCGACCCCGAGCCCGTCGGTCATCGCTCGCACCTGGTCGGCCCAGTCGGCGTCGCCGCTGTTGACGGTGTCGGTGGCGCCGAACACCTTCGCCTGGGCGAGCCGGTGGTCATCGAGGTCGAGGGCGATCACCCGCGAGGCGCCGTACAGCCCGGCGGTCATGATCGCGGCCAGGCCGACCGGACCGGCGCCGACCACCGCCACCACGTCTCCGGGCTCGACCTTGCCGCACCGCACGCCGATCTCGAAGCCGGTGGGGAGGATGTCGGAGAGCATGACCGCAGCCTCGTCGCTGACCCCGTCGGGCACCTTGTAGACGGAGTCGTCCGCGAACGGGATGCGTGCGTACTCGGCCTGGGTGCCGTCGATGAGGTGGCCGAGGACCCATCCGATGCCACTGGCGCCCTCCTCGGGCGTAGAGGCCCTGGTGGCAGTAGGAGCAGGAGCCGCACGCGCTGATGCAGGAGATGATGACGCGGTCGCCGATCGCGACGCTGGTGACGGCCGACCCGATCTCGATGTTCGTGCCCACGCCTTCGTGGCCGAGGATCCGGCCCTCGGTGACGGCGGGGACGTCGCCCTTGAGGATGTGGAGGTCGGTGCCGCAGATGTCGTCGTGTCGATCTGCACGATGACATCGGTCGCGTCGACGATGACCGGGTCGGGGACGTCCTCCCAGGCCTTCTGGCCGGGTCCGTGGTTAGACGAGCGCTCTCATCGGCGTTCCTTCCGTCGAGGCGTCCCCGGGGGCTCCCGGATTCCTGGATCCAGCCTCGACCGGGACCGGGGCGGCGGTAAGGGCACGACGACCCCGGGCCCGGGACCGTCGACCAGCCCCGGCAGCGGGGCCCGTCGAGGGCCGATGGGGCGCCGGCACACCGCGGACGGATGGAGGAGACGGTGCCTGGGCCCTTCCACCATCCCCGGCGCCCTGACATGGTGTGGGTCACACACCCGGCGGGTGCGGCTGGACCAGCCTGCGGCACCCCACGCCCGCCGCCCCGACAGCAACTGGAGGCAACACGGTGAACGACCACCCGGGCACGCCCGGCGAACAGTCCGGCGTCATCGCAGGCGACAAGCTCTCAGGAAAGGTGGCCCTGGTCACCGGGGGGACCCGGGGGATCGGCGCCGCGATCGTACGCAGCCTGGCCAGTCAGGGCGCGTCGGTGGCGGCCGGCTACAGCGGCAACACCGAGCGCGCGCAGGAGTTCCTCCAGTCGTTCGAGGACGACTTCGCCAGCGAGGGCCGTGCGACCATCCACCAGGGCAACGTCTCCCGCCCCGAGGACTGTCGCCGGGTGGTCCAGGAGGTGCTCGACCAGCACGGCCGCCTCGACATCCTGGTGAACAACGCGGGGATCACCATCGACAAGATGGCCATGTCGATGTCCGTGGAGGACTGGAACACGGTCCTGGCGGTCAACCTGTCCGGCTCCTTCTACATGGCGCAGCCGGCGCTGGAGCACATGGTCGAGCGCGGGACCGGGCGCATCATCTTCGTCTCCTCGGTGATCGGCGAGACCGGCAACGTCGGTCAGGCCAACTACGCGGCCTCCAAGGCCGGCATGCTCGGGCTGACCAAGACGCTCGCGCGTGAGGCCGCCTTCGTCCTGGCGAAGGCGGACAAGCTCCAGGACGACGGTGTGGGCATCACCGTGAACACGGTGACCCCCGGCTTCGTGGCCACCGACATGGTCGCGGCCATGCCCGAGAAGGCTCTGGAGAGGATCAAGAAGCAGATCCCGATCGGCCGGCTGTGCCGGCCGGAGGAGATCGCCCGCGTGGTCCACTTCCTGGCGGCGGACGCCTCGGCCTACATCACAGGCCAGGTCTGGGGCGTCAACGGCGGCATGGACATGTGACGGGCGGCCGGCGGCGGCGCCGCCGGCACCCACCACGTCACCGGGGGTGGCGCACCGGTCCGGTGCGCCACCCCTGCGGCGTCTACCCGAAGGCCAGGCCCACGTTCTCCGTGGACTGCTCGGGCGGGGGCTGGCGGGTGCCCGGGTCCGACGAGGCGTCCCCGGTCGGCGCCTCGGACGAGATGGCCACCACCGCCGGATCGATGCGCATCACGCTGTAGCCCGCGACCGCACCGGCCCCGAAGCCCGGCGCGAAGATGCGCATCGGCTCCGTGATCGCGCCGTCGCGCACCGCGTCGTGGATGGCCAGCGGGATGCTGGCCGACGAGGCGTTCCCGACCTGGCTGATGTTGAAGAACAGGGTGTCCTCGGCGAGCCCCGCGTCCGCGGCCAGCTTGACCACCATCGTCTTGTTGGCCTGGTGCGGGACGATCAGGTCGATGCTGTCGAGGAGGGACCCGGTGGCCCCCTCCGGCCCGGGCAGCGCCTTGAGCTCCTCGATCATCTGGGCCAGGTAGCGCCCGGCCAGCGACTTCACCTCGGGGCCGTAGACGGTGATGTTGTTGTCGAACTCGGGGTTGGGCCAGATGATCGAGTTCACCTCGGAGGCCGGCCCGCTGGCATAGGTCTGCAGGTACTCGATGTCGGGTTCCGCGCCCTCCGGCGCCACGCCCACCACGAGGGCGGCGGCCCCGTCGCCGAAGATCATCCGTGAGGGTCGGACGTTCCCGATCTTGTCCGAGAACTTCTCGGCGCAGACGACCAGGACCGGACGCTCCACCTCCTGGAGCAGCCGGGTCGCCTCGGACAGGCCGTACGGCAGCCCGGCGCAGGCGGCCACCAGGTCGAAGGACGCGTGCGTCTGCTGGATGCCCAGCTCACCGGAGAGCCAGGTGGCCACCGAGGGGATGAGACGGGTGCTGGTGCAGGTGCAGACGATCACCGCGCCGATGTCCTCCGGACCGAGACCGGCGTGGGCGAGCGCGCCCCGCGCTGCGCGCAGCGACATCTCCTCGAAGCTCTCCGAGGTGTAGAGACGCTGCTCGATGCCGGTCTTGTCCCGGATCTCGTCGGCGGCCATCGGCGACCAGTTGTAGGCGGCGTTGCGGATCAGGTCCTCGTTGGTGCAGACCCGGTCGCCGTGGACCACGGCCAGCGCCTCGATGCGCGGCATCACGGTGAATCGCGACCGCACGTCGAGGGCGGGGTAGGGGCGTACGGGCGCGACGGGTCGCGGTGCTGCGGAGGCCGGGGCCTTCGTCCCCCCGTGCGCCAAGCGCCGGAAGAACGCCTCGACACCGTGGTCACGCGGGTGGAACGCCACCACGTAGTCGTCGTCCTGGAGGTCCCCGACCCTGACCAGGTCGGCCTTCTCCCGGTCCCACGGGTACTGGTTGTGCAGCACCATCGCCCAGCGGTGCAACGCCTCCATCTCGGGTGCGTCCTCGGCGCAGTCGATGATGTCCTCGAACCCGTAGCGCGGGAAGTCGGGGTCGTAGTCCCGGATCCGGAACGTCAGGTTGTCCGGGTCGGCGAGGATCTCGGCGACCGTCGGCTTGACGGCCGTCAGCTCGGTGGCGTGGTGCTTGCGCTGCCCGAACACCTGGAAGAGGATCTCGAAGATCTTGTGCTCGACCTGCTCGTCGAACGTCGAGGGGAGCGCCTCGTAGGCCCCCCGCACCGCTGCCACCTTCTTGTCGCCGTCCTCCCAGGGGGTCAGCACCGGCAGGAACACGTCGGTACGGTGCCGGGGCACGTCGGCCCACCGGGTCGGTCTCTTCTCGAACAGCGTGAGGGCGAACCGACCGGCCCAGAACATGTTGAGCGCGACGTCGCGCATCAGCTCGTAGCGGCTCGCGTACCGGCCCTGCTCGACCCGCTCCAGGATGTCGGTCCCGGTCGGCGCCTTGGTCTCGAAGTCACGGCGGACGACGGCGTCGAGCTGCTCGAGGCTGTCGATGGCGGAGAGGTCGAGCTCGGGGACGAAGTTGGAGGGGAAGACGATGCGGTCGTGGCTGTTCACAAGGAAGGGCTGCATGGGGGGCTCCTGCTCTCGAGCTGGGGTGGGGACGGATGGCCGGTCGGTCAGTCGGTGCGCCCGGGCGAGGTCGTCCTCGCCCGGTCGAGCCCCCGCTCGACGGCTGCGACCAGGTAGGGGCGCAGCTCTCGGGCCGGGATGATCGTGTCGACGGACCCGACGCTCCGGGCCCGCTCGATGTTGTGCACGTTCTCGAACTCCTGGGCGACCTCGCCGAGCTTCTCGGAACGGACCGAGGTCTGCAGGTCGACCAGCTCGGCCCGGAGCCGGGCCTGGTCGCCGTCGTCGGCGCCGCGCAGCTCTGCCCCGAGCTCGACGACCCGGGGGTCCTCGGACGTACGGGTGGAGACGTCGCGGGCGAAGACCACGGCCGCGGCCGGGGCGCCGCCGATGACCGAGGCGTAGGACCCCTCGATGGCGATTACCTCCATGTTGTCGTTGAGGACACCGGAGAAGACGACGAAGGCGCCGCCGTGGTAGCGCGACACGACGCAGAACACGATCGGCCCGTCGAAGTTGACCATCGCGCGGCCGATCTCGGCACCGTACTCGAGCTGCCACTTGCGCAGCGACTCCGGCGATCCGTCGAAACCTGACAGGTTCGCCAGCACCACCAGGGGTCGGTTGCCGCTCGCGGCGTTGATCGCCCGGGCCGTCTTCCGCGAGGACTGCGGGAAGAGCGTGCCGGCGGTCCACTGGTCCGGCCCGTCGGCGGGGAACGCACCCTTGCGGGGGATCGGGCGGGACTCGATGCCGAGCACGGTGACCGGGTACCCGCCCAGGTGGGCGTCGAGGACCACCGTGGTGTCGGCGTCGGCCATGCCGGCCCAGCGCTCGAGGACCTCGTGGTCCTGGTCGACCACGGCGCGCATCACGGTGCGGATGTCGAAGGCCTTCTTGCGCTCGGGGTTGGTCTCCGCGGACCAGATGTCCCCGACGGTCGTGAACTCGCTGATCGGGTGCTCGTGCGGGTAGTCCCGCACGTCACGGTCGAGCGGGTCGGTCGTCTCGGCCCGCCGCGGCGAGGACTCTCCCGGCGCGATGTAGGCGTGGTCGTAGTGCGCGAAGAGGATGTCGCACGCTCCGGCGAGGTTCGGGGCCCAGTACTGCGCCTGGCCGTTCGGGCCCATCACCCGGTCGTAGCCCCCGATGCCGAAGTTGTCCTCCGCCGAGACCCCTCCTGAGTAGTCCAGCGACTGCTTGCCGGTCAGCACCATCGCACTGTCCGGGGTCATCACCAGGATGCCCTTGGTGTGCAGGAGCATCGTGGCCTCGGCGTTCCAGTAGGGCTGGGCCCCCACGTTGATCCCGGTGACGACCACGTTGACCTCGCCGCCGGCCTGGGTGAACGTGATCAGCCGGCGCAGCACGCGCGAGACCCAGTCCATGTTCTCGGTGCCGCTGTCCATGGAGATCTTCGCGCCCGAGGACAGCGCGAACCACTCCACCGGCACCTGCATCCGCTCGGCGAGGTCGAGGGCCCCGATCACCAGGGCACACTCCGGCTCCGCCACCGAGCCGAGGGCCTTCGTCGGGTCGCCGAGCAGCACCACCCGGGTCATGCCCTCGGGGTAGCGGTGGGTCGGGGTGGTCACCAGACCCGCGACGATCCCGGCCTTGTTCTGGCCGGCCGGTCGCTCCACGGGGACCAGGCGGCCGTCGTCGTCGAGGTCGTGCTCGGCGAACGTGCCACCGGGACCCGCGACCTGCGAGACGAGCTCGTAGGGGTAGGTGGCGCCCCGGGCGCGGGAGCGCTTGACCTTCTGGGCGTAGACGTCGAGGGGCTGCAACGGCTCCGTGGGCGGGTCGGTCACGGAGACGGTGACACCCGTGGGCCCGTTGGTGAAGCGCAGCGCGACGTAGCGCGGCTCCTGGGCGGCCTCGTCCTCGACCCGCCCCAGGATCATCACCTCCTCCAGGCCCGCCCCCGCGGTCAGTGGCGCGACCGCCCGCGCGAAGTCGCCGATGTCCTCCAACGGCACCTCGACCAAGGGCCACACGTACAGGAAGATGAGGTTGGCGTCGAGGCGGTCGCGGCGTTGCGCCTGGTGGCGTCGGATGCCGTCGAGACAGGCGGCCAGGGCGCGTTCGACGGCCGGCAGGGAGACGACCTGGCCGGACGCGTCGTGCACCGGCGTGATGTCGCGGACCTCGGCCAGGGCCACCAGCCGCTCGTCCGCCGGGTTGTCCTTGGCCTTGCACTGGAACAGGTAGGTGTCCTCCGCGGCCGGGAGCCGGGTGCCGTCGAAGTTCTTCAGCCGCCACAGGTCGAGGCGCTGACCGGTCAGCGGGTGCATGTCGCGCAGCACCCGTTCCTCGGCGAGGCCGTCGGGCCCGGGTCGGAAGGTCACCTGGCGCACGTGCTCGCCGGTGCCCCCGAACACGGTCACCGTGACGCGGCGGCCGCTGCTGACCAGGGGTACGTCGGCGAGGATCCGGTGCAGGGCCGCCGACATCTCGTCGTCGTCGGCGGGCCCGTCGCTCCAGGCGACGTACAGGTCGACCACCAGGTTCGTGGGGTCGTCGACCTCCTGCGCCATCGACGCCGCGGCCCGGGCCGTGGCGGGGAGCCCGTCCACGTCGGTGACGGCGCAGACCAGGTGCAGCCGCTCGCCGCGCAGGTCGAAGTTGCCGGTGACGAACTGGCGGTCCTCGTGCACGAAGGAGCGGACGTCCTCCAGCGTGCGGATCTTGTAGTAGCGACGGGTGAGCGCCTCGAGCAGGGGTTCGTGCCCGCGGCTGTCGGTGACGGCCCGCACGCCCAGCAGCGGGACGGCGGGCTCGGTCAGGGCGGCCACAGCGGTGACGTGCTCGGCGCGGTCGTCGGCCTCCGGGTGCTCGTCCAGGTAGTCCAGATGCTTCTGGATCCCCTGGTAGGCCCCCTCCCTGGCCTGCTTGATGAGGGGTTCCTCGAAGAGCTGGAACCGTACGGTCCGGGCCAGGTCGCCCAGCGTGGGGTACCGCAGCTGGGTGGCGCTGACCAGCCGGTCGAGCACGTCACCGATCGCATGGCTGTCGTCGGCGGACACCTCGTCGCGGTGGGCGAGCCAGTGCTCGAGGAGGGCGGCGATCACCGGGACGTGGTCGGCGGCCCGCTGCTGGGCCAGGAACAACCGGTAGACGGCCTCCTCCAGCTGCGGGGTCCGCTCCAGGTCGGTGACCCCGTGGTGCTGCAGCGCCCGGGTCAACCGCGCGCGGAAGCTCTCCGGAAGGTCCTCCTGCTCGACGTCGAGCGAGTGCAGGTAGGTGTGGAAGTGCTCGCGCGGGCTGTGCACCTGCTCGTCGGTCGAGCTCTCCTCGTCGGTGGGACGGTTGCGGGAGAGGTCGCACAGGTCGGCGAACGTGGTCGCGATGAAGACCTCGGCCTCCAGCAGGTCGACGTCCTCGAGGCCGACCTGGTCCAGGACGTCGACGTAGTCGGCCACGAGCGCCACACCCCGTCGCGCGCTGACGTCGTAACCCCTGATCAGGGAGCGCAGGTCCCGCAGCATCGTGAGCGCGCGCACCTTCGGGTCGTCCCCGGAGGTCCCGTCGACCTCCTCGAAGTCGACCATCGGCGCCTCGGACACCTCGGCGTCGTCCTCCACCTGGTCCAGCCGCAGCAGCGGCGCCCCCGCGTCGACCTGGGAGTTGACCACGGCGGAGACCTCGCGCACGACGCCCGCGGCAGGGGCTCGTACGGCGGTCTCCATCTTCATGCTCTCCAGGACGACGACCGTCGCGCCGGCCTCGACCTGGTCGCCGGCCTGCACCCGCACCGCCACGACGACCGCGGGCGCTGGAGCCCGGACGACCCCGGCGTCGTCGTGGACGACCCGGATGCTGAAACCGTCGACGTCGACGAGGTGGCTGCCGGTGCCGGCGACGCTGCTCACGTCGTGGCGGCGCCCCCCGGCCGAGAGCCGGCTCTGGTAGTCGTCGACCCGGTCCCGGTCGACCGTGATCACCTGGTCCTGCACCTCGAGACGGTAGGCCTGCTGACCGACCTGGGAGACGGTGAAGGCGTACGTCTGGCCCTGGTAGGCGAGCTCGACCCGGCGACCGACGACGTGGCTGGCCCGCGGGCGCCCCCCGCGGGCCGACGCCAGGAACGAGGCACGCTCGGTCGCCTCCTCGGCGTCGTAGACGTCGATGGCGACGCTGAGCAGGGCGATGTCCGCGTGGGCCGCCGGCGCCGCGGCCATCTCGGCGGCGACCCGGTCGAGCCACTGCGTGTCGGCCTCGCCGGAGACCACCTCGGGACGGGCGAGCAGGTCGAGCAGGAACGACTTGGTCGTCGTGCCGCCCTGGATGAGCACGGTCGTCTCCCGCAACGCGCAGCGCAGCCGGGCCAGCGCCTCGGGACGGTCGCGTCCCCAGGCGATCACCTTCGCGACCATGGAGTCGTACTCCGGCGGGATCACCTCGCCGGCCGCGATGCCGGTGTCGACCCGGACGCCCGGGCCGGCGGGTGGGATGAAGACGGTGACGGTGCCCGGCGCCGGTGCGAACCCCTCGGTGGCGTCCTCGGCGTTCAGCCTGGCCTCGACCGCGTGCCCGGTCTCGGCAGGTGCCTCCCCCGTCAACGGTTCCCCGAGGGCCACCAGGAGCTGGAGCTTGACCAGGTCGAGCCCGGTGGTGGCCTCGGTGACGGGGTGCTCCACCTGCAGCCGGGTGTTGACCTCCATGAACGCGAAGGTCTGGTCCTCGGGCTGGTAGAGGTACTCGACCGTGCCCGCACCCTGGTACCCGGCCGCGGAGACGAGCGCGATCGAGGCGGTGCGGAGCTCGGTGATCTGCTGCTCGGTGAGCACGGGGGACCCGGACTCCTCGATCAGCTTCTGGTTGCGTCGCTGGATCGAGCAGTCGCGGACCCCCGGCGCCCAGACGGTCCCGTGCTGGTCGGCGATCACCTGCACCTCGATGTGGCGCCCACCGCCGACCAGGCTCTCCAGGAACACCACCGGGTCCCCGAAGGTGGCCTGGGCCTCGGCCTGCGTGCGCTCGAAGGCCTCCGGCATCTCGTCCGCGGTCCGCACCATCCGGATCCCGCGTCCGCCGCCGCCGCTCCTGGCCTTGAGCATCACCGGGTACCCGATGTCCTCGGCGGCTCGTGCCGCCTCCTCGGCACTCGAGACCGGTCCCCCGCTCCACGGGGCCACCGGGACCCCGGTGCTCTCCGCGAGGAGCTTGGCCTCGATCTTGTCGCCCAGCTGCCGCATGGCCGCAGCGGACGGGCCGACGAAGACCAGGCCGAGGCGCTCGCAGAGCTCGGCGAACGCCGGGTCCTCCGCCACGAAGCCCCACCCGACCCACACCGCGTCGGCGCGACTGAGCCGCAGCGCGCGTTCCAGCTCGGTGTGGTCGAGGTACGGCACGCCCTCCGAGCCGATGTCCCTCAGGCAGACCGACTCGTCGGCCCCTCGGACGAACAGCGCCCGTTGCTCGGCCTCGGTGTGCAGGGCGATGACCTTGATGTCACTGCCGCGCTCCTCGTTGAGCTGGCGCACCGCCCGGGTGATCCGCACCGCGGGTTCGCCTCGGTTGACCACTGCGAGTCGCTCGAACATGTACGCCCCTGTCAACCGGCCGGTGATCCTGGCCGCTCAGACAACTACGTCCGGACGGGACGCGCAACGCCCCCCGCCGACGAACCTCAGCGTGAGGCGTCCTGCAGGACCGGGTCGGTCGCGCGCTGGTCCCTCTCGCGACGCCAGGCGCGGGTGGCGACAGCGCCGGTGACGACGACCGCGACCAGGAGCAGGACGGCGTCGATCCAGCCCGGCAGCCCGCCGAGGGAGGCGACGATCGTGACGCTGTTGACGAGGACCACGAGGCCTCCGACCATCGTGCCCATCGGCGCGTGCGGGAGCCGGCCTGCCAGCCGCGCGGCGATCGGGGCGATGATGACGCCACCGACCATGAGGCCGACCACGGGAAGCCACGGGATCCCCTCCTGCGCGGCGCCGGTGAGGAACCCGAACGAGACGGACACGGCGACGAGGAACTCGGCGGCGTTGACGGTGCCGACCACCTTGCGCGGCTCGTGCCGCGTGACGGTCATCAGGCTGGGCGTGACGACGGGGCCCCACCCGCCGCCACCGGTGGCGTCCACGAAGCCGCCCAGGACCCCGATCGGGGAGAGCCAGCGCGCCGTGTCGCCGTTCTTGGGCACCGGGATCAGCCGCAGCCCCAGGCCGAACCGGGCGAAGATGACCACGCCGAAGAAGATCAGCAGGCCCGCCATCCCACCCTTCGCCGCCTCGAGGCTGATGTTGGTCAGGACGACGGCGCCGAGGAAGCCCCCCACCGCACCCGGCAGCGCCACCCGCACCAGGACAGCGGTGTCGACGTTGCCCTCACGCCAGTGGGACAGCCCGCTGATCAGGGTGGTGGGCAGCTTCGCGGCGTGCGTCGCCGCGCTCGCGGTGACCGGCGCGATGCCCATGAAGAGCAGCACCGTGGCCGACGTGACGCCGAACCCCATCCCGAGGGTGCCGTCGACCAGCTGGGCGAGCCCCCCCGCCAGCGCGAAGATGATGACCAACCACACGAGAACCCACCTTTGACCGATCCGGAAAGTACGCTAACCGTATCGGAATGGGTGTCTTACACGTCAATCAACACTCCCAGGATCAGGCGGCCCGGGCGCATCTCCTCGGGGTGCCCGCGGAGCCGGTGTCGCTCAGGCAGACCGACTCGTCGGCGGTTCGGACGAACAGCGCCCGCTGCTCGGTCCGGGTGTGCAGCGCGATGACCGTGATGTCACCACCGCGCTCCTCGTTGAGCTGCCGCACGGCTCGGGTGATCCGCCTCGCCGGTCAACCGCGGTTGACCACCGCGAGCCGATCGAACATCGACGCCTCCGTCGACCGCCTGATGAGCCTGGTCACACAGCCAACACGTGTGGTTCGCAACGCGCGAGGTCGGTCCACCCGCTGAGGGCGTGCCGGCTCTGCTCGTCCGTCAAGCGCTACGTGGGTGCTTCGCTCGCGTGACGTCGTCGGGGGGCGGCCAGCGCGGCCCACAACGCCCCGCTCCGCCACCAGGCGGAACGGGGCGTAGCGGAGCAGCATGCCGGTCGCCGCGGTCGCGACCCCGGCCGGCTCGGCGGGGGGCCTGTCGGCTGGGCCTCAGACCGGCTGCCGGGTGCCGTGGCCGGGGACGCTGCCGGTCTTGGGGGCGTCGGCGTGGTCCCCGTACAGCTCAGGCTCGCTTTCGATGCTCTGGGTCCGCGCCAGACGGTAGATCAGGATGCCGAAGAAGGCCTTGGCCACGATGTCGGCGACGGAGTACCCGGCCTGACGCGCCACGAAGCCGTCGGCGCCGCCGAAGAACTCGCCCCCCAGCAGCGGGAACGCGTAGGCGATGGGGTACGCACCCCACGAGGCCAGCAGCAGCCACCGCAGGTTCGAGATCTGCTTGCGTACCTGGGCAGACCTGCCCTCGATCGCCCTGCCGAGCTCGACGAACAGCACGTAGAGCAGGTAGAGGAACGGCAGGGTCGACAAGATGCCCCAGATCACGCGGGGCCCGGTCTCCAAGGTGATCTCACCGGGGTAGCCGAGGAGGATCATCAGTGCCGCAGCCGGGACCAGCTTGACGAGCAGCTTGTTGGCGGCCGTGCGCGACAGGGCGAGCACGGCGACGGTCTCGACGAGCAAGAGGGGCACGGTCAAGAACCAGTCGACGTAGCGGTAGCCCTCGTTGAACTCCACGTTCGACAGCACGTGCGCCGCGTCGATGGTGGAACCCGCGGGGTAGCTCTCCTGGAAGTTCGAGAAGATCCGGAAGTAGTGGTAGGCCGCGATCCCACAGACCGTCGCCGACACGATGAGCGCGGCGCGGTAGCGCGGAGCGACCTGGCGCTGGGAGAGGAGGAGGAACAGGGCAGTGAAAAGCAGGCTCGCGATGGCGAGGGAGAGCAGGTTGTACACCGTGGAGTACTGACCTGCGGACAACTCGGAGATGGCGCCAGTGGCGTCGGTTGCTTGGATCCTGGTCATGGTCGTCCTTTGAGGGTGGGCGCAGCCACTGCGTGGCCGCTGAGCCGTCGTCGCTTCTCCGAAAGTCGCAGAGGTTAGCGATCGGCGTCAGGCTACGCCTACCCGTGGGTGTGATCAAGTTGCACAAGTTTGCTGCCGCTGGATCAGGGAGCAGGATCCCCCGGCGCCAGCATCGCCAGCGCCGGGGGATCCTGCTCCCTGATCCAGCGGCAGCAAACTTGTGCAACTTGATCACACCCACGGGTAGGCGTAGCCTGA
>JBKJPE010000169.1:0-21512 GCA_046595185.1 Nocardioides sp.
GGCGTGGGTGCTCAGGTTGACCACCGTGGCGCGGTCGGTGGTGGCGGTCATCGTCAGGCGCACCGTGTCGTCCGCGACCTCCCACCGCGCCTCGACCTGCACCGTGCCGGGGAACCCTTGGTCGCCGTCCGGGCTGTCGAGCCGCAGGACGGCGTACGTCGGGGCGTCCGCGTCGGGACCGTCCTCCTCCGGGCCGACCTCGACGAGGTCCCAGAGCCTGCGGTCGAAGCCGTCGGGCCCCCCGTGCAGGCTGTTGCCCCGGTCGTGGGCGCCGACCACGTGCACCTCGCCGTCGAGCTCGAACCGACCGCGGGCGATCCGGTTGGCGTACCGCCCGACGACGGCGCCGACGTAGTCGCCGCCGGCGAGGTACGACGCCACGTCCGGGTAGCCGAGGACCACGTCGCGGCGCACGCCGTCGCCCCCCGTGACGACGAGGCGGTGGACGGTCGAGCCGAGGGTCAGCAGGTGCAGCTCGGCGTCGCGGTCACCGCCGCCGAGGACGACGCGGTGGACGGGGCGGCCGTCCGGGAGCGGGCCGAAGGTGTCGAGCACCGGGGAACGCTAGCAGCGGGCGCGCGGGGTGACGGATATCTGTTGCCCTTCGATCGAGATCAGTTGACGGTCGATCGATGATGATCGGAGGTCGAGCCATCCTGGCCCTGCGGGTCTGCCTGGTGATGCTGTTCGCCGCGCTCCTCGCGCTCCAGACCTTCTCGTTCCCGGGCCAGTACACCTACCTCGCGCAGGAGGACCCCGACGCCGCACGGTGGCGCTGGCCGCTCACGGCGCTGGCGGCGTACTGGCTGCTGTGCGTGCAGGTGGTCGTCGTCTGCACCTGGCGCCTGCTCTCCTTGGTGCGCGCCGACCGCATCGTCAGCGACACCGCCCTGACGTCGGTCGACGGCATCGTGTGGTCGATCGCCGCGGCCTGGACGGTGCTGGTCGCGGTCGGCGGGGCGGTGCTCGGCCTGCTGATGGTCGTGATGCGGGCCCGGCAGGCCACGACTCTGCGTACGGACATGGACGCGGTCATCTGATGCCGATCGTCGTACGCCTCGACGTCCAGCCGGCGCGGCGCAAGATGGGGTCGGTGAGTTCGCCGAGGCGGTCGGCCTGACCCCGGCCACCGTGGCCGTGCTGAAGAACGGCCGGGCCAAGGCGGTGCGGTTCAGCACGCTGGAGGCGATGTGCCGGGTGCTGGAGTGCCAGCCGGGCGACCTGCTCGAGTGGGAGTCGGAGTGAACCGCGGGCGGCGGACGCGGCCGGGCGGTGACGTGCCCCGGGTACGGCGGGTGCGCGCGGCCACGCCGACCAGCAGGAGCGCCACCGCGACCAGCAGGCCCACCGAGGCGGCGGTGACGCCCCACCCGTCGGCGCGCCAGGCCAGGCCGACCAGCGCGCCGAAGATGCTGGAGCCGGCGTAGTACATCGCGACCTAGAGCGCCGACGCGCGCGCAGGTGCGGCCACGCCGAGCACGGGCGCCCAGCCGCTGGCCACGGCGCGCGCGGCGAAGAAACCGGCCGTCAGCACCACGAGGCCCGCGACCACGAGGGGCAGCCGGTCGGGCAGCGTCAGCGCCAGCCCGACGCCCATCACCAGCACCCCGGGCGCGAGCGCCCGGGGGCGGCCGTGACGCTGCGCGGCCCGTCCGGCCCAGGCCGAGGAGACGGTGCCGGCCAGGTAGGCGAGGAACACCAGCCCGACCACCGCGGCCGGCAGGTCGAACGGGGCAGCCGCCAGGCGGAACGACAGGTAGTTGTAGGTGGCCACGAAGCCGCCCATCAGCACGAACGGGAGCAGCAGCACCGCACCACCGACGGCTCGCGGAGCAGGACGGCGACCCCCGGGCGTACGGCGCCGGGGGCGTCGGGGGCCGGGCCGGGCGTCGCGTCGGGGGCCGGGCCGGTGTCCTCGGTGAAGCGCCGGACGAGGACCGTGACGACCGCGGCGACGACGCCGAGCACGCCGAGCGCGACCCTCAGCCGCCGAGGTCTGCGGCGCCCGAGGTGACCAGCCGCCCCGAGACCCCGCCGAGGGAGTTGCCGGCGACGTCGAGCCCCGTCGCCCCGACCAGGCCGCGGGGGTGGATCTCCTCCGCGACGTGGCCCATCGCCACGGCCGGGCCGCGGGGGTGGATCTCCTCCGCGACGTGGCCCATCGCGACGGCCATCACCCCGGCCAGGGCGGCACCGGCGAGCCCGCGAGCAGCCACGAGGAGGCCGAAGGTCGGGGCGAGCGCCGCGACCAGGGTGAGCACGACCGCGGCCAGCAGGCCCCACCGGATGGTGCGGACGCGGCCGACCCGCAGGCCGATCGCGGTGGCCGGGATGACCAGCAGCGCCAGCGCCCCGGTGGCCGCGGAGACGGTGAGGCTGGCGCGCGGGGCGTCCGCGCCGTACTCCTCCCCGAGCTCGGGGGAGGATCGGCTGGGTGGCGTAGAGGATCGCGAAGGCGGCCATGCCGACCAGCACCATCGCGACGTTGAGGCGCCGGCACTCCGGGCTCCCGGGCAGGTGCCCGGCGCCGGCGGTGGTGGTCACCACGCCAGCCTGGCACCGCGCCTGTCACGGGCCCCGCGCCTGCCGGGCGTGAGATGGGTCTCGGGGGTCGATGTCACAACTCCGCAATTGTCGACTTGTGACTGGGTCCGGACGCGCCGTTCAGCTGGAACCCCACAATTGCGCCGGATCGACGACCACCGGACCGGACCGCCTCAACCCACCAGCACCACATGCAGCGTCCGAGGCCCGTGGACGCCCTCGACCCGGTCGAGCTCGATGTCGCTGGTCGCCGACGGACCGCTGATCCACGTCATCGGCCGCGTGGGGTCGAGCCCGGCGACCGCGTCGGGCACGTCGGCGACCACCTGGTCGGTGCGCACGATGCAGACGTGCAGGTCGGGCACCAGGCTGATCGCACGCCGCCCCTGGTCCGGGCCGTGGTCGAGGACGATGGTGCCGGTCTCCGCGATCCCCAGACGTGCCGCGGTCACCACGGCCTCGATCTCGTCGAGGTCGTAGGACGTCAGCCGGTCGTCGCGCACCGCGCCGGGCACCTCCAGGTCCAACCCGGACGGCACCACCGCCCGCGCGCCCTCCCCCAGCGGCGCCAGCGCTGCAGCGACCGTGGCCGCGAGGTCCTCGGGCGTGCAGCGGCGCACCGTGGCCTTGTAGTCCTCGACCCGGTCGACGAACCGGTCGAGCAGCGCGTCGCCCTCGAGGCGTACGCCCGGCGGCGGCGTTGGCGCGGGGGTCGCCCGGTCCTCGGGCGAGACGTCGGCCAGGGCCGCGCGGACGCGGCCGAGGATCTCCTCCCGTGCGGGGCCCCGCGGCGCTCGCTCCTCGACCACCGCTCGCTCCTCGACCACCGCTCACTCACCGCCCTTCTGCTCGGACCGGCCGCCGTCGGTGCGGCGCCACCACGCCCGGAAGGACTCACGCGGCGGGGCCGGCATGTCGCGCGCGCCGGTCCACGCAGCACCGGGACCGGGGAGCCGGCCCGCGGTGGCGCGGCCCCCGGGCAGGCGCGCCTTGCCGACACGGGTCAGCACCCGTCCGGCCAGGCCGGACAGCCACTCGGCGCCGCCGAGGCGTCGGGCGTCGGTGAAGGCCCACGCGGTGCCCCTCATGGCCACGGCCTCGGCCTTCGGCACCCGGTCCTCGCGGTGGGCGTCGACGACCTTGGAGCGCAGGTGCACCAGCACCTCGGGGATGTCGATGCGCACCGGGCAGACCTCGAAGCACGCGCCGCACAGCGACGAGGCGTACGGCAGGGAGTCCACCTGGGCGTCGCCCTGGCCCCGCATCAGCGGGTTGAGGATGGCCCCGATCGGGCCGGGGTAGACCGAGCCGTAGGCGTGACCGCCGGTCCGCTCGTAGACCGGGCACACGTTGAGGCAGGCCGAGCACCGGATGCAGCGCAGCGCCTGGCGGCCGACCTCGTCGGCCAGGGCGCGCGTACGACCGTTGTCGATCAGCACCACGTGCACCTCCTGCGGCCCGTCGCCGGGCGTGACGCCGGTCCACATCGAGGTGTACGGGTTCATCCGCTCCCCGGTCGAGGAGCGCGGCAGCAGACGCAGCAGCGGGTCGAGCTCGGCGAAGGTCGGCACCA
This sequence comes from Nocardioides sp., assembly GCA_046595185.1. Taxonomy (GTDB): domain Bacteria; phylum Actinomycetota; class Actinomycetes; order Propionibacteriales; family Nocardioidaceae; genus Nocardioides. The sequence goes on from JBKJPE010000169.1 coordinate 4,118, forward strand.
CCTTCTCGATGCCGACCACGCTGATCAGCACCTCGGGCAGGGTCAGGCACATCCGGCCGTTGCCCTCGGACTCGACCACCACCAGGGTGCCGGTCTCGGCGACGGCGAAGTTGGCCCCGGAGACGCCGACCTTGGCGCGCAGGAACTTCTCGCGCAGGTGCTGCCGGGCGGCCCCGGCCAGGACGGCCGGCTCGTCGGTGAGGTCGTCGGGCGCGGGCTTGCCGGAGGCGGCCATCTTGGAGCGGAAGATCTCGCGGATCTCGGCGCGGTTGCGGTGGATCGCGGGCACCAGGATGTGGCTGGGCAGGTCGTCGCCGAGCTGCACGATCAGCTCGGCCAGGTCGGTCTCCCAGGCCGCGATGCCCTGCGCCTGGAGCGCCTCGTTGAGCTCGATCTCCGCCGTCGCCATCGACTTGACCTTGACCACTTCGTCGACCCCGTGGCTGCGTGCCACCCGGGCCACGACCTCACAGGCCTCGGCGGCGTCGCGCGCCCAGTGCACGGTCGCGCCCTGCGCGGTCAGCGACTCCTCGAGCCGGACCAGGTTGGTCTCGAGGTCGGCCAGCGCGCGGGCCTTGACGGCCGCCCCGGCCAGGCGCAGCTCCTCCCAGTGCTCGACCTCGGCGACGACCCTGGCCCGCTTGGCGCGGATGGTGCCGGTCGCGTGGGCCAGGTTGTGGCGCAGCTGGGTGTCGGCGAGGGCCTGGCGGGCCGCGGTCGGGAAGGGCGGCATGCCGACGAAGGTGGCGCTCATGAGGTGGCTCCCTGCTCGAGGCCGTGCTGGATCCGGTCGGTACGCCCGGCCGACTGCTCCGCGGCCAGGTCGGCCGGCTGGTCGGTCGGGACCTGCTCGGCGTCGTCCTCGGTGGCCGCGAGGACCTCGGCGAGGTGCATCACCCGTACGCCGGCCTGCTGGCGCGAGAGCAGGCCACCGATGTGCATCAGGCAGGAGTTGTCACCCGCGACCAGCACCTCGGCGCCGGTCTCGCGGACGTGGCGGGCCTTGTCGGAGCCCATCGCCACCGAGGTGTCGGCGTTCTTGACCGCGAAGGTCCCACCGAACCCGCAGCACTCCTCCGCGCCGGGCAGCTCGGCCAGCCGGAGGCCCCTCACGTTCTCCAGCAGCCGGCGCGGCCGGTCGCCCACGCCGAGCATCCGCAGCGAGTGGCAGGTCGGGTGGTAGGTCACGCGATGGGGGAAGTAGGCGCCCACGTCGGTCACCCCGAGCACGTCGACGAGGAACTCGCTCAGCTCGTAGGTCGGTGGCGCGTCGGCCACCGCCCGCTCGAGCGACGGGTCTCCCGAGCGACGGGCGACCAGCCCGTGCTGGTGCCGCGCCGAGCCTGCGCAGGACCCGGAGGGGGTGACCACCGCGTCGTACCCGGCGAAGGCGTCGACGTAGGTCCGCACCACCGGCACGGCCTCGTCGAGGTAGCCGGTGTTCACCATCGGCTGCGCGCAGCAGGTCTGCGCGGCCGGGAACTCCACCTCGACCCCCAGCCTCCGCAGCAGCCGCACGACGGCCTTGCCGGTGTCGGGGAACATCGCGTCGTTCACGCACGTGACCATCAGGGCGACCCTCATGTGACCACACTCTCACTCGTGGGGAAACCGGGCACGGCGCCACTGTCCGCGCGGGCCAGCCGGTCGGCCGCCGCGGCCCAGTCTGAACCGCTCGTGGGCTCGTAGCGCACCAGCTCGTGGGTGCGCGCGACCAGGTCGCGCATCGCGGCCAGGTCGGGCAGGTCCACCCCGAGGGCCCGGGCCTGGACCAGCACGTTGCCCAGCGCGGCCGCCTCGGCCGGGCCGGCGACCACCGGCAGCCCGCAGGCGTCCGCGGTCAGCTGGCAGAGCAGGGCGTTGCGGGTGCCTCCACCGACGACGTGGAGCACGTCCGGGTCGCGACCGGCCAGGCCGACGGCCTGGTGCAGCGTGCGGCGGTAGGCCAGCGCCAGGCTGTCCAGCACCGCCCGTACGACCTCGACCGGAGTGCGCGGCACGGGCTCGCCGGTCTCGGTGGCGAGCGCGACGATCCGCGCCGGCATGTTCCCCGGGGCCAGCAGCCGCGGGTCGTCGATGTCGACGACCGTGTGCAGCGGCCGGACCTGCGCGGGGTCGGCGGCGGCGGTCAGCAGGGTCGACAGGTCCGTCCCGTGCACTCCGGCCGACTGCCACATGCGCAGGGACTCCGAGAGCACCCACAACCCCATCACGTTGCGCAGGAACCGCACGGTGCCGTCGAGGCCGGCCTCGTTGGTGAACCCCGCCAGCCGGGCGTCCTCGGTCAGCACCGGCGCCTCCAGCTCGAGGCCGAGAAGGGACCACGTGCCGGACGACAGGTAGGCCACGTCACCGGTCGACGTGGCCGGGACGGCCACCACCGCGGAGGCGGTGTCGTGGGAGGCCACGGCCACGACCGGTACGCCCGGCCCGGCACCTGACTCGACGCCGACCTCGGCGGCCACCTCGGGGAGCAGCGGACCCAGCACGTCCCCGGGCTCGCGCAGGGGCGCCAGGATGCCCCGCGGGAGGCCGAGGCGGCCGGTCAGCGCGGTCGACCACTCCCCCGTCACCACGTCGAGCAGACCGGTGGTGGAGGCGTTGGTGCGCTCGGCGCCGACCTCGCCCGTCAGCCAGTAGCCGAGCAGGTCCGGTACCAGCAGCAGCCTTTCGGCGGACTCCAGCGCGGCCGTGCCGCGCGCGGCGACCAGCTGGTAGACGGTGTTGAACGGCAGTGCGGCGAGCCCGTTCACGGCGAACTGCTCCGCGGGCCCCACCTCCTCGGCGACCAGCGCCGCCACCCCGTCGGTGCGGACGTCGCGGTGGCTGAAGGGGTTGCCGAGCAGGTGCCCGTCGCGGTCCAGCAGGCCGTGGTCGACGGCCCAGGAGTCGATGCCGACCCCGTCGAGCCGGCCGCCGCGTGCGGCGAGCCGCAGCCCGTGGACGACCTCGCGGTGCAGGGCCAGGACGTCCCAGAAGAGGCCGTCCCCGGCGCGCACCGCCCCGTTGGGGAAGCGGTGCACCTCCTGCAGATCCAGCCTGTCCGCACCCGCACCGATCGCGACCGTCCCGACCATGACCCGGCCCGAGGTCGCGCCGAGGTCGACGGCCGCGACCCGGACCTCCCTGGTCATCGCAGGAAGGCGGCGGCGACGCCGGCGTCGACCGGCACGTGCAGCCCGGTCGTGTGGGTCATCTCCGGGCCGCAGAGCACGAAGACGGCATTGGCGATGTGGGAGGGCAGGACCTCGCGCTTGAGGATGGTGCGCTGGGCGTAGAACGACCCCAGGTCCTTCTCCTCGACGCCGTAGACCGCGGCGCGGTTGGCGCCCCATCCGCCGGCGAAGATGCCCGAGCCCTGGACGACGCCGTCGGGGTTGACGCCGTTGACCTTGATGCCGTGCTCGCCGAGCTCGGCGGCCAGCAGCCGCACCTGGTGGGCCTGGTCGGCCTTGGCGGCGCCGTACGCGACGTTGTTGGGACCGGCAAAGACGGAGTTCTTCGAGGAGATGTAGACGACGTCGCCGCCCATCCCCTGCGCGATCATCGCCCGGGCCGCGGCCTGGGTCACCAGGAAGGAGCCCTTGGCCATCACGTCGTGCTGGCGGTCCCAGTCGGCCTCGGAGGTCTCGAGCAGCGAGCGCGAGAGCGAGAGACCGGCGTTGTTCACGACCAGGTCGACCCCGCCGAAGGCGAGGACGGCCGCGTCCACCGCCGCCCGTACGCCTGCGGCGTCGCTGACGTCGACCTGCACTCCGACGGCGACGTCCGTCGAGCCGATGCCGGCAGCGGCCTCCTGCGCCTTCTCCAGCGAGAGGTCGGCGATGACGACGCAGGCGCCCTCGGCGGCCAGCTTCTCGGCGGTGGCGCGGCCGATGCCGGAGGCCGCGCCGGTGACCAGGGCGACCCGGGTCGCCAGCGGCTTGGGCGCCGGCATCCGCTGGAGCTTGGCCTCCTCGAGCGCCCAGTACTCGATGCGGAACTTCTCCGCCTCGTCGATCGGGGCGTAGGTCGACAAGCCCTCGGCGCCGCGCATCACGTTGATGGCGTTGGCGTAGAACTCGCCGGCCACGCGGGCGGTCTGCTTGTCCTTGCCGAAGCTGAACATCCCGACGCCCGGCACGAGCACGACCAGCGGGTCCTTGCCACGGATGACCGGGCTGCCCGGGGTCGCGTTGCGGTCGTAGTAGCCCTGGTAGTCCTCGCGGTACGCGACTGCGAGCTCCTCGAGCCGGGTCGCGCTCTCCTCGACCGTGGCCGTCGGCGGCAGGTCGAGGACCAGCGGCTTGACCTTGGTGCGCAGGAAGTGGTCGGGGCAGGAGGTCCCCAGCGCGGCCAGGCGGGGGTGCTCGGCGGCGGCGAGGAAGTCGAGCACCTCGGCGGTGTCGGTGAAGTGCCCCACCATCGGCCGGTCGGCCGAGGCGATGCCGCGGATCGTCGGGGCCAACGACGCAGCCCGGGCGCGGCGCTCGGCGTCGGCCAGCGCGGCGTACCCGTCGAGGGCGGGGCCGAAAGGATCGGGGCGGCTGTGCTCGGCGATGTACGCCGCCGCGGTGTCGATGATCCACAACGAGTGGCGTTCGGCCTCCTCGCTCGTGCTGCCCCAGGCGGTGATCCCATGGCCGCCGAGGACGCAGCCGACGGCCTGCGGGTTCTTCTCCTTGACCTCGGCGATGTCGAGCCCGAGCTGGAAGCCCGGGCGGCGCCAGGGCACCCAGACGACCTTGTCGCCGAAGACGGTCGCGGTCAGCTCCTCGCCGTCCGCGGCGGTGGCGATGGCGATGCCCGAGTCGGGGTGCAGGTGGTCGACGTGCGGGGCGTCGACGAGGCCGTGCATCGCGGTGTCGATCGAGGGGGCGGCACCGCCCTTGCCGTGCAGGCAGTAGTCGAACGCGGCGACCATCTCGTCCTCGCGCTCGAGCCCGGGGTAGACGTCGACCAGCGCGCGCACCCGGTCCAGCCGGAGCACGGCCAGGCCCTTCTCGGCCAGCGTGCCCAGGTCGCCGCCGGAGCCCTTGACCCAGAGCAGCTCGACGGGCTCACCGGTGACCGGGTCGGTCTCGGTGCCCTTGGCGGAGGTGTTGCCCCCGGCGTAGTTGGTGTTCCTGGGGTCCGCGCCGAGCCGGTGGGAGCGGGCGATCAGGGCGGCTGCTGCGGGGTTCGTCATGGGGGTGTCTTCCTCGGGGTCGCCGGGTGTGGGGTGGGGCACGGGTGGTGCGTGGCGTGGGCGGGACCGGTCAGGTCCAGGACAGCGGGGTGCCGCCGGCGCGCTCGGCGGCGATCTGCTCGCGGTGGCCGGAGGCGGCGTACGCGGCGACGGGGTCGCCGGGCAGGCCGCGGGACTCGCGCCAGGCGGCGAGGTCGGCGCGCACGTCGGTGTAGAAGGCGTCCATCAGCACCGCGTTCGCGCCGAGCACGTCCCCGGCCTCCTGGGCGGCGACCAGCGCCACGGTGTCGACGAGCAGGGCGCGGGCGGTCATCTCCTGGACGTTGAGCACCGACCGGATCTGACCGGGGATCTTCTCCTCGATGTTGTGGCACTGGTCGAGCATCAGGGCCACCTCCGACCCGGGGGCCAGGCCACCGCCGCGCACGACCTCGGTCATGATCCGGAAGAGCTGGAACGGGTCGGCCGCGCCGACGATCAGGTCGTCGTCGGCATAGAAGCGGGAGTTGAAGTCGAAGGAACCGAGCCGGCCGAGGCGGAGCAGCTGCATCACGATGAACTCGATGTTGGTGCCGGGTGCGTGGTGCCCGGTGTCCAGGCACACCACCGCCTGCGGCCCCAGCGCGCTGACCTGCGCGTACGACGTGCCCCAATCCGGGACATCGGTGTGGTAGAAGGCCGGCTCGAAGAACTTGTACTCCAGCACCAGCCGGTGCCCGGGGTCGAGGTGCTCATAGATCTCGGACAAGGAGTCGGCCAGCCGGTCCTGGCGCCCGCGCAGGTCGCCCTGGCCGGGGTAGTTGGTGCCGTCGGCCAGCCAGATCTTGAGGTCGCGCGACCCGGTCGCCCGCATCACCTCCAGGCACTCGAGGTGGTGGTCGACCGCCTTGCGGCGCACGTCGGCGTCGACGTGGGTCAGGCTGCCGAGCTTGTAGTCCTCGTCCTGGAAGGTGTTGGAGTTGATGGTGCCCAGGCCGACACCGAGGTCCTCGGCATGGCGGCGCAGCGCGCCGTAGTCGTCGACCTGGTCCCACGGGATGTGCAGCGCGACCGTCGGGGAGAGCCCCGTGTGGCGGTGCACCACGGCGGCGTCGGCGATCTTCTCCTGCACGCTGCGGGGGGTGCCGGGGGTGCCGAAGACCTTGAAGCGGGTCCCGGAGTTGCCGTAGGCCCACGAGGGGACCTCGATCGCGAGGCCCTCGAGGGTCCCGGTGATGGCGGCGAAGCTGGTCATGTCGCTCTCTCGTCTGGTCGGTCCGTGGTGAGACGGGGCCGGTCGGGGGGCATCTCGGCCAGCTGGTCCTCGAGGTGGAAGACCTCGCGGAGCAGGACGAACCCCTCGTCGGGGGCGCGGCCGTCGATTCCGGTGAAGAAGGGGGCCATCTCGGCCTGCCAGCGGGCGTTGACGTCGGTGGCGGCCATGGCCTGCCGGGCGGCGGTGAGGTCGTCGGCCTCGACGTAGCCGACCAGCAGCCCGTCCCCCCGCAGGAACAGGGAGTAGTTGCGCCAGCCGGTGCGCGCGAGCGCGTCGAGCATGTCCGGCCAGACCGCGCGGTGGCGCTCGACGTACTCGTCGAGGCACTCGGTCCGGACCCGGAGCTCGAAGCAGTAGCGCGGCACGGCGGTCTCCCTGGTCCTGCGGGTGGGCGATGAGGGACGGGTGGTGCGGGTGCGGCGGCCCGACTCAGAAGTCGAAGTCGTCGATGTTGGACTTGTCGAAGACGGTCGGGTCGCCGAGCACGACGACGCCGTCGGCGCCGACCTCGTAGTCCCCGAGGTCGCCGGCGGTGAAGGTGTCACCCTCCTCGCCGGTGATCTCCTCCGAGACGAGGGCGTCGGCGGCGTAGGCCGCGAGGTAACCGAGCTCCTCGGGGTTCCACAGCGCGAAGGACTGGACGGTGCCGTCCTCGACGTACTCGCGCATCTGGTTCGGGGTGCCGAGACCGGTCAGCGCGACCTCGCCCTGGGCGTCGGAGGTCGACAGGTACCGTGCTGCGGCAGCGATGCCGACCGTCGTCGGGCTGATGATGCCGGCGAGGTCGGGGTAGGACTGCAGCAGCGCGGCGGTCCGGTCGAAGGAGGTCTGGTCGTCGTCGTTGCCGTAGACGACGTCGACGATCTCCATGTCGGGGTACTCCGAGGCGGCGTACTCCTGCATCAGCTCGATCCAGGTGTTCTGGTTCGTGGCGTTGGCCGCCGCGGACAGGATCGCGACCTCGCCCTCACCGCCGATCTGCTCGGCGACCAGGTCGACCTGGGAGGTGGCGATGCCCTGGGCGTCGGCCTGGCTGACGAAGAGGTCGCGGCACTCGGGGTCGGTGTCGGAGTCGAAGGTGACGATCTTGGTGCCGGCGCCGCTGGCCTCCTCGAGGGCGTCGCAGATCGCGGTCGGGTCGTTGGCGGAGACGACGAGGCTGTCGACGCCCTGCTGGGCCGCGGTGTTGATGAACGGCACCTGGGCGTCCGGTGTGGCCGTGTCGGGCCCGACGATCTCGAAGCTGCCGCCGAGCTCGTCGGTGGCGGTCGTCGCGCCGGTCGCGCTGGCGTCGAAGTAGGGGTTGCCCAGGTTCTTGGGGAGCATGGTGACGCCGGCGGCCCCGCCACCGGCCTCGCTGCTGGAGCCGTCGTCGCCGCCGCCGCAGGCGGTCAAGGACAGGGCGGTGACCAGGGCCGTCGCGGCCAGGGCCGGGACACGTCGGGTGCTGAGCTTCATGGGAGGAGCCTTTCGTCGGTGGTGCGTCGGGAGAGGTGGTGCGAGCGTGCGTACTGGTGCGTGGTCGGGCGGTTCAGGTGCTGCGGCTGCTGCGGTTGCGCCGGGCCTGGAAGCGCCCCGAGACCCAGGCCAGGACGCTGGTGGAGATGACCGAGGCGATCAGCAGGACGCCGATCACGATGTTGATGACGTTGACCGTGTAGCCCTCCAGGCGCATCGCGCTGGAGACGACCCCGATCAGGACCACGCCGGCGATGACGCCGTGCAGGGCTCCACGTCCACCGAAGATCGAGACGCCACCGAGGAGGACCGCGGCGATCACCTGCAGCTCGAGGCCGGTGGCGTTGTCGCCGCGCGCCGAGCCGTACCGCAGCGTGAAGTAGATGCCGGCAGAGGCCGAGACCGCGCCGGCCAGGACGAAAAGCCAGAACTTGGTCCGGGCGACGTCGACGCCGGTGAACCGCGCGGCCTCGGCGTTGAGCCCGGTCTCGTAGACGCCGCGGCCGAAGCCGGAGAAGTGCAGCAGCCACACGAACAGCGCCAGCAGGACCAGGAACGGCAGGACGACCCAGGGGATGCTGCCGCCCTCGACGATGCGCAGGGTGGCCAGGTCGGTCCACTTCTCGGGGAAGTCGGTGACCGCGGTGGTGCCGAGCAGGCCGACGGCGATCCCGCGGTAGAGCGCCAGGGTGCCGATGGTGACCGCCAGCGAGGGCAGCCCCACGTAGGCGACGAGGAACCCGTTGAGCGCACCACAGACCGCGCCCACGGCGACGGCGACGAGGCCGGCCAGGGGGATCGACAGCCCGGCGTCCTGGTGCAGCACCCCTACGAGGACCGAGGACAGGCCGACCACGCTGGCTACCGACAGGTCGATCTCGCCGGTGATGATCACCATCGTCATCGGGAGCGCTATCAGCAGGATCGGGACGATGTCGAGCAGGAGGTAGTAGAGCGTCAGCGGACCGTCGAAGTTGGGCACCTCGGCGACCGAGTAGAACCAGACCAGGCCGAGCAGGGCGATGATCGCGAACTCGCGGGTCAGCAGGGAGCGCTGCCACAGCGGCCGCGAGTACGCCGGATAGGTCCGCCCGGGAGCAGCGCCACCGGTCGGCCCGTCCGCGGGGCCGCCCGCGGGGGTGCGAGAGAGCGTCGTGCTCATGCGTGGGCCTTTCGCGAGGAGGAGTCCGGGCCTGACGAACCTGACGGACCCGGTGGGGTGTCGATGCGAACCGAGGCCCGCTCGGCGACCAGCCGCCGCTCCTGCCGCCGGGCCAGGACCCGGTCGAGCACGATGGCGGCGAGGATCAGGGCGCCGACCACGGCCTGCTGCCAGAAGTCGGAGATCCCGACGACCGGCAGCGCCCGGTTGATGGTGACGAGGAGGAAGGCGCCGATCGCGGCGCCCCACACGGTGCCGGCACCGCCGAAGATGGCGACCCCGCCGATCACCGCGGCGCCGACGGCCTGGAGCTCGATGCTGAGCCCGGCACCGCTGCTGACGGTGCCGTAGCGGGCTGCGTAGACCACCCCGGCCAGTCCCGCCAGGGCGCCGCTGACCACGAACGCGGACAGCACGCGACGGGTGACGGGCAGGCCGTAGAGCCGGGCCGCGTCGGGGTCGGAGCCGATGGCGTAGAGCTCGCGACCGCTGCGGGTGGTGCGCAGGTGGTGGCCCACGACCACGAGCACGACGACGGCCAGGACGGTCAGCACGGGGATTCCCAGCACGCTGCTGGTGCCCAGGGAGAGGAACGACGAGGGCATGTCGCTGGCGTTGATCCGGTCGCTGCCGGCCCAGGACAGGAAGATTCCGCGGTAGACGTAGAGCGTGCCCAGGGTGATCACGAGCGCGGGGACCTTGCCGAAGGCGACCAGGACGCCGTTGACCAGGCCCAGCAGGGCGCCCATCGCGATCCCGGCGAGGAAGACCACGACCACGGGGATCCCGGGGTTGTCGGTGAAGAGCCGGCCGGTCAGGTAGGCGGTCAGCCCCAGCACGGAGCCGACCGACAGGTCGACGTTGCGGGTGATGATGACCACGGTCTGACCGACGGCGAGGAGGAGGAGCAGCGACGGGGTGACCAGCAGGTTGCGCCAGCCGTCGGAGCTGAGCAGGAAGGCGTCGGACTGCCAGGTCGTGAAGGCGACGACCAGCAGCAGGACGACGGCGACGGCGAGCTCGCGCGACCGCAGCAGGCCGCCCAGGCGGGAGGTGCTCACGCCGGCACCCCCGTCGTACCGGCCGGGGCGGGCGCGGCCGGGGCGACCTCGGACCGGGTGGCGGCACGCATGATGACCTCCGGGGTGGCGGCGTCGCGGTCGATCTCGGCGGTGATGCGTCCCTCGCAGACCACGAGCACGCGGTCGGCCATGCCGAGCACCTCGGGGAGCTCGGAGGAGACCATCACGATGGCCAGGCCGTCCCCGGCGAGCTCGGACAGCAGCCGGTGGACCTCGGCCTTGGTGCCGACGTCGATGCCGCGGGTGGGCTCGTCGATGAAGAGCAGGCGGGGCTCGGTCGCGAGCCACTTCGCGATCACGACCTTCTGCTGGTTGCCACCGCTCATCGTGGCGGCACGCATGTCCAGGGCGTTGGTCTTGACCTCGAGCCGCGCCGCCCATGGGCCGGCGGCGGCGTTCTCGGCCCGGGCGGTGAGGAACCCGCCGCGGCTCAGACCGCGCCGGATGACACCGGCGACGTTGCGGGCCACGCTGCCCTCGGTGACCAGCCCCTGCTGCCGACGGTCCTCGGGGACGAACGCCACGCCGGCGCGGATCGCGGCACGAGGGCTCCCGCCCGGCAGGTCGCGACCGCCGACCCGGACCAAGCCCCGGTCGTAGGCGTCGACGCCGAAGACGGCGCGGGCGATCTCGCTGCGCCCGGCGCCGACCAGCCCGGCCAGCCCGACGATCTCACCGGCACGTACCGAGAAGGAGACGTCCTCGAAGACGCCGGCCCGGGTCAGCCCCTCGACCTCCAGGACGACCTCGCCGACCGGTGCGGGCGTCTTGGGAAAGAGCTCGCCGACCTCGCGGCCGACCATCTGTGAGACGACCTGGTCGACGGTGGTCGTCGCGATCGGCTGCGTGGCCACGTAGGCCCCGTCGCGCATCACGGTGACCTTGTCGCACAGCGAGAAGACCTCGTCGAAGCGGTGGGAGATGAAGACCAGGGCCCGACCCTCGTCACGCAGGCTGCGGGCGACGCCGAAGAGGCGCTCGACCTCGACCCCGCTCAGGGCGGCGGTGGGCTCGTCCATCACCAGCAGCGCGGCGTCGAGCGAGATGGCCTTGGCGATCTCGATGATCTGCTGGTCGGCGATCGACAGGCCGCGTGCCGGGCGGGCGGGGTCGATGGAGACCCCGAGCCGGGCGAAGAGCTCGCGGGCCTCCTCGCGCATCGCGCGCTGGTCGATGCGCCGCCCGCGGCCGAGGGGCTGGCGGCCCATGAAGAGGTTCTCGGTGACCGAGAGGTCGGGGAAGAGGGTCGGTTCCTGGTAGATGACCGCGATGCCGGCGGTCTTGGAGTCGGCGGTCGAGCCGAAGTCGACGTCCTCGCCCTGGAAGCGGAACGTCCCGCTGTCGCGGCGGTGCACGCCGGCGACGATCTTGACCATCGTGGACTTGCCGGCGCCGTTCTCCCCCACCAGCGCGTGGATCGAGCCGGGCTCCACGACCAGGGTCCCGGCCGCGAGGGCGGTGACCGCGCCGAACGACTTGGTGACGTCGCGCAGCTCCAGCGTCGGGGACGCCGTCCCTGCGCTCGTGCTCGGCTCTGTGCTCATCCGTCCTCCGGTATTGAAAGGTTTCAACCTGTGCTCTCGGACACTAGGTGACCGCTGTCACAGACGTCAAGAGGTATGGCAGGATCCGCAGCGCAGGCCGTGCGCTGCCGCGGTCGCGGCATGGTCGCCGCCGCCACCCGTCCGGTTTGACGTTTCAACGAGAGGGGGCCGGATGGGACCGGACAGCAGGGGCGCCACCCCGCTTCGTGCCCCCGGGGTGAAGGACGTCGCCTCGGCCGCCGGGGTCTCCCTCGGCACCGTCTCCAACGTGCTCAACCGGCCGGACCGGGTCTCGGCCGGCACCCGTTCAAGGGTCGAGCAGGCGATGGTCGACCTCGGCTTCGTGCGCAACGAGTCGGCCCGCCAGCTGCGGGCCGGGCGCAGCCGGGTGCTGGCCTACGTCGTGCTCGACGTCGGCAACCCGTTCTTCACCGACGTCGCGGGCGGGATCGAGGGCGCCGCGGAGGCCGCGGGGCTCTCGGTCTTCCTCTGCAACAGCGACCAGCGCGCCGCCCGGGAGCGCGACTACCTCGACCACCTCGAGCAGCAGAGGGTCCAGGGCATCCTGGTCACCCCGGTCGACCCGGACTCGCCGCGGCTCACCGAGGTCGCCTCTCGCGGCACCCCCGTGGTGGTCGTCGACCGCACGCGGCAGGACGACCTGCTCTGCTCGGTCGGCGTCGACGACCGTCACGGGGGCCGGGTGGCCGTCGAGCACCTGGTGGACCTCGGGCACGAGCGGGTCGCCTTCGTCGGCGGCCCGATCGACCTCGGCCAGGTCCGCGACCGGCTCGCCGGCGCGCGCGAGGCGTGGGCGGACGCCGGCCTGCCGGCCGACGACCTGACCACGGTGGTCACGACCGCACTGACCGTCGGCGAGGGCCGGGCCGCAGGCGAGCGGCTCGCGGGCGTACCCCGGTCGAGGCGGCCGACCGCGGCGTTCTGCGCCAACGACCTGCTCGCCCTCGGGCTGCTGCAGCAGGCCATCGCGGGGGGTCATCGGGTGCCCGAGGAACTGGCGATCGTAGGCTACGACGACATCGAGTTCGCCGCGGCCGCGGCCGTGCCGCTGACCTCGGTGCGCCAGCCCCGCCGCGAGCTCGGCCGCACCGCCACCGACCTGCTGCTGGCCGAGACGACCGAGGCCGACCACGTGCACCGCCGGGTCCTCTTCACCCCCGAGCTGGTGGCCCGGACCTCCACGCTGGGCTGACCGGCCGTCGATCCTGCGCAATTGTCGGGTTGCGACCCGATTGCGAGCCCGGATCGTGTCGCAGGTCGACAATTGCGCCCGTACGACCGCACGCCCGCCGACCGATTCCGGGCGAGGTCGTGTGCGCCGGCACGGCCCACCGACCGACCTCGGGCGAGGTCGTCCCGACGGCCGGCAGCCCCCTCAACCCCGACGCCCCCCGAAGAACACGTCGAGCAGCGCCGTGGACTCGGCCGCCAGCACCCCCCCGACCACCTCGGGCCGGTGGTTGAGGCGACGGTCGCGGACGACGTCCCAGAGGCTGCCGACGGCGCCGGCCTTCGCGTCCCACGCCCCCAGCACCACGCGGTCGACCCGCGCGAGCACCGCCGCGCCGGCGCACATCGTGCACGGCTCCAAAGTCACGACGAGGGTGCAGCCGTCCAGGCGCCACCCGCCCCGGGCCCGCGCGGCGGCGCGCAGGGCGACGACCTCTGCATGCCCCGTGGGGTCGGCCTCGACCTCGCGGACGTTGCGCCCCACGCCGACGACCCCGCCGGCCGGGTCGACGACGACCGCGCCCACCGGCACGTCACCGGCGGCCAGCGCGGCGCGCGCCTCGCCCAGCGCGGCCCGCATCGCCGTGTCCCACGGACCGCCCACCGGTGGGGACCGCGTCAGACGAGGTCGGCCGGGGCCAGCCCGACGACGTCGTCGAAGTCGTCGCCGAAGCCGACCGCGCCGGCCACCTCGGAGAGGATCTCCTCCGGGAGCAGGTCGAGGTCGGCGACCAGCGCGGCCAGGTCGGCTGCGTCCATCCCGAGGTCGGCCAGCAGGTCCAGCTCGCCGGCCGGCACCTGGTCGTCGTCGTCCTCCGGCTCGGGCAGGCCGAGGAGGTCCAGCGCGGAGGCGGCGAGGTCCCAGTCCTCGGCCGCGGTGACGTCGGAGAGCAGCAGGCGTACGCGCCCCTGGTCGACGCGGGCCACGAGGAACCAGTCCTCGTCCACCGCGACCAGCGCGATCGCGTCGTCGCCCGGCAGCCGGCGCATGGCCTCGACGAGCGTCTGCGCGTCGACGATGTGGTCCAGGGTGAGCTCGTCGACGTCCCACTCGCCCTCGACGTGGAAGGCGATGACCGCGAAGTCGACAGCGTCGAGCTGGTCGAGCGGTTCCTCGGCCACGACGGGCCTCCGTCACTGCGCAGGGACGGCGACCGGCAGGCCGCCGCGACCAGCGTCGCAGGTCGGCGGGCGGGGGCCAAGAGGGGCGTACGTCCGTCATGCCGCACCGCCCGCGGCGACGAGGTCCTAGGCTCCGCGCATGCGCACCCAGGTCGTCGACCACCCGCTCGTCGCCCACAAGCTCACCGTGCTGCGGGACGCGGGGACCGACTCGCCCACCTTCCGCCGGCTCGCCGACGAGCTGGTCACCTTGCTGGCCTACGAGGCGACCCGGACGGTGCGCGTCGAGCCGCACGACATCACGACCCCGGTGGCACCGACCACCGGCGTACGCCTGGCCACCCCCAAGCCCCTCGTCGTACCGATCCTGCGCGCCGGGCTGGGGATGCTCGACGGGATGATGCGCCTGCTGCCCACCGCCGAGGTCGGCTTCCTCGGGATGGTCCGCAACGAGCAGACCCTCGAGGCCTCGACCTACGCCGAGCGGCTGCCCGACGACCTGTCCGGGCGTCAGTGCTACGTCCTCGACCCGATGCTGGCCACCGGTGGCACCCTGATCGCGGCCATCGAGTTCCTCACCAGCCGCGGCGCCGACGACATCACGGTCATCTGCCTGCTCGCCGCCCCCGAGGGCTGCGCCCGGCTCGAGGCCGCCCTCGGCGACCACCAGGTCCCGGTCACCATCGTCACCGCGGCCATGGACGAGCGCCTCAACGAGCTCGGTTACATCGTCCCGGGCCTCGGCGACGCCGGCGACCGCCTCTACGGCGTCGCGGGCTGACTCCCGGCGGCCCCGGATAGTCCCTGGCGAGATCGTCGCGGATCCCGGGGATCGGCGACGATCTCGTCGGGGACTATCTCCCCGAGCCGAGCCCCCCCCGCACGAACGTGGGCGACTACCCGCCCAGGCGCACCTCGCCCAGCACCTCGTGCCGCGGCCGACCGCGCGGGCCCTCACCGAGGTGCGAGGCGACCAGCGCCACGCGGTCGAGGGCGACCGCCGGGCCGCGGTAGCCGTCGAGCAGGCGGACCCAGTCGTCCACGCCCCCGGGCCGGTTGCGGCGGGCCAGGGTCAGGTGCGGGCGGAAGCGGGCGCCGTCGACCTCGGCCCCGGCGGTGGCCAGCGCCGTACGGGCGCCGACCGCGAGCCGCTCCACCGCCGCCGGCCCGTCGTCGCCCCCGGGCCCCTCCAGCGACAGCCCCGCCCACAGCACCCTGGCCCGGGCGGGGTCGGGGAAGGCCCCACCACCGGCGACCCGCCCGACCAGCGGCGCACCCCGGCCCGCCACGACCGCGAGCCGCTCCTGCACCTCCTCCAGGCGCCAGTCGTCGACGTCGGCGGCGAAGGCCAGCGTCACGTGCCACTGCTCGGGGTCGCTCCAGCGCAGCCCGTCGGCGCGACCGGCGTCCCACCGCGGGTCGAGGAAGTCCGCGAGGTCCTCGGCCGCCGCGACCGGCAGCACCAGCGCCGCGAAGACCCGCACCGTCACCGTCCTCAGAGCCGGGTGCCGACCAGGGCGCCGATCAGGTAGGTCACGGTCATCGCGAGCACCCCGCCCGCCACGGTGCGCGCGACGGCGCGGCCCCACGGGCTGGTGGCCAGCACCGCGCTGGCCCAGCCGGTCAGCGCCAGCGCCGCAGCCACCGCGGCGACGGTGAGCGGGACCCGTACCGACGGTGGCGCCAGCAGGATGGTCAGCAGCGGCAGCAGGGCCCCGACGGTGAAGCTGAGCATCGAGGCCAGCGCGGCGGACCACGGACTGGTCAGCGCCTCGGGATCCAGGCCGAGCTCGACCTCGGCGTGCGCGGCCAGCGCCCCGTGCGCGGTCAGCTGCACCGCGACCTGGTGGGCCAGGTCCGGGTCGAGCCCGCGCGCGACGTAGAGGCCGGCCAGCTCGGCCAGCTCCTCCTCGGGCGCCTCGAGGAGCTCCTGGCGCTCCCTGTCGAGCAGCGCCCGCTCGGAGTCGCGCTGGGTGGAGACCGACACGTACTCCCCGGCCGCCATGCTCGCCGCGCCGGCCACCAGGCCCGCGACGCCCGCGACGAGCAGGCCGGAGCGCGAGGTGGTGGCCCCGGCCACGCCGACCACCAGGCCCGCGGTCGACACGATCCCGTCGTTGGCCCCCAGGACGCCCGCGCGCACCCAGCCCAGACGCGCCGCCAGGCCGGGGACGTGCGGCTCCCCGGGGTGCGACGGGAGGTCCGGGGAGGTCACCGGGCCAGGCTAGTCTCCGGCCCGGCGACCCCCGCGGAGGACGGTCCGGAGACCGCCCCAGGGGTGGGAGTACCGCGTTCGAGCCTATGGTTTGATCGTTCCAACCGCGGTCGTCGCGGGCACGCACAGCACCCCCGCAAGGCAGAGGACGTCGCATGGAGACCTGGCCCGGAAGCCCTTATCCCCTCGGGGCCACCTTCGACGGGAGCGGCACCAACTTCGCACTGTTCAGCGAGATCGCCGACCTGGTCGAGCTCTGCCTCTTCACCGGTGGTGACGGCGACGTCCTCGACGAGACCCGGGTGGAGCTGACCGAGGTCGACGCCTACGTGTGGCACGCCTATCTGCCCACGGTGCAGCCGGGCCAGCGCTACGGCTACCGGGTGCACGGTCCCTGGGACCCCGCGCGCGGGTTGCGCTGCAACCCCGCCAAGCTGCTGCTCGACCCGTACGCCAAGTCCACCAGCGGCGACATCGACTGGGACCAGAGCCTGTTCGCCTACACCTTCGGCGACGAGGACTCGCGCAACGACGACGACTCCGCGGCCCACATGACCCTCGGCGTGGTCATCAACCCCTTCTTCGACTGGGAGGGCGACCGCCCCCCGGGCATCGCCTACAACGACACCGTCGTCTACGAGGCCCACGTCAAGGGCCTGACCCAGCTGCACCCGGAGGTCCCCGAGGAGCTGCGCGGGACGTACGCCGGGCTCGCGCACCCCGCCGTCACCGAGCACCTCACCAAGCTGGGCATCACCGCGATCGAGCTGATGCCGGTGCACCAGTTCATCCAGGACAGCACCCTGCTCGACCAGGGCCTGCGCAACTACTGGGGCTACAACACCCTGGCCTTCCTGGCCCCGCACGCCGAGTACTCCGCCGTCGCCGGCAACGAGCAGGCCCTGGGCCAACAGGTCCAGGAGTTCAAGTCGATGGTCAAGGCGATGCACCAGGCCGGGATCGAGGTGATCCTCGACGTGGTCTACAACCACACCGCCGAGGGCAACCACATGGGTCCGACGCTGAGCTTCAGGGGCATCGACAACCCGGCGTACTACCGCCTCGTCGAGGACGACGAGAAGCACTACATGGACTACACCGGCACCGGCAACTCCCTCAACGTGCGGCACCCGCACTCG
>JBKJPE010000137.1:0-2668 GCA_046595185.1 Nocardioides sp.
GTCGTAACCCTCCTCGACCGCGGTGGTGGGGGCGTCGACCTCCGCGCGCCCGCCCGGGCGCGGGCCGGGGGGTTGGCTGGTCGTGGTCTCGACGGGCATGGCCCCACTCTCCCACCCGCCGGTGAACGCGCGGTGATCGCAGCCAGGGGTCACGCGGGACGCGCCGGGCGCTTCCGCCGGTTGCTACTCGCCAGTAGTCTCGCGGGTCGCTCCCCGTCGAGAGGAACCCGGATGGTCGCCGTCCCCCGCTTGGTCCACAACGCCGCAGCCGGCGCCGAGGCCGGCGCGATCCGCGCCGTGCTCGGCCTGCCGACCGCCCTGCTGCGCCGGTTCGCCGGTCCGCCGATCACCCGTGACGGCCAGCGCCTGGACACCGAGACGCAGGTGGTGCTGCGGATGATGTCGCTCAGCGGCAAGCCCGACCCGGGGTCGCTGGCCGTGCCCGAGGGGCGGGCCGCGCTGCTCGCCCAGACCACCTCGGTCGGCGGCCGCCAGCCGATCGCCGCGACCCGGGACGTCACCGCCGGCGGCCGCCCCGCCCGCCTCTACGTGCCCGGGGGCCGTCCGCCGGGCCCCGACCCGCTGCTGGTGTTCTTCCACGGCGGCGGCTTCATGCACGGCGACCTCGAGACCCACGACGCCCCGTGCCGCTACCTGGCCGAGCGCGCCGGCGTCCGCGTGCTGTCGGTCGACTACCGCCTCGGGCCCGAGGCGACCTTCCCGGCCGCCCACGACGACGCGTTCGCGGCGTACGAGTGGGTGCTCGACCACGTCGGCCAGCTCGGCGCCGACCGCGACCGGATCGGCGTCGGCGGCGACTCGGCCGGGGGCAACCTGGCCGCGGCCGTGGCGATCCAGGCCGCGCGCTCGGGCTGGCCGTGCAAGGTGCAGTTCCTAGTCTACCCGGCCACCGACTGCCTGGACCGCTCGGGCTACCGCAGCCACGACATGTTCGCCGAGGGCTTCTACCTCACCAGGGCCTACCTGGAGCTGGCCAACGACTCGTACGCCCCGCACCCCGTCGACCGCGGTGACTGGCGCCTCAGCCCGGTGCGGATGCCCGCCGCCGACCTGCCCGACGCCCTGGCGCCGGCCCTGGTGGCCACGGCCGGCTTCGACCCGCTGCGCGACGAGGGGGAGGCGTACGCCCGCAAGCTCGCCGACGCGGGGGTGGAGGTGCAGCTGACCCGCTACCCCGACCTGGTCCACGGCTTCTTCAACGTCGTCGGCGTGGGCCGCCAGACCCGCGCGGTCAACGCCGAGATCGCCACCCGGGTGGGCAACGCGCTGCGACGCGACCCCGAGCCGGCCGACCAGCACCAGCCGGACTCCGTGCTGGACCAGGAGCCCACGTCGGAGTCGGGGAACCACCAGCCCGGCACCGACGGCGACCGCGACGCGAGCACCGGGCTCGGCAACGCCGACCTTGACAAGGGTTGACGCCGCCGGCGGTGGTCGAGGTGCGAGGGCCGCCCGGTGGTCGAGGTGCGAGGGCCGCCCCGGTGGTCGAGGTGCGAGGGCCGCCCCGGTGGTCGAGGTGCGAGGGCCGCCAGGCCCGAGCCTCGAGACCCGGTGAGGTGCAGGCGGTGGTCTCGAGACGCTCGCTGGCGCTCGCTCCTCGACCTCCGAAAGGCGCTCGCTCCTCGACCTCCGAGGAGGTGCCGGAGCCTCGAGACCTCCGCCGACCTCCGCCGACCGCCGCGCCGCTCAGGCCGGTCGCCGGTACATCACGTGCGTGTCGACGTCGGCGTGGGTGAAGCCGAGCCGGGAGTAGACCGCCACCGCGGGGCCGTTGTCGGACTCGACGTAGAGCAGCACCCCGTCCACCCCGCGCCCCGCGAGGTGGTGCAGCCCGGCCAGGGTCAGGGTGCGGCCCAGGCCGCGGCCCTGGGCGGCGGGGGCGATGCCGACGACGTACACCTCGCCGAGGGCGCTGCCCCCGGTCGCGGCGGGGTGCTGCTTGGTCCAGTGGAAGCCGAGCAGCGCCCCGGTGGCCTGGTCGGTGGCCAGCAGCAGCCCGGCCGGGTCGAACCACCCCTCGGCCATCCGGGCCGCGAGGTCGGCGCGGTCCATCGCACCCTGCTCGGGGTGGTGGGCGAAGGCGGCGGCGTTGACGGCCAGCAGCGCATCGGCCTCGGTGTCGGCGTCGGGCTCCCACCCGTCGCGCCAGTGGCCGAGGCGTACGCCCACCGCAGGCACCAGGCCGGGCAGCGGGGGTGCGGCGGGCCCGACCGGTCGCCGCATCACCCACAGGTCCCGCACCCGCGCCAGGCCGTGGGCGACGGCGATCCGGAGCGCGGCCGGGTGGTGGCCGTGCGACCAGGCGGTGACCTCCCCCGGCTGGGCGAGGGCCTGCGCGGCCAGGCCCGCGCCGACGCCGCGACCGCGGGAGCCGGGGCGTACGACGAGGTCGAGCGTGCCCTGGTGGCGCAGCGCCACCCCGTCCCACGGCTCGGCGCCCGCGGTCCACACCTCGGTGCCGTCGAGGCCGTGGTGCTTCAGCCGCAGGTGCACGGCCTCGTCGACGGGGTCCTGCCCGTCGGCCGCGGCGGCCTCGGCGAGCAGGCCGCGCAGCACCGGAAGGCGGGCGTCCTCAGCGCTCAGCGGTCTGCCCCCGCGGCACGGCCTGGCCGGCGGCCCGGACGGTCTCTGCGGCCTGGGCGGCTTC
>JBKJPE010000140.1:0-6757 GCA_046595185.1 Nocardioides sp.
GAAGCCGCCCAGGCCGCAGAGACCGTCCGGGCCGCCGGCCAGGCCGTGCCGCGGGGGCAGACCGCTGAGCGCTGAGGACGCCCGCCTGCCGGTGCTGCGCGGTCTGCTCCCGCGGCACGGCCTGGCCGGCGGCCCGGGCGGTCTCTGCGGCCTGGGCGGCTTCGGTGGCCTGGGCCTCTGCGGTGGCCGGGTCGTCCTGGCCGCGCTTGGAGGGCAGCACGAACCGGTAACCGACGTTGCGCACCGTACCGATCAG
Source organism: Nocardioides sp. (assembly GCA_046595185.1). GTDB lineage: Bacteria > Actinomycetota > Actinomycetes > Propionibacteriales > Nocardioidaceae > Nocardioides. The sequence goes on from JBKJPE010000140.1 coordinate 257, forward strand.
CGTCTCGTGCTCGGGCCCGAGCTTGGCGCGCAGGCGCCGCACGTGGACGTCGACGGTGCGGGTGCCGCCGAAGTAGTCGTAGCCCCACACCTCCTGCAGCAGCTGCTGGCGGCTGAAGACCCGGCCCGGGTGCTGGGCGAGGAACTTCAGCAGCTCGAACTCCTTGAAGGTCAGGTCGAGGATGCGTGGCCCGACCCGGGCGGTGTAGGTGGCCTCGTCGACCACGACCTCGCCGGAGCGAATGACGTGGGCGTCCGGGTCGGCGGCGGCGTGGGCGGCCTGGAGCCTGCTGACGGCCAGCCGGATCCGGGCCTCGAGCTCGGCCGGGCCGCAGCTGCCGAGCACGACGTCGTCCATGCCCCAGTCGTGGGCGACGACCGACAGGCCGCCCTCGGTGACCACGAGCAGGACCGGCACGTCGGTGCCGGTGGTGCGGATCAGCCGGCACAGGTCGCGGGCCCCGGCGAGGTCCTGGCGCCCGTCGACCAGCAGCAGGTCGGAGTCGGGCGCCTCGAGCAGGGCACTGCCCTCGGCCGGCAGGATCCGCACCTGATGGCCCAGGAGCGCGAGCGCAGGCATCACCTCGACGGACGGCTGGAGCGCGTTGGTGAGCAGGAGGAGGGTGCTCATGCGGGTCTCCCTGGGCACGGGGCGGGTGAGACCGAAACGCGACGGTGGGCTCCGGTTGCAGCAGGTGCTGCAGGCAGAATAGCGAAACATGGACGAGACCCCCCCGGCACCGGCCGGTAGCGAGACGCACGTGACGGTCCGCTACTGGGCGTCGGCGCGTGCGGCGGCCGGCGTCACGGCCGACCACCTGCCGGCCGTGGACGACCTCACCCTGGCCGAGGTGACCGCGCGCGTGCTCGCACGGCGGGCCGCCGGCACCCCCGACGCCGACCGCCTCGCCCGGGTCCTCGCGTCGTGCTCGGTGCTCGTCGGCGAGACCCCGGTCGGCACCCGCGACCCGGCGTCGGTGGTCGTGCACCCCGGGGACTCGGTGGAGTTCCTCCCGCCGTTCGCGGGCGGCTGACCGGCCGAGGTGCCGCTCGCAGGCGGCCGAGGGCCCGCGTACGCCCACCGGCCGCGACGGCGTCGTCGCCTCGCAGTCGAGCGTGGACCACGTCGTGCGACGTCGAGCACGTCGAGGTCGGTTCCCCGCACCTCGGGACGGGGCTCGACCCCGACGTCCGGCGGCTCGTCGCCGACCGCCTGGCGTGCACCTGGACCCGGCGCGCTCCGGACGCGGTCAGTAGACGAGCGCCTGGACGCCCTCGGCGAGGACCTCCTCGGTCCACAGCGCCGCGCCCGCCAGGCGTACGCCGTCGAGCAGGTCGTCGTCGCCGATCCCGCGCCGCGCCGCGCACTGGCTGCACACCGTCACCCGACCGCCCTCGACGACCACCCCGACCAGCGCCTCCGGGGCGACCGCGTGCTCCAGGGAGTAGGCCGGCGGCCGGCCGGTCGTCGACTCCTCGGCGCCCAGCCACGCGGCGTCGCCGGTCAGCCACAGCGACACGGCGGCGCCGGAGGCGACGGCGGTGGCCGCGACGGTCAGGCCCTGGTTGCTCCGCTCGGGCGCGTCGGCGGCACAGGTGACCTTGACGTTCAGCGGGCGCGGGGAGGACGGCATCGACCGATGCTAGGGCCAGCCCGCCCTAGACTCCCCCCGTGCCTTTCGAGATCCCCGACAACCTGCACCCCGACTGCGGCCCGGTGGCCTGGATGCTCGGCACGTGGCGGGGCAACGGCCACGGCGACTACCCGACCATCGAGAAGTACGAGTTCGGTCAGGAGCTGATCTTCACCCACGACGGCCGGCCGTTCCTCCACTACTTCTCGCGCAGCTGGGTCGTCGACGCCGACGGCGCGAAGGTCCGGGAGGGCGCGCTCGAGGCCGGGTTCCTGCGCTGCCACCCCGGCGGCACGGTGGAGCTCGTGCTGACCCACGAGACGGGGTACGCCGAGATCTACTACGGGGAGGCCGGCGGCGGGAAGCTCGACCTCACCACCGACGCCGTCGCCCGCACCGAGACCGCCGACGAGTACACCGCTGGCAAGCGGCTCTACGGCAACGTCGAGGGCGACCTGCTGTACGCCTACGACGTGGCCGCGCAGGGCAAGGGGTTGCAGCCGCGTCTCTGGGCCCGGTTGAAGCGGGCCTGAGGGTGCCGCCCGAGCCGTCGGACGAGGCCGCGGGGACGCCGGACTGGCGCGCCCGGCTCCGTCAGCGTGGCTACCGGCTCACGCCGCAGCGCGAGCTCGTCCTGGAGGCGGTCGAGGCTCTCGGGCACGCCACCCCCGACGAGGTCCACGTCGAGGTGCGCCGCCACGCCAGCGCGGTCAACGTCTCGACGGTCTACCGCGCCCTCGAGGTGCTGGAGGACCTCGGGCTGGTCCGGCACACGCACCTGTCGGACCGTGCCCCGACCTACCACTCGGTCACCGGCCACGAGCACGTCCACCTGGTCTGCCGCAGCTGCCACCGCACCATCTCGGTGGGCGCGGAGGTGGTCGCGGCGCTGACCGAGCGGCTCCGCGACGAGCACGGCTTCGTCGCCGACGTGGGCCACCTGACCGTCTTCGGCGTCCACGAGGACTGCGACGACGAGGGACCGCGGAATCCCGGGCCGCCGCCCGACGTTGACCCGGCATGACCGAGCCGCAGACCGCCCCCGCGAGCCCGTTGCTGACCCTGCCCGGTGCCGTGGCCGGCAACGACGTCGACGCCCCCGTCGCCGCGCACTACGGGTCCTTCAACGGCGAGCAGCGCCACCTCGAGGCCGGGGACGGCTTCGTCGACCTCTCCCACCGCGAGGTCGTCCGCGTCGCCGGTCCCGACCGGCTGACCTGGCTGCACGCGCTCACCACCCAGCACCTCGAGCGGCTCGAGCCCGGCGTGACCACCGGCGTCCTGGTGCTCAGCCCGCAGGGTCACGTCGAGCACGCGTTCTTCGGCTCCGACGACGGCGAGGCCTTCATCGCGCACACCGAGCCCGGCCGTGCCGCCGCGCTGATCGACTTCCTGGACCGGATGAGGTTCATGTCGCGCGTCGAGGTCAGCGACCTCACCGCCGACCTCGCCGTCTGCTGGCGCCCGGCCAAGGTCGGCGACGCGCCGTACTCCGGCTACGAGCTCGTGCCGCGCACCCAGCTCGAGGCGTACGCCTCCGCCGCGGGCCCCGCCGCCGGCCTCTGGGCCTTCGAGGCGCTGCGGATCGCCCGGGGCGAGCCGCGGCTCGGCCTGGACACCGACGAGCGGACCATCCCCAACGAGGCCGGCTGGATCGGCCCGGCGGTGCACCTCGAGAAGGGCTGCTACCGGGGCCAGGAGACGGTGGCCCGGGTGCACACCCTGGGCCGACCCCCGCGCCGGCTGACCCTGCTGCACCTCGACGGGTCCGAGAACAGGCTGCCGACCCGGGGCGCCCCGTTGGTCCTCGACGGGGACCCGAAGGCCAAGGCGGTCGGGTTCGTCGGCACCTCGGCGCGCCACCACGAGCTCGGCCCGATCGCGCTGGCCCTCGTCAAGCGCAACGTCGACCTGGGCGCGCCGCTGCTGGCCGACGGCCTGGCCGCCGCCCAGGAGGTGGTCGTCGATCCCGAGGTCGGGCTGCACGTGCGGCCCACCGGTTTCCGGTGAGTCTCGGGGTCTGGGTGCTGCTGGCTGCGCTGGTCGTGGCCGGCGGGTTCGGTGTCCACCGCGCCCGCACCGACGGTCGTTTCCGGCGTCGGCGCGCACCCGCGCCGCCCACCGCCGGCGTCGACCCCACCCTGTGGGACATCGTGGCCGCCGCTGCGGGCGTGGCGCCGGGGGAACGGGCGACGCTGGTGCAGTTCTCCTCAGCCTTCTGCGCGCCCTGCCGCGCCACCCGACGGGTCCTGTCGGGCGTGGCCGAGGTCGTCCCGGGCGTGGTCCACGTGGAGATCGACGCCGAGCACCACCTCGACCTGGTCCGCGCCCTCGACGTGCTCCGCACCCCGACCACGATCGTCCTGGACGCGTCCGGCGCTGAGCGCACCCGCGCCGTCGGCGCCCCGCGCACCGAGCAGGTGCTGGCGGCACTGACCGCCTGAGCTAGCCCGGCGGGTCGGACCGTCGGGCGGTCGTGACGTCGGCACCGGGACGGTAGGGCGCCAGCAGACCGTCGCGCCCCAGGACCCGACCGTCGGCGGTCAGGGTCATCCGGCCGACCACCGGGGGGTCGGGCTGGTAGGTCAGGTCGAGGGGTTGTCCTTTGCGGGTGTCGGTCTGCCAGATCCGCTCGGTGCCGTCCCAGCTCGTCTCGAAGCGCCGCGACACCAGGGACAGCTCGTTGCCGCGCACCTCGCCCACGAGGTAGTTCGTGCCGCCGTAGCCGAGGAGGCCGCCGTGGCTGATCTGGGTCACGCCGGCGTCGCGGACCGCGGTGATGTCGTGGACCTCCCCGGCGAGGTAGAGGTCGACGTCGTACCGGGTCAGGGCCCGCCACAGCGCCGAGCCGCGCCCGCCCTCGTACATCAGGCCCGAGCTGCCGATCTGGCGCACCGGCCCCAGCACCGGCGTGTGGCCCTGCACCACGACCCAATCGACGCCGGTGCGCTCGGCGCGTCGCAGCACGCCGCGGAGCCACCGCAGCTGGGTCGGGTCGAGCTCCGCCGCCACGCCGTTGCCGGTCCGGGAGAAGACGTCGACGGTCACCAGGAGCACCTCGGGGTCGATCGAGGTGGCGTAGGCGGTGCGGCGGGCCGGACCGGACGGGGGGTGCGCGGCGTACTCGCGCGGCGCGACCAGCGCCTCGGCGTAGAGGCGTCGGAACAGCCCGAGGTGCTGCCACTTGAAGCCTGCGTAGCCGGGCGACCGGCGCATCCACGGGTTGTCGCCGAGCTCGTGGTCGCCGATGGCGGTGTGGGGGAGGGGCAGCCCGTGCTCCCGGAACCGCTCGAGCCAGGCCGGGTAGTACGAGCGTGCCGCCCGCACGACCGCCCGCTCCTGCCGGCGCTCGGTGTCGACCGGTCCGAAGAGCCCGGTGCCGGCGTCGTCGAGCCCCCAGTGCCCCTCGACGAGGTCGCCGGCCACCAGGACGTCCTGCGGCGCCTCGGCGGCGATGCCGTCCAGGACGACGTCGAGGGCCACCTCGTGCTGCGGGCTGGTCCCGGTCGGCAGGCCCGGGCGCCAGGACCGCAGCCCGGTTAGGTCGGCGAGGTCCATGTTGAGGAAGTCGGGGGAGCTCAGGAACCGGTAGTCCGGCTCGCCCCGGGGGTCCTGCGGGGCGGCCTGCGGCAGGCCCTGCGCGGTGCCCTGGGGCGGTGCCGCGGCCCGCACCCCATCGGTGGCGGACAGCGCGACCGCCACGGCAGCCGCGCCGAGCAGGCCGGCCACGGTGCGGACGGGGGCGCTGCGGGTCATGGGACGACCCTAGGCTCCGGGTCGCGGCGCATCGACTCCGGCGCGCGACACGTCCGTCTCGACCGATGAGACGTCTGTCCACGCCTCGGGACGTCCGGCTGGTTCCGTGGAGGGTGGGTCCCTACTCTGGACTCATGTCCTCGACCTGGTTGACGAAGCGACGCGCGGTGGACCACTGCCACGTCCGCTCCAGCCTGTGTCGACGCCCCTGAGCGTCGAGGACCCGCCATGCCCTGATCCAGGGCCGCACCGCCTCGGCCGACGCCAGACCATCGTCAGCGCAGCCAGGAGCACGAGCACCATGACCGACACCCGCCCCACCGAGGCCGTCCGCACCTCACCCGCCGGGATCGACCCGCGCGGGCCGCGCGTCGCCGCCGGCCTCACCAGCATCGTGCTGGCCGTCGTGCTCCTCACCGCCCCCGGGGCGGTCGCCACCGTGCTGCTGGCCCTGCAGACGGTGGTCTTCCTCGTGGGGGCCACCGCGGGTGTCCAGCGCACGCCGTACGCGTGGCTCTTCCGCCACGTCGTGCGCCCCCGGCTGGGGCCGCCCACCGGGTCCGAGGACCCGCGCCCGCCGCGCTTCGCGCAGGCCGTCGGCCTGGTCTTCGCCGTCGTCGGGCTGCTCGGCCTCGTGACCGGCGTCACCGCGCTGGGCGTGGTGGCGGTCGGCCTGGCGCTGGTGGCCGCCCTGCTCAACGCCGCCCTCGACTACTGCCTGGGCTGCGAGACGTACCTGCTGCTCAAGCGGCTGCAGCCCACCGGCTGATCCACCACCCCTGACCATGCACGACGCACCGACGTACTAGGAGCACACATGACCCGCGAGAACGTACTCGTCACCGCCCAGTGGGTGGAGGACCGCCTCGACGACCCCCAGGTGGTGCTCGTCGAGGTCGACGAGGACACCTCGGCCTACGACAAGGGCCACATCGAGGGCGCCATCAAGCTCGACTGGACCAAGGACCTGCAGGACCAGGTGCGTCGTGACGCGATCAGCCAGGACCAGTTCTCGGCCCTGCTCTCCGAGCGCGGCGTCAAGAACGACGACACCGTCGTCCTCTACGGCGGCAACAACAACTGGTTCGCCGCCTACGCCTACTGGTACTTCA
>JBKJPE010000141.1:0-4518 GCA_046595185.1 Nocardioides sp.
CCGCCCGCGTCGCCCGGGCGTACGAGGAGCTCACCGCCGGCCTGCGCCAGCAGCCCGAGGACGTGCTGACGACCGTCTTCGACCTCGGTCACGACGAGATGGTGCTGGTGCGCGACATCGAGCTGTGGTCCATGTGCGAGCACCACCTGGTGCCGTTCACCGGGGTCGCCCACGTCGGCTACATCCCGGCGGTCAGCGGCAAGATCACCGGGCTCTCCAAGCTGGCCCGCCTGGTCGACGTCTACGCCAAGCGGCCCCAGGTCCAGGAGCGGCTCACCACGCAGGTCGCCGACGCGCTGGTCGAGATCCTCGACGCGCGCGGCGTGATCGTGGTGATCGAGGCCGAGCACCTGTGCATGACGATGCGCGGGGTCCGCAAGGCCGGCGCCCGCACCATCACCTCCGCGGTCCGCGGCGTGATGCGCAACGCCACCACCCGCTCGGAGGCGATGAGCCTGATCCACCGGCGCGGCTGAGGCCGTCCCGGGGCCCGCTGCGGCGGCGGTAGCGTCGCGTCCATGCCGCAGCCCGCACGTCCCCTGGTGATGGGGGTCCTCAACGTCACCCCGGACTCCTTCTCCGACGGCGGCCGGTACGCCGCGACCGACGCCGCCGTCGCGCACGGCCTGCGGCTGCTCGTGGACGGGGCCGACCTGGTCGACATCGGTGGCGAGTCGACCCGCCCCGGTGCCACCCGCCCGCTGGTCTCGGAGGAGCTGGACCGGGTCGTCCCGGTGATCCGCGAGCTGGTCGCGGCCGGCGCGGTGGTCTCGGTCGACACCATGCGCTCGGAGGTGGCCGCCGCGGCGGTCGCCGCCGGGGCGGCGATCGTCAACGACGTCTCCGGCGGCCTGGCCGACCCCCGCGTCCTCGAGGTCGTCGCGGACTCGGCGGCGACCTTCGTGGCGATGCACTGGCGCGCGCACAGTGACCGGATGGGCGACCTGGCCGTCTACGACGAGCCCGGCGGTGTCGTCGCCGCGGTGCGGCGGGAGCTGGAGCAACGCGTCGAGGTGGTCCTCGCGGCCGGGGTGCCGGCCGACCGGCTGGTGCTCGACCCCGGCCTGGGCTTCGCCAAGCGCGGTGAGCACAACTGGGAGCTGCTGCGGCACCTCCAGGACGTCGCGGTCCTCGGGCTGCCGCTGCTGGTGGGGGCCAGCCGCAAGTCGTTCCTGGGGGCCCTGCTCGCCGCCGGTGACGGCACGCCCCGCCCGGTCGCCGAGCGCGAGGTCGCCGGGCACGTCCTCAGCGTGCTGGTGGCCGGTCAGGGTGCGTGGGGCGTCCGAGTCCACGACGTCCGGGGTACGCGCGACGCGCTGGCGGTGTGGGAGCGTCTGGGCATGCCGCGCACCCCGTCCCCCCGCACCTCCGACGACGGTGCGGGCCCCGTCGTCGGCAGCGCCTCCCGCCCTGCCCCGGACCAGGCGTGAGCGCCCCCGACGAGCTGGCCGTCACCGGGCTGGAGTGCTGGGCCCACCACGGCGTCTTCGAGCACGAGCGCCGCGACGGGCAGCGCTTCGTGGTGGACCTCGTCCTCGGGCTGGACACACGGGCCGCGGCCGCCTCGGACGACCTGCACCGCACCGTCGACTACGGGACCCTCGGGGCCGCGGTGCACGCAGCGGTCCAGAGCGAGCCGGTCGACCTGATCGAGACCGTGGCCCAGCGGATCGCCGAGGTGTGCCTCGCCGACGTTGGTGTTGAATGGGCGCGGGTCACCGTCCACAAGCCGGATGCCCCCCTGCCGGTGGCGTTCTCCGACGTCGCCCTGACCATCACCCGGAGACGCGAGGGCCAGTGACCGAGACCCCGAACCCCAACATCGTCGATGCCGACACCCTGACCGGCGAGATGCGGCCGATCCGTCGCGTCGTGCTGGCCCTGGGTTCGAACCTCGGTGACCGCATGTCGTGCCTGCAGGGCGCGGTCTCGGCGATCGCGGACACCCCCGACGTGTGGGTCACCGGCGTCTCCCCGATCTACGAGACCGAACCGGTCGACGCCCCCGCCGGGTCCGAGTCGTTCCTCAACGCGGTCGTCCTGGTCGACACCACGTTGGCCGCCCACCGGCTGATGGAGCGTGCCCTGGCCATCGAGGACGTGTACGACCGTGAGCGCTCCGACGTCGCCAACGCGCCACGGACCCTCGACGTCGACCTGATCGTGGTCGGCGACCGGCGCAGCCACGACGACTCCCTGCGCCTGCCGCACCCGCGCGCCCACCGACGGGCCTTCGTGCTCCAGCCCTGGGCCGACCTCGAGCCCGACGCGGTGCTGCCCGACCACGGTCCCGTGACCGACCTGCTGGCCGGTCTCGACGGGTCGGGCCTGCGCCGCCGCGACGACCTCGAGCTCGACCTCGGGTGAGACCCCCGGGCGCCCGGGGCCCCGGCGACCCGGACCGTGAGCCGCACTCCGGGAGCATGGTCCCGACGTCGCCGACGTCCCTGCTCGGGGTCGCCCTGGCCGGCGTCGTCCTCGGCCGCCTCGCCCGGCCCGTCCTGGAGCGGACCGGTGGGGTCGCCCCGGTCGTCGGCTGGTCCCAGGCGCTGGCGCTGGCGGTCGTGGCCGGCGTCCTGCTGGTGACCGCCCGTGCCACCCGGGCGGCCGTGCGCGCCCGCAGGGTCCAGCCGGAGCCGCAGCAGGCCGTCAACCGGCTGCTGCTGGGCCGCGCCAGCGCCGTCGTGGGAGCCCTGGTCTGCGGCGCGTACCTCGGCTACGCCGTGGCCTGGCTCGGCGACCCGTCGCTGCTGGCCGACCAGCGCGTCACGCGCTCGCTGGTCACCGCGGTGGCTGCGGGGCTGGTGGTGCTGGGTGCACTCCTGCTCGAGCGTGCGTGTCGCGTGCCGCCGGAGGAGCCGGCGCCCTAGCCTGCGGGCATGACCTACCCGTCCCGGCCCTCCCGGCGTCGCCAGCGCTCCGCCCGGGTGGTCGTCGCCGCCGTCCTGCTCGCCCTGGCCGCCGTGACGGTGGCCGCGGCGGCCATCGTCGGCACCGCCGGCCTGCTGCTCGGTGCCGGCGTCGGCGCGGTGCTCCTGGGCGTCGCGGCGACCCGGATCACCTACTCCGAGCTCGCCGACTCGCGCCGCGAGGCCGCGCAGGACCGTGCCGAGCAGGCCCAGGCCTACCGCCACCTGACCGCGGACCGCGTCGCCGAGCAGCAGCACTACGTGCGTCGCACCGCCGCCACCGTCGAGGGGCACCGCAGCACCATCTCGGGCCTGGTCGAGGAGCTGGCCGGGGCGCGTACCCAGGTCGCCGAGGCGGAGCGGGCCCTGGAGCGCGAGCACGACCGGGCCGAGCGCGCCCAGGCCGAGGGACGGCTGCTGACCGGGCTGCTGGACCAGGCCGAGGAGCGGGCCGCCGAGGCGGTCGTCCACCTCGCCGAGCTCGAGGACGAGCATCTCGCGCTCACCACCGCGCTGGAGTCCGAGCGGGCGGCGTGGGCCGCGTCGCCGGGACTCCGCAGGCGCGCCTGACCCGCAGCCTGCCCGGGCCCCCCGGGCGGTTGCGGCATGATCGGGACCCGTGATCCCCGAGGACTCCCGATTCGAGACCGACCCCGAGCAGCTGGTGACCGACCTGCCCGGGCTCCCCGGTGACTGGACCGTCGACGTGCCCGACCCCGGGGACCCGGCCGACGTCGCCCGGCTGACCGTGCTCCTGCGGGCCCACGAGAAGGAAGGGCGCGGATGGGCCGGCGCGGCCGAGCCGGACGTGCTGGTCGAGGTCTCCGAGCGGGGCCTGCGTACCCGCTCGAACGTCGTCGTGCGCGACGCCGACGAGCTGGTCCGGGCCTGGGGGAGCGTGCACGACCGGGCGGGGGGCCGGATGCTCCTGCTGCACGTGGTCGAGCGCGGCCTGCCCGACGGCGTCGCCCGGGCCTGCTCCGACGCGCTGGTGGAGTGGGCGGTGGGCCAGGCCCGCGAGGTCGGTGCCGCCCGGGGGCTGGCGGCCCAGCAGATCGACACCGGCGCCTTCGAGGGTGACGAGCGGCAGGCCCGGTGGCTGCGTGAGGCCGGCTTCGAGAAGGTCCGGACCTGGTGGCAGATGAACCGGCCCGTGCAGCCCGAGGAGGCCGCCCTGGTCCCGGACCCGGCCGGCTGGGAGCGTGCCGAGAAGGGGGTGCGGTTCCGCCTGGTGCGCCGTGCGGGCAGCGGCATGCCCGACGAGGACGACCTGCGCGACGTCCACGACGTGCTCGAGGAGGCCTTCCTGGACCACTTCAACTCCTGGGAGGAGACCTTCGAGGAGTTCCTGCACCGCCTGCGCGAGGACCCCGGGCACCGCTGGGACCACTGGTGGCTGGCCGAGACCGTCGACGGCTCCGAGCCGCGGGCCGTCGGTGCCCTGGTCGGCACCGTCTCGGAGGGCGGCAAGGGCCCGGACGGGTCCTACGTCTCCTACATCGGCGTCCGCGAGGCAGCCCGCGGCCGCGGCGTGGCCAAGGGCCTGCTGCACACGATCATCGCCGACGCCGCGGCCCGGGGCCGCGACCGCGTCGGGCTCGAGGTCGAC
>JBKJPE010000207.1:0-11415 GCA_046595185.1 Nocardioides sp.
GCGGCTGAGCCGCGGTAGAACTTCACGCCGCCGTGCATCGCCACGTACCTCCCCTAGGGGCCTCGTCACTGCTCGTCAACTAGCGTCGAAATGACGCTCGGCCCGCCCCTGGGGGACGGGCCGAGCTGGTGGTTCTACCGAACTTCGTAGCATGCGTACCGCTCGTGTTCCTAGGGCTCGAGGGGCTCCCGGGCGCTCGGTTCTGCGGGTTCGTCACTGGTCGTCACGGTCGGGCAAGGAAACTGATCAGTTCGAGGAGTCGGGTGGCTTTCCGGGCCTAGCGTTCTCGGTGTGCGGGAGGCTGCGGTTGCTGACGTAGAGGCGGATGCATTTGCGGTACGTCGGCCCGTGTCGGGTCTGCTGGTGCGAGCTCGTGAGGCCAGGGGTGCCCCTTCCAGAACGCCAGGCGCGGTCGATCCGGGCCTGCCTGTGGTGTCGAGCTCGCCGTGGGTTCACGCGCCGACACGCCTGCCGTGGGGAGCGCATCCGGACCAAGCACAAGCGTCGAGGTGCTCACAGATCTCGGACTCGGAGACGCCCTCGTGATGGTCAGCCGGCGACCCACCTCAAGCCGAGCTCGCGGCAGGCGACAAGCAACCGCTTGTCCCGCGTCCACAGTCGCGCTCCGGGGACGAGCGCGACGGAGCCGAGCAGGTGCGCATCGACCGCGCTGAGACCTCGGCCCCACTGTCCGCGCCGGTCGACCAGCTCGACGACCTCGACATGAGAGGCCGTCGGGAACTGCCACAGCTCCTCAAGCAGGCCGAGCACCTGTGTCCGGTCCTTGATCGAGCCGAGTGCGAGCTCCTCGATCACCGCGGGATGGGAGCCGGCCTCGTCGTCGCCGAGGCACGCCACCAGCTGAGGCTCGGTGGCGTGCAGGTGGTCGATCCAGATCGAGGTGTCGACCAGGATCACGCGGCGCCGTCTCGTCGCCGGGGTGCGCTGCTCGCCTCCGCGTCTGAGCCGCCGAGGGCCGCCAGCCGCCGTGCGCTCTCGACCCGGACCAAGGTCTTCAACCCGTTGCGGAGCAGGGTCGCGCGGTCGGTGACGCCGGTGAGCTCACTGGCTTTGGTCAGGAGGTCGTCGTCGATCGTGACCGTTGTCCGCACGGCAGTCCCCTTCGGTGTGTCTGCATCATGTGATGCTGACATTGATGCTAGCCGCGATGCGCGCGCTCGTCACGGCACGGCCGGTCTGGGGGGATCGCAGAGGAGTCTTTGCCCACGCTGGTCTGCCCCGGACCGGCCGCGGTGATCAGCGCGGGCCGGCGCTCACGAGGGAGCTCGATGAACCGCTCGGTCTCTGCGACGAGTGATCGATCCGCGCGGTCTGCTCGTCGAGGTGGGCCGCGACGCGGCACTGTTCTCGAGGCCCGCGCGATCCAGGGTGCGTCTCGAGATCAGTCCCGCCTCGTCGACGCGGGCTATCTGCCGGTGCAGGGTCGACAGCGGAAGTCCGATTCGACGCGCGAGGTCGGTGACGCCGTGCTCTTCGTCTGGGTGCAGCAGCAGCCACCTGAGCAGCTCGGCCTGATGCTGTGTGCAATACGGGCAGGAGAGCCGATCCGTCGCTACGCATAACCCGAAGGCAGGTCCCGGGAAGGGGAAGCGCAAGAGTCACCGGCTCCACGGCGGCGACGACAGTGTCGAGATGGGGCGGTCTGGTCGAACTCAGGTGCTGAGCAGTCCGCAAACAGTCCGCACGAGGTCCAGAAACGACCCGATCTCGCCAACGACGTCCAACGCCTTCAGAATGGGTTTCCGCAGCTCAGCGGCTCTTTCTGCCGTTCATCGTCATCGGGCGTCAAGCCCGGATTCGTCCCCCTGGTACTACTGAGCCGGACCCCTCGCGGCGGTCCTGGTGGACCGGCGCGGTCTAGACAGGGCCCGGGCGCGAGGCCCGTCCTCCCGGGGTCTGGCACGACGCCGCCCGGCGTGGCTCTCGACACCGCCGCCTGCTGGGCCGACGCCCCGACCCGACCTCCCACGCCGGTCGGCGACACCTCCCCCAGCGACGCGGCGACGCAGCGGCACAGACGCCGGGACGGGTCGGCCCCGGCCCGCGCCCCCGGGACCGAGGTTTCCCCAAGGTGCCGCCAGCACGCTGCGAGTGTCGGCGCCCCGATCCGGGGCCGTCACGTCAGACCCGACGGGACACCGCCACAACATCGAGGGAGCCAGGTCATGGTCAACAACCACACCGGCATGGGGGAGCTCGGACGGTCGTCCGGTCGTGGCTCACCAGCGCCACAGTCACGCAGGAGAGTCAGAGGGTCGAGGCGCCGTACGGTCGCCTCGTCGTTGTCGGTGCTGATGGCCACGGCCGGCCTCGCCACCGTCGCTAGCCCGGCGTCGGCCGACGTCCTGCCCGTCACGGCCGCGCACGCGATCGACGTGTTCCCCATGCGGGACTTCTTGACAGTCGGCGGTTACGGCGTCGGTGCCGAGATGGACGTGCGGGTCATCAGGGACGGCGTGCAGATCGGGGACGCCGGACCACTCACGCTCCAGGCCGACCCGGCGATCGACGGTTTCGGCGAGGTCAACCACCCCGGCGGCATCTGCTGGAACGGCCACACCCCCGACATCGTCGCCGGTGACCGGATCGAGGCGATCGACGCCGACGGCAACGGCCACTTCACCGTCGTGCAGAACGTCGAGGTGACCACGCCGGCCACGCTCGTCGACGCCGACCGCGACGGCGCCGTCGACGACATCGTCGCCCGGGGCATGGCCTCGAACGTCGCCGGTACCGGTCGAATCGACCAGTCCCTGGTGGAGCAGCGCATCATCAACCCCGACCTCAAGGACACCGCGATCGGCCGCCGAGACGTGCGCGCCATCTTCGGCGACGGTCTCGCGGACGGGGTCACGACCCGCGGGGAGATCACGTGGGACGACCCCACCCCGGGGAGCACCGACCCCCACTGGACGGCGACCTACCTCAACATGGTGGAGCCGCACCGCGACCCCACCTCGGGGGCACTCACTGGTCAGACATCGGGCTCCCTGGCCGAGGCTGGCCAGAGCCGGATGCTCGCATGGGAGCGCACCGATGCTGCGGGAAATCGGATCGGGATAACGCTCTGGGAGTTCGGCGAGCTCGGCGGCCCCGGCTTCGGGGGCTGCCCCGCCGCTCAGACGTACGCCGTGGGCGGCGCCAGCCCGAAGAGCATCAACACCCTGACCCGCAACCAGCCCAACCTGACCCTGTCGGGCACTGCCCACAACGTGGACACGGTGACCGTCTCGGTGGACGACCACAACGCGGCCACGTCCGCGGTGGTGGCGACCGCCACGGTCGCGCGGCCGGTCAACATGACGGACACCTCCGTGCCGATGCCCGGTGACACCACCTGGAGCGCCTCGATCCCCATGGCGGGCCTCCTCGCGCTCGACGACGACACGCTGGTCGCCTCGGCGACGTACGGCCGGGTGACCGAGACCACGACGGACCAGGACACCGACAATGACCCGGCGACCCCGCCGGTGCCGGTGACCACCAGGACGTCCAGCCCGATCGGGGGCTCGACCCTGAACGTGCTGAAGGACCTGCAGGTCCCCGGTGCGCCGACGGCCGTCCCCGCCGGCGGGCGCTTCACGACCGCCCAGTCGGTGACGATCAGCCCCGCCAACGAGATCGAGGACGTCGTCCGTTACCGCGTCGGCGGGACCGCGGCCACCACGGCCGACCCCACGGCGGCCTCCCCGGTCGTCCCGGTCCCGCTGTCGGTCACCACCACGCAGACGGTGAAGGCCAGGTCCTTCGACCCGGCCGGCAACCCCTCGGCCGTGGCGGCCTTCAGCTACATCATCGGCCCGGCCACGAGTCCTGCGGCCGCCACGGGCGTCTCGGCGACTCCCGGCAACGGCTCCGCCACGGTCTCGTGGACGGCGCCGGTCGACGACGGCGGCTCCGCGATCACCGGTTTCGTGGTGCGGACCCTGCAGGGCGGGGCCTTCGTCAAGGACTCCGCCGTCCTCCCGGCCGACGTGAGGTCCACCGTGATCTCCGCGTTGACCAACGGGACCCCGTACACGTTCCAGGTCGCGGCCGTGAACGCCGTGGGCAGGGGCGCGTTCTCCACGGCCTCGTCCCCCGCCACGACACCGAACGGCCCGGTCACACCGGCGGCCCCGACGGGGGTCACCGCAGCCCGCGGCGACGCCAGCGCGACCGTCTCCTGGGTCGCACCCGCTGGTACGTCGGTCACGGGTTACCAGGTCCAGGTCCGCACCCTCGCCGGGGCCCAGGTGGGTGTGCTGCGCGCTGCTGCGGCCACCGCTCGCAGCCTGACGGTCACCGGCCTCACCAACGGGACGGCCTACACCGTCCGGGTCCGTGCCACCAGCGCGGCGGGTCCAGGCGCCTACTCGGCCGCGGTGGGCGTCACACCGGCGACCACGCCGGGTGCGCCGGTCATCGGCACCGCCGCCTCCGGTGTCGCCGGCGGCGCGGTCACGGCCACCGCACGGTGGGCGGCGCCGACCAGCAGCGGGGGATCGGCCCGCACCGGGTACATCGTGAGGTGGCAGCGGTTGAACACCTCGAACGCAGTCGTCGCGACCGGTACGGTCACCGCTGGCGCAGCAGCCACCTCGCTGTCGCCGACGCTCCCCACGACGGGTCGCTACCGGTTCGCCGTCCGCGCCAGCAACGACGTGGGCAACGGAGCGTTCTCGGGGAACTCCAACATCGTGACGGCACGGTAGTCACGAGCAGCACCACCTGGTGCCTGCGGGCACACGCCACAGCGGCCCGGTCATCCTTCGGATGGCCGGGCCGCGCGTGTCCGGGACAGGCACGCGCCGACCTCGGGTGACCAGCTGCGCGATGGGGACGGCGTCGACCGGGCGCGCGCGACGCTGGAGCGCACTCCGCTCCACCCGCCCCTGCTAGGCACCCGGGGTGAGCACGCCGGCCGCGCCGGACGGGGGAGTCAGCGCGGGGCCGAGCCGCCCGCGGTCTCGTACGACCAGACCTCGCTGTGGGTCGACACGGGCTGCGGTGCCTCGCCGCCGGAACGCTCGACGGCCGAGCGGTGCCCGTCGGCGAAGCTCTGTGAGCCCACCCACGCGTCGAAGGCCCCCTGGTCGCGCCAGCGCGTGAGGACCAGCCACTGGTCACGGTCGTCGGTCGGCTTGAGCAGCTCGAAGCCCTCGAAGCCGTCGGCGCCGTCGACGGCGCCCGCGCGCGCGGCGAACCGGTGGGCGAGCTCGTCCCCGGAGCCGGCGGGCACGGTGATGGCGTTGATCTTGATGACGGACATGACCCCAGCCTGCCAGGGCCGCGGGAGGCCTACCCCGTCGTCACGAGCGGCACCTCGGCCGGGCGCCGGTGGCATCTCGGCCGGGCGCGAGCGGCATCTCGGCGGTTCGGGGGGCAGGTGGGCGGGTGGGGTGCCACGCTGCCGATCGTGACCACGCTCCCGCGCGTCGCTGCGGCGCTCGCCTGCCTCGCCCTCCTCCTCCCCGTCGCCGCCTGCTCGGGCAGCGTCTCGATCGGCTCCTCCGCGCCGGAGATCGACCAGGCGGCGCTGGAGGAGGACCTGCTGGGCAACATCACCGGTGACGGCGCCGACCAGGTCGACGTCACCTGCGAGGGGCCGCTGGTCGCCGAGGTCGGTGCCACCCAGGACTGCGCGGCGGTGTTCGCCGGCGACGACACCCGTACGGGGATCCGTCCCACGGTCACCGGTGTCGAGGGCGAGGCGGTGGACTACGACTCGGTGGTCTTCATCGACGGCGACTCCATGGCCGACACGGTCGGGCGGCAGCTGCGCGCTCAGGCGTTCTCGTTCGGGTCGGTGGAGTGTGGCGAGCTGCTCGGGGAGAGGGGCGCGACGGGCGAGTGCGTGCTGACCGCCCGCAGCGGCACGGAGACCTCGCTGGAGACCACGGTGACCGAGGTCAACGGGCTGCGGGTCGACGTCGAGTTCGAGGAGGCCTGAGCAGCGTCGGCGGCGTCTCCTAGGCTGGCGGCGTGAAGGTCGTCGTCCTGACCGGTGCCGGCATCTCCGCCGAGAGCGGGGTGCCGACGTTCCGCGACGCCGACGGGCTGTGGGAGGGCCACCGCGTGGAGGACGTCGCCACCCCCGAGGCCTTCGACGCCGCCCCGGCAGTCGTCCAGGCGTTCTACGACGCGCGGCGTGCGGCGCTGGCCGCCGTGCACCCCAACCCGGCGCACGACGCGCTGGCCCGCCTCGGCGAGATGCTCGGCGACGACCTGCTGCTGGTCACGCAGAACATCGACGACCTGCACGAGCGCGCCGGGTCCGCGCACGTCCTGCACATGCACGGCGAGCTGCTGGCCGCCTGGTGCACCGCCTGCGGCCACCGTGTCCGCTGGGCCGCCGCGCTCGGCCACCGGCCGCCCTGCCCGGGCTGCGGCACCCCTGCCCTGCGCCCGGACGTGGTCTGGTTCGGCGAGGCGCCCTACGAGATGGATCGGATCCTCAAGGCCCTCGGCGAGGCCGACCTGTTCGTCTCGGTCGGCACCTCCGGCGCGGTCCACCCGGCGGCCGGGTTCGTGCAGCAGGCCCGGGCGTACGGCGCGCGCACCCTCGAGCTCAACCTCCAGCCCAGCGAGGGCAGCCGGTGGTTCCACGAGTCCCGCCAGGGCCCGGCCGGCCTGCTGGTCCCCGCCTGGGTCGACTCGATGCTGCCCTGACGTCGCGGCAGGTCCCTCAGCCCGCCTGCGGGACGACCAGCTGCCAGGTCGCCCCGTCGTCGGTGGACTCGTACACCCCGCTGCCGGTGGCGGCGTGCCAGCGGCCCGCCACGGCGTCGACGGCCTCCGCGAACCCGTCGAGGGTGCCGACCTCCTGCCACGCTCCCGTGGCGGGGTCCTCGGTCGTCCAGACGACGCCGTCCGGTCCCACGCCGACCAGGGGTCCGTCGGGCTGCCAGTCCATCCCGGTGAGGGTGGGCGCCCCGGCGACGGTGACGGGCTCGGCCCCGGCCTCCGAGGCGACCAGGACGCCCCGGTCCGTGGTGGCGTACACCGTCCCCGGCTCCCCGGGGTCGGCGGCGAGGTCGTAGAGCGGCTGGGTGCTGAGGGTGTCCCAGGTGGTCCGGTCGGTGGTGGTGATCAGCGAGCCGGTCTGCGAGTCGAAGGCGTAGATCCGGTCACCGACGGGCTCGATGGCGTGCAGGTCGGCCTCACCCTGCAGGGAGACGGCCTGCCAGGTCTCGGCGGCGTCGGTGGACTCGATGAGCCCGAGACTCGGGGGCAGGTCCTCCTGGAGGTCGGGGTGACCCGAGCCCAGGAAGTGGCCCGGGCCGACGACCGCGAAGCCCATGGTGTCCTGCCAGCGGTCGGCCACCCGCTCCGGGTCGCCGTCGCCGGTGACCCGGAAGACCCCGAGGTGCGAGGCGACGTAGAGGTCGCCGTCGCCGGGGTCCACGCCGAGGCCGTGCACGTGCCCCAGCGAGGTCGGTGCGGCAGTACTCCCGGCGACCGTCGCCGCGGGGTCGCCGGAGGCCCCGCACGCGGCGGTGAGCGCGACGAGGGACACCGCCGCGACGGTGGAGGTGGTCCGGCAGCGCACCGCGGTCGCGACCATGGTGAGGGTGGGGATGACATCGGGCACGGGGGGCTCCTGCGGTCGGGTGCGCGGCCCGTGCCGCCGCCGGTCGGCGGCGGCACGGGACTGCGTACGAGGTCGGGCGGGGCGACGCTCAGGCGGGGACGACGGACTGGTTGCGACGCAGGAGCCACTGCACCGCCGGGTACCCGGTCATGAGCCCGACGATCACCCCGAGCTGCATCAGGAACCAGAAGGTGCCCTCGGTGACCGGCGGCATCAGTCCGTTGAAGTGCAGCAGGAGCATCCACCCGACCATGCCGACGTCGAACGCGACGACGGTGATCACGGCGGCGACGAGGGCTGCGCCGATGGTCAGGCCCCGAGCCTGCCCGGTGGCGCGGCGGCTGGCGACACGCTCGTAGACGGCCAGCATCGCGATGACGAGGACCGCGATGACGAGGATCATCGGCCACATCGCCATGCCGGCGATGGTCCAGCCGACCGCGACGACGAACGGCACGGCGATGAGGTGCGCGACCGCTGAGGCCCCTCCCCCCGGGAGCACGGCGACCGCGGTGCTCGCGGGCCCGGCCTCCGTGCCGGCGGCCACGGTCGAGGACGCGTGGGTGCGCCCGAGACGCAGGTAGAGCGGCAGGGCGAACGGGCCGAGGTAGAGCGCCGAGGTGATCCAGACCAGCTCGGTGGCGACGCTGACGTGGCGGCGGCGCGCCACGTAGATGTCAGCGATGATCAGCGCGGCGCTGAGGAGCGAGAACGCGATGTAGATCCACGCGACGGGGGTGAGCCAGTCGGGGACGGCGGTAGCCATGTTCATGTGGTGTGAGTCCTTCGTCTTGGCAGTGGTGCTCGTCGCCCGCGGGACGGCTGGACGGCCGTCCGCGCCCGCGGGTGCGGACGGGCAGGGGCGAGCGGGTTCGGGTCTGTGACGGGCGGGTTGTCGCCCGTCGGCGGCGCGGCCCGGGGCCGACGCAGCAGAGGGTGGCTCAGGACTGGATGCCTGAGCGGCCTGTCAGACCCGCCACACGCACAAGGTGGACCGCGACAGGGCCGCCGGCGCCGCCCGAGCACCTCGGGGCAGCGCGCGGTCCGTCAGCGGGGTGCGCGCGAGCAGCCCCAGGAAGGTGTCGCGGCGTGAGGCCGCCAGCAGCAGCACCGCCAGGGTGGCGATGGCGGCTGCGGCCGCAAGCGCGCACGTCGTGGTGACCTCGCTGACGCAGGCGGTGTCGCACATCGACGACACCACCGAGACGGCGTCGTCGATCGGCGGGGGCAGAGCGGGTGCGCCTGCGGCTGCCTGCGGCCCGGCCGCCGCCGAGGTGGTCGACACCAGGGCCGTGCTGCTCATGGCGGCCATCTCGTCCATGTCGCTCACGGCGTTCGTGCCGGTCGACATCGTCGCCACCAGGACCGCGCACAGCAGTCCCAGGGTCACCGCGACCAGCGCGCACAGGGCGCGCCGGGACGAGCGGGCGACTCCGGGGGGGACGGGCGAGGACACAGGCGGATCATAGCCGAGCACCCCCGACGAGCCGCCGGGCGAGGAGCGGGCGCGGCCTCCTCCCGGCGCAGGACCGGGCGGAGGCGTCGTGGGGCGTCCTACGCCAGGTCGACGACGGCCCCTACGTGCGGGGGTACCCGTAGCGTCGTCCCGGTCAGCGCGACGCCGCCGGGTCCGGCGAAGAGCACGCCGCCGGGGCCCACCTCCCCGACCTCGACGGCGACCTCGCGGTCGCCGGTGTTGACCACCAGCAGCGACCCGGCCGGGTTGCCCAGGGCGGTGCGCCCCCCGGTCGGGGTGCGGCGCAGGGTGAAGACCCCGGTGTCCTCGTCGGCGTGCGCCTCGACCGAGGCGAAGGACGGGTCGCTCAGCTCGGGGCGCTCGCGGCGCAGCCGGGCCAGGGCGCGGTACGCCTCGAGGACGACGACGTGCCGACCACGGTCGAGCTCGTCCCAGTCGAGCTTGGAGCGCAGGAAGGTCTGCGGCTCCTGCGGGTCCGGCACGAGGGCGGGGTCCCAGCCCATCTGGGCGAACTCCCGGGTGCGGCCCTCGGCGGTGGCCCGCCCCAGGGCCGGGTCGGTGTGGCTGGTGAAGAACTGGAACGGCGTGCTCGCGGCCCACTCCTCGCCCTGGAAGAGCATGGGCGTGAACGGCCCGGCGAGGGTCAGCAGCGCCGCACAGGCCAGCTGGTCGTCGTCGAGCCGGTCGGAGATCCGGTCACCGGCGGCGCGGTTGCCGACCTGGTCGTGGTTGCTGCTGCAGACCACGAGCCGCCAGGTGGGCATGTGCTCGGTGTCGACGGGCCGGCCGTGGTCGCCGCCGCGGAAGGAGGAGAAGGTGCCGTCGTGGAAGAAACCTCGCTCGCAGACCTTCGCCAGGGCCGGGAGCGGCGCGAAGTCGGCGTAGTAGCCGCTGGTCTCCCCGGTCAGCGCGACGTGGACGGCGTGGTGGAAGTCGTCGCTCCACTGCGCGTCGAGCCCGAGTCCGCCGCCCTCGCGGGGGGTGACCATCCGGGTGTCGTTGAGGTCGGACTCCGCGATCAGCGTCAGCGGGCGCCCGAGGTGGGCCGAGAGGGCGGCGACCTCGCCGGCCATCTCCTCCAGCAGGTGCACGTCGGAGGCGTCGACCAGCGCGTGCACGGCGTCGAGGCGCAACGCGTCGACGTGGTGGTCGACGAACCACATCCGCACGTTGTCCAGGACGTAGCGACGCACCTCGGCCGAGCCCTCGCCGTCGAGGTTGACGGTGTCGCCCCACGTGCCGGCGCCGGTGCCGAGGTACGGGCCGAACATCGGCAGGTAGTTGCCGCCCGGGCCGAGGTGGTTGTAGACCACGTCCTGGACGACGCCGAGACCGGCGGCGTGGCAGCCGTCGACGAAGCGCTGGTACGCCTCCGGCCCCCCGTAGGTCTCGTCCACCGCGAACCAGCCCACGCCGTCGTAGCCCCAGTTGTGGGTGCCGTCGAAGGCGTTCACCGGCAGCAGCTCGACCAGGTCGACCCCGATCGAGCGCAGGTGGTCCAGGCGGCCCAGGGCCGCGTCGAGGGTCCCCTCGGGTGTGAACGTGCCGACGTGCAGCTCGTAGACGACCGCGCCGGCGAGCGGGCGACCGGTCCAGCCCTGGTCGGTCCAGGCGAAGGCGGCCGGGTCCCACGTCCGCGACAGGGCGTGGACCCCGTCGGGCTGCCGGCGCGAGCGGGGGTCGGGCCGGGGCTGGTCGTCGTCGTCGAGCAGGTAGCCGTAGTCGATGCCGTCCGCGGTGGGCAGGTCACCGGTCGGCGACCACCACCCGTCGTCGCCGCGGGCCAGGTCGAGGGTGCGGGCGTCGCCGCCGGCCCCCAGCCGGAGCCGCAGCCGCGACGGGGTGGGTGCCCAGACGTCGAAGGGTCCGCGGACCGGCGTGGTGGAGGTCATCGGTCCGCCCGGACCAGCAGGGCGACCGGGTAGTCCGCCAGGACCTCGTCGAGGTGGTCGCCGACCTCGCGATCGGTCAGCACGTCGCGCCAGCGGGCGCCGTCGCCGTCGCCGGGCAGGGTGAGCCGGGTGCCGTCCCAGCCGCCACGGGCGGCCAGGCCGACGGGGAGCCGGGTGGCCACGGCCACCACGCCGCCGCGGTCCAGGGCGACGACGTGCTCTGCTGCCGGGCCGGTGGCCGCGACGGGGGCGTAGCCGGTGAACAGCTCCGGCCGGTCGCGGCGCAGGCGCAGCGTGGCCGCGACCGTGCGGAGCTTGGCCAGCCCGCTGTCGTCGGGCGACCCGACCAGGGCGGCGTCCTCGGGCAGCGCGGCCAGCGCGCGGGTGCGCAGGGCGAAGTCGACCGGACGACGGTTGTCGGGGTCCACCAGGCTCTGCTCCCACAGCTCGCT
>JBKJPE010000192.1:0-17901 GCA_046595185.1 Nocardioides sp.
GTCAACCGGCGGTTCGCCGAGAAGGCCGCGGAGCTAGCCTCCGAGGGCGCCACGGTCTGGGTCCACGACTACCAGCTCCAGCTGGTGCCGCAGATGCTGCGCGAGCTGCGCCCGGACCTGCGGATCGGCTTCTACCTGCACATCCCCTTCCCACCGGCCGAGCTCTTCCAGCAGCTGCCGTGGCGCCGCCAGATCCTCGAGGGCCTGCTCGGCGCCGACCTGCTCGGCTTCCAGCTGCCCGGCGGTGCACAGAACTTCGTACGCCTGGTGCGCCAGCGGGTCGGCCACAAGACCCACAAGGACCTCGTCTACCTGCCCGACGGTCGCACCGTGCGGGCCGAGGCGTTCCCGATCTCGATCGATGCCAAGGGCTTCGAGGACCTCGCGCGCTCCGAGCCCGTCGCCGAGCGCGCCGAGGCCATCCGCACGCAGCTGGGCAACCCGCGCAAGGTCTTCCTCGGCATCGACCGCCTCGACTACACCAAGGGCATCGTGGCGCGCCTGCGTGCCTTCTCCGAGCTGGTGCGCGACGGTCAGCTCGACGTCGAGGACGCCGTCTTCGTGCAGGTCGCCGTGCCGTCGCGCGAGCAGGTCGAGCAGTACCGGCTCCTGCGTGACGAGATCGACCGCCTCGTCGGCCGGATCAACGGCGACCTGGGTCGCATCGGACGACCGGTGATCAGCTACCTGCACTCCTCCTACCCGCGGGAGGAGATGGCGGCGCTCTACCGGATGGCCGACATCATGGTCGTCACGCCGTACCGCGACGGGATGAACCTGGTCGCGAAGGAGTACGTCGCCTGCCGCCTCGAGGACGACGGCGCGCTGGTGCTCTCGGAGTTCGCCGGGGCCGCCGCCGAGCTGCGCCAGGCCTGGCTGGTCAACCCGCACGACATCAACGGCATGAAGACCGCGCTGCTCCAGGCCTTCGAGGCCGACGACAAGGAGCTGACGAAGCGGATGAAGGCCATGCGCAAGACGATCCTCGCCCACGACGTCGCGGCCTGGGCGGCGGAGTTCATGGCGATGCTCAGCGACGTGGAGAACGTCCACGACAAGGAGCTCAACCCGCCGGGCCGCTGACCTCCACCCCGGCACCCACCCCGGCCGACACACCGCCCGCAGCTCCGCGGCCAGGTCCTCGCCGAGCCGTCCGCCCTCGGGCGCGTAGCCGTACAGCTCACCCAGGCCGGTGCGCCGCCGGTCGCCCTCGAGCACGTCGGGGTCGTCGGTCGTGATCAGCGCCGGGTGGCACACGACGACGGCGTTGGCCACCATGGCCAGGTCGCGGCGCAGCGAGCGGACGTAGCCGGCGACCCGCTCGCTCTTCTCGGTCGGGTCCAGGCCCCGGGTGTAGCGGACCTGCTGGGTCGCGACCCCGGTCGGGCAGTGGCCGGTGTAGCACTTCTGGGCTCGATGCTGCCGGCGGCGAGCATCGCCTTCCGACCGACGTTCACCAGGTCCACGCCGAGGGCCGGGGCGACGAGGGCGTTCTCCGGGATCCCGAGCGTGCCGGAGCCGACGAAGGTCACCCGGTCGGCGATGCCGGCCGCGTCGAAGCGGCGGCGTACCTCGGCGAAACCGAGCCGGAAGGGGTAGGCCACCGAGTCCGAGTCCGAGTCCGAGTCCGAGAACAGGCGCGGCGTCGGTGCCGCCCTCCCCGCCGTCGACGGTCACGAAGTCGACCCCGCGGGTGCCGTCGGCCATCGCCGCCACCAGCTCGTCCCAGAAGTGCAGGTCGCCGACGACCGACGTGATCCCGACCGGCAGGCCGGTGCGCTCGGCGATCCGCTCGACCAGGTCGAGCATCGAGTCGACGTCGTGAAAGGCGGGGTGCCGGGCCGGGAGGCGCAGTCCTGGCCGACCTCGACGCGACGCGCCTCGGCGATCTCGTGGGTGACCTTGGCTCCGGGCAGCATGCCGCCCAGGCCGGGCTCGGCGCCCTGGGACAGCGTGATCTCGATGGCGCGCACGGGGTGGGCGGCCACCAGCCCGACCAGGACGTCGAGGTCGAGGCGGCCATCGTCGTCGCGGCACCCGACGTAGGCCGTGCCGATCTGGAAGACCAGAGGCCTGGCGGAGGGCGGGGCGGCGCCCCCGCGGGCCGCCGAGCACCTTGGCGCCGGGCAGGGGCACGTCGTCGCCGTCGTGCGGCATGACGCCCGTCGGCTGGACGGGGAAGGTGCGGTGGCGCACCACGGGGTAGCCGACGGTCCGCTCGACGTCGTTGTCGGTGCCGAAGCCGACGGAGACGTTCTCCCCCTTCGCCGAGGCGTGGACGAAGCGGCGCTGGTCGCGGCTGAACGGCCGCTCCTCGTCGTCGGAGGCGACGACGTACTGCCGCAGCCCGGGTCCGAGCCGCTCGAGCAGGTAGCGGGCGTGGCCGGCGACCGGGACGTTGCGCAGCACGGCGTGCTTCTTCTGGACCAGGTCGTGGGCGGCCACGGCGCCGACCGCGGCGAGGACCCGAGGGCCGAACGACGCGCGGGCGAGGTCATGGAGGCTGACTACTCCCCGCTCCGACACCCGGCACCACCCCGCGCCCTCGGCTACCGTCGGGTCATGGACCTGGTGCCCAAGCCCGATCAGCTCGTCTCCGCGGCCGGCACCCTGGGGCGCCGACTGCTGCGCGGCGGTGTCGCGGACCTCCGGAGGTTCCCCCGGACCACCCTGCGCCAGGACGACCTCGCCTCGGTCCACCACTACCGCCCCGGCTCGGCCCACACCGACGGCGACCCGGTGCTGCTGGTCGCCTCCCTGGCCGCGCCGGACCTCGCCTACGACCTGCGGCGCGGGTGCTCGCTGGTGGAGCACCTCGTCGGCACCGGTCGACCGACCTACCTCGTGGAGTACGGCCGGGTCTCCTTCCGCGACCGCGACCTGGGACTGGCGCCCTGGATCACCGACGTGGTGCCGGCCGCGGTGCGCGAGGTCTCCGAGCACGCCGGCGGCCGTCCGGTGCACCTGGTCGGCTGGAGCCTCGGCGGGACCCTGGCGCTGCTGGCCGCGGCCCACGACGCCGACCTGCCGATCGCCTCGGTGAGCGTGCTGGGCTCCCCGGTCGACACCGCCCTGGTGCCCCTCGTCGCCCCGTCGCGGCCGCTGCTGGACCCCACCCAGGGTGGTGGGCTGCTGCGCCAGGGCTACCGCGCCCTGGGCGGGACCCCGCCCCTGGCCTCGTGGGCCGTGCAGCTGGCGCCCTTCCAGCGCCTGGTCACCCGTCCCCTGGCGCTGGCGGTGCGGGTCGACGACGGCGAGTTCTGGGCGCAGGTGGAGGCGGTCGAGCGGTTCGGGCGCCGGATGGACGCCTACCCCGGCCGCGCGTACGGCCAGCTCTTCCACCGGTTCGTCGGCGGCACCGGGATCGCGACGGGCACCTACGAGGCCGACGGCCTCGCGCTGGCCCTCGCCGACGTGGGCGTCCCGGTCCTCGTCGTCGCCGGCGCGACCGACCAGATCGCCCCCGTCGCCGCGGTCAAGGCGGCCGAGCCGCTGCTGACCGGGTCGCCCGAGACCCGCTTCGAGATCGTGCCCGGCGGCCACCTCGGCATGCTCACCGGTCGCGCGGCCCGGACCACGACCTGGCCGGCCCTCGACGACTGGTTCGACCACGTGTCGGCCGAGGTCGCGGCGGGCGACCCCGGCGTGATCGGCACCAGCCCGCGACGCCGGTACGGCTCGGGCGGCTCGCGCGCGCTCGCCACCTGAGCTGCGGCCCCCGTGGTCAGGGCGCGAGGTCGACGCGCTCGATCAGTTCCCACGGACCGCCGACGTACCGCCAGACCGCCAGCGCCTCGGCCGTGGCGGTGAACGGCGTGAAGGCGGCCCGCAGCCGGACGACGGTGGCGCGGGCGACGTCGGCCCCGACCTTGTTCTGCACGGTGACGTGCGGACGCAGCGACTGCCGGTCCTGGCGGGTCAGCCCGTCCCACCACGCGCGCTGGAGCGCGGCGTGCAGGTGCACCAGCTCGGCGCTCTCGAGGCGGTACGCGGCACCCTTGCCGAGGGCGATCACCTCGGTGACCGGGAGCTCGAACGGCGACCGGCGCGCCTGCGCCCGCACCTGGGCGCGCACGACCCCGAGCTGCTCCCCGGGCACGGCGTGGAAGAGCGTGAGGTGGGCGCCGACCGCGGTCCGGCCCGGCGCGAAGAGCTCCGCGCGCTCGGCCTCGAAGCGGGCGGTGGTGTCCTCGTCGAGGACGAGGCTGACGACCAGCGGGTGCATCCTGCGGACGGTACGTCGCCCCCGCCCACCCGACAGCCGAGGTGCCGCTCGCAGACAGCCGAGGTGCCGCTCGCGGACGGCCGAGGTGCCGCTCGCGGACACCCCCGGGGTGGGCGGCAGCGCCGGTAGCGTCGTCGTCATGAGCGCGCTCGCAGGACTGGTCGAGAAGGGTCTCGTCGCCCCGGACTGGGCCGAGGCCCTGGCCCCGGTCGACGAGCAGATCGGGGCGATGGGCCTGTTCCTGCGCGAGGAGCTCGTGGCCGGCCGGCCGTACCTCCCCGCCGGCGAGGCCGTCTTCCGCGCCTTCCAGCGTCCGCTGGCCGACGTACGGGTGCTCGTCGTGGGCCAGGACCCCTACCCCACCCCGGGCCACCCGATCGGCCTCAGCTTCGCCGTCGAGCGGCACGTGCGCCCGATCCCGCGCAGCCTGGTCAACATCTACCGCGAGCTGCACGACGACCTCGGCATCGAGCCGGCCGGCCACGGCGACCTGACCGCGTGGGCCGACCAGGGCGTGATGCTGCTGAACAGGTCGCTCACGGTGCGCCCCGGCGAGCCGGCCTCCCATCGCGGCAAGGGCTGGGAGGACGTGACCGGCGCGGCGATCCGCGCCCTCGCGGCCCGGGGCGGACCGCTGGCGGCGATCCTGTGGGGCAAGGACGCCCAGGCCCTCGAGCCCTGGCTGGAGGACGTGCCGTGCGTGACGTCGGCCCACCCCTCTCCGCTGTCCGCCAGCCGCGGGTTCTTCGGCTCGCGGCCCTTCAGCCGGGTCGACGCGCTCCTCGTCGAGCGCGGTGGCGAGCCGCTCGACTGGCGCATCCCGCCCGCCTGACCCATCGCGAGCGGCACCTCGGCTGTCCGTGAGCGGCACCTCGACCGCCTACGAGCGGCACCTCGGCCCGCTACGAGCGGCACCTCGGCGGGGCGGGTTTGCCGGGGCGTATGGCGGGGCGGGACGATCCGGGCGTGAAGATCCTCTCCATCCAGTCCTCGGTGGCCTTCGGTCACGTCGGCAACTCCGCCGCGACCTTCCCGCTGCAGCGTCTGGGCCACGAGGTCTGGGCGGTGAACACCGTCCACTTCTCCAACCACACCGGGTACGGCGCCTGGCGCGGACCGCTGCTGGCCCCCTCCGACGTGGCCGACGTGATCACCGGCATCGCGGAGCGGGGTGTGCTCGGCGAGGCCGACGCGGTGCTCTCGGGCTACCAGGGCGACCCCGCGGTCGGCCAGGTCGTCCTCGACGCGGTGGCCCGCGTCAAGGCGGCCAACCCGGCCGCGGTCTACTGCTGCGACCCCGTGATGGGCGACGTGGGTCGCGGCATGTTCGTGCGGCCCGGGATCCCGGAGTTCATGCGCGACACGGTCGTCCCCGCGGCCGACGTGGTCACCCCCAACCACTTCGAGCTCGACTTCCTCGCCGGCACCACCACCCGCACCCTCGACGAGGTGCTGGCGGCGGTCGACCTGGTCCGGGCCCGCGGGCCCCGCGACGTCCTGGTGACCAGCGTCCTGCACGACGCGACCACGGAGGGCACCCTCGACGTGGTCGCGGTCTCGGGCGACGGCGCCTGGGCCGTCACCACCCCGCTGCTGCCGATCGCCCCCAACGGCTGCGGCGACGTCACCGCCGCGCTCTACCTGGCCCACCTGCGCACCACCGGCTCCCCCGAGCGGGCCCTCTCGTTGACCACCTCCGCGGTCTTCGCGGTCCTCGAGGCGACGGTGGCGGCCGGGACGCGGGAGATCGCGCTGGTCGCCGCCCAGGACGCGATCGCCGTCCCCGGCGAGCGGTTCGAGGTCCGCCGGCTGCGCTGACCCGCTCAGGTCCGGCGCGACGCGAGCCGGAAGGCCGGCCCCACGACGCGGTCCCACGCCCACGGAGCCAGCCCGAAGCCCAGCATCAGGCCGTAGTTGCTCAGCTGGGTCTGGCTCTGCGATCGCGGCCAGGCCAGCTGGGCCAGCACCGCCCCGGCCACCCGCTCCGGGCTGATCGCCGGCGGCGGCGCGGTGTTGACCCCGCCGGCCGCGTCGAGGGCGCTGCCGTAGATGGGGGTGTCCACGCTGCCCGGCGAGACCAGGCAGACGTGCACGTCGGGCAGGTCGAGGTTCTCGATGTGCAGCTGACGGGCCAGCGCGCGGACCCCCCACTTCGACACGACGTACGGCGTCATCTCCGGCACGGCCACGTGCCCCAGCAGCGACCCGACCAGGACGAGCGTGCCGCGCTCCTGCTCGCGCATCAGCCGCAGCGTGTGGCGCGCCACGTTGGCCGCGCCCGACAGGTTGGTGGCCAGCACCTGGTCGAAGTCACCGGCCCCGGTCTCCTCGACCCGGCCGTAGGTGACCACCCCGGCGCAGTGCAGGACGGCGTCCACGCGCCCGTGCGCCTCCTGCGTCGCGTCCAGCAGGGCCTCGACCTCCCCGTCCTCCGCGACATCGGTGACCAGCGCCGTCGTCGACGCGGCCCCCACCTCGTCGCACTCCACCGACACCTCGTCGAGGACCTCGCGTCGGCGCGCCGCGAGGACGACGTGGTGGCCGCGGCGGGCCGCCTCGACCGCCGTCGCCCGGCCGATCCCGCTGGACGCGCCGGTCACCACGACGACCTGGCCCGCCGGGACCGAGCGCGGCAGGACCGGCATCGGGAGCAGGGTCCGCAGGGCGAGTCCGGCCAGCTGAGGGGGGTTCATCCCCCCAGCCTGCCCACTCCGGCGTCCGCAGGAGGGTGAGAGGAGTGATCCGGCCCCCGCCCTAGCCTCGAGACCATGCCTCCCCCGCCGTCCGGTCCCCGCGTCGTCCTCGTCGTCGGGGGCACCTCGGGGATCGGCCTGGCGGCCGCCGGGCAGCTCGTCGAGCGCGGCGACACCGTGGTCGTCGGCGCCCGTGACGCGGGCCGCGTGGCCACGGTGTCCGCCGACCTCGGCGGGGGTACGACCGGGGTCGCCCTCGACCTGACCGACGCCGCCTCCGTCGGTGCCGCCGTCGAGCACTGCGTGCGCGAGCACGGCCGCCTCGACGCGGTCGTCACCTCGGCGCAGACCATGGCGTACGGCACCGTCGAGCAGGTCCCTGCCGAGATCTTCGCCTCCGTGGTCGACACCGCCGTGATCGGCACCGTGCACCTCGCGCAGGCGGTGCTGCCGGTCTTCCGGCGCCAGGGCGGCGGGCGGCTGGTGGTCGTCAGCTCGCTGCTCGCGGAGATCTCGGTGCCGTCGATGACGGCGTACTGCACCGCCAAGTGGGGCCAGCTCGGCCTGGTCCGTGGGCTGCAGCTGGAGACCCGCCGCGAGCGCGGGATCGACGTCAGCATCGTGCTCCCGGGCGCGGTCGACACCCCGATCTACCACCAGGCCGCGACCTACGCCGGCAGCCCCGGCTCCGCCCCGCCGCCGGTGGTCGCCCCCGAACGCGTCGCCGCCGCCTGCCTGCGCGCCCTGGACCGCCCGCGCCGGATGACCCACGTCGGCCCCGTCAACCTGCTCACCGTCACCGGCTTCCGGCTCCTGCCGGCCGTCTACGACCGGCTCGTCAACCCGCTGGTCGACCGGGTCGCGGTCCGCGGTCCCCGGGTCGCCGACCACGCCGGCAACGTCCGCGTCCCGCGGCCCGAGGCCGAGGGCCTGCGCGGCGGCTGGACCCCGGTCGGACGGCTGCGCGACCGCGCCGGCCGCGCCCGCTGGCGGCGCCGGGCCTGACCGGCCCGCTGCGGTGACGACCCTGCCAGGACCCGTGGAGCCGGTGACAGGAGTCGAACCCGCGACATCCTCTTTACAAGAGAGGCGCTCTACCTACTGAGCTACACCGGCCTGCCCGCCGGGATCTGCTCGGGGTGGACCCGCGGCGGCGCGCTCATCGTAGTGAAGGCTCCTCCCAGGCCTTCTCGCGCACCCGGGCCGCCTCCACCCGCAGCTCCTGGCGGGCCAGGGCGATCTCGGGCTGCTGGGCGGTGCCGCCGCGCACGAGCGTGCGCACGTGCCGTGCCGGCGTGGGGTCGCCCCGCAGGGGCACGCGCACCAGGTCGTCCTGCCCCGGCAGGCGGGCCAGCCGGGGGATCAGCGCCACCCCGAAGCCGGCGGCCACCAGGGCCGCACCGGTGTCCCACTCCATGACCCGGTGCAGGTGGCGCGGGGTGAAGCCGGCGGTCAGGCAGGCGCTTGCCACCAGCTCATGGTGCGCCGACCCGGGCCGGTCCATGATCCAGCCCTCCTCGGCCGCCTCGGCCAGGAGCACCGAGGCGCGTCCGGCCAACCGGTGCCCGGCGGGCACGAGCAGGTCGAGACGGTCCTCCATCAGCGGCTCCTGGACGAAGCGCGGGTCGTCCGAGGCCGGCAGCCCGGTCGTGCCGACGACCACGGCCACGTCGACCGACCCGGCGAGCAGCATGTCGACGCACACGCTCGGGTCCGCCTCGACGATCTGGATGCGCGAGTCGGGGAACTCGCGCATCGCCGCCGTCGCCACCGGCGGGAGCAGTGCGGAGGCCGCGGTCGAGAACCCGGCCAGCGAGAGCCGCCCGGTGCTGCCGCCGGCCGTCTCGTGCAGCTCCCCGCGGATGGACTCCCAGTGCGCGAACAGCGCGTCGGAACGACGCAGCAGCAGCGACGCCGCGGCGGTCAGTCGTACGTTGCGTCCCTCCGGCTCCAGCAGCACCACCCCGAGGTCCCGACTCAGGCTGCGCAGCTGGTGGGAGACCGCCGAGGGCGTGTACCCGAGGTCGTGCGCGGCAGCCGTGATCGTGCCGGCGCGGGCCACCACCCGGAGCACGTGGAGACGAGGGTCGATCATGCAAGACTATTGCACGTTAACAATGCAGATCGTTCGCTTTTCTTCCGCAGTCCTGAACCGCCACGATGGTGCTGTGCCTCACCTCGACCCGCTGCTCGACGGCTACCGGCTGCGCCACCTCGCGCTCCGCAACAGGGTGGTGAGCACCAGCCACGAGCCGGCGTACACCGAGGACGGGATGCCGAAGGACCGCTACCGGCTCTACCACCTCGAGAAGGCCCGCGGCGGCGTCGGCCTGACCATGATCGGCGGCTCCGCGGTCGTCTCCCCCGACAGCCCGCCGGCCTTCGCCAACATGCTGCTCTACAAGGACGAGGTCGTTCCGTGGCTGGCCCGGCTGGCCGACGACGTGCACGAGGCCGGCGCCGCGGTGATGTGCCAGGTGACCCACCTCGGCCGCCGCACCTCGAGCTACACCGGCGACTGGCTGCCGCTGGTCTACCCGTCGGCGCTGCGCGAGCCGCAGCACCGCTCGTTCCCCAAGAGCGCCGAGGCGTGGGACGTCGACCGCATCGTGCGCCACTTCGCCGAGGCCGCCCAGCGCTGCCAGGCCGCCGGCCTCGACGGGATCGAGATCGCCTCCTACAGCCACCTCTTCGACGCCTGGGCCTCCCCCGCGACCAACCACCGCGACGACGCCTTCGGCGGCGACGCCGAGGCCCGGCTCACCTTCCCGATGCGCGTCCTCGAGGCCGTCCGCGCCGCGGTCGGCCCCGACTTCGTCGTCGGCATCCGGATGGCGATGGACGAGGACCTCCCCGACGGCCTCGGCCTCGACGACGCGGTCGCGGTGCTGCAGCGCTACCGCGAGCACGGCATCGACTTCCTCTCCGTGATCAAGGGCGGGTTGGAGTCCGACGCCCGCCTGGCCGCGACCATCCCCTCCATGGGGACCCCGTCGTCACCGTTCCTGGACTTCACCGGCCAGGTACGCCGGGCGCTGGTCGACCTGCCGATCATGCACGCCGCCCGGATCGCCGACGTCGCGACCGCCCGCCACGCGCTGCGGGAGGGCCTGCTCGACCTGGTCGGGATGACCCGCCCGCAGCTCGCGGACCCGCACCTGGTCGCCAAGGTCTCCCGCGGCGAGGAGGACCGCATCCGTCCCTGCGTGGGCGCCTCCTACTGCCTCGACGCGATCTACGAGTCCGGCGACGCCAAGTGCCTCCACAACCCCGCCACCGGCCGTGAGGCCACGATGCCGCACGTCGTGGCCACCACCGTCGGGCGGCGCAGGCGGGCCGTGGTCGTCGGGGCCGGCCCCGCCGGTCTCGAGGCCGCCCGGGTGCTCGGCGAGCGCGGTCACCACGTCGTGCTGATGGAGGCCGCCGACCGTCCCGGCGGCCAGGTCCTGATCGCCTCCGCCACGCTGCGCCGCCGTGACCTGATCGGGATCGTCGACTGGCGCGTCGCGGAGGCCAAGCACTCCGGGGTCGACGTCCGCTACGGCGTCTGGGCCGACGCCGCGACCGTGCTGGCCGAGGAGCCCGACCTGGTCGTCGTGGCCACCGGCGGCGTTCCCGACACCTCCTTCCTGCCCGCCGCCGCACAGCCGCTGGTGCTCGACACCTGGGACGCCATCGGCGGCACCGGGGCCGGCGGGCCGCACGCCGGGGACCGCGTCCTGGTCTTCGACGACCACGGCGGCGAGCCCGGCCTGGACGCCGCCGAGCACCTCGCCCGCCTCGGCGCCCGCGTCGAGCTGGTCACCCCCGAGCGCACGGTCGGGATCGCGGTCGGCTCGATGAACAGCCCGGCGTACCTGCGGGCCTTCGCCGAGCACCACGTCGAGGTCACCGTGGCCCGGCGCCTGGTCGACGTCCGCCGCGCCGACCCGGGCTCCGGCGCGCGCCTGGTCGCGGTCCTGGCCAGCGACTACCTGCCCGGCCAGGTGGTCGAGCGCCTCGTCGACCACGTCGTCGTGGAGCACGGCACCGTGCCCAACGACGAGCTGTACACCGACCTCGTCCCCGCCTCCTCCAACCTCGGCGAGGTCGACCACGACGCGCTGCTCGCCGGGCTCCCCCAGGAGGTGGTCACCAACGAGGACGGCCGCTTCGTCCTCTGGCGCGTCGGCGACGCCGTAGCCAGTCGCAACATCCACGCGGCGGTCTACGACTCCCTGCGCCTCTGCCACACCGTCTGACATCCCTCCCCACCCACCAGGAGGACACCCCTCGTGACCCTGACCGACGCCGACCTGGCGCAGCACTCCCGAATCGCCCCGCAGCGCGCGGCGTTGCTCGACGCGCTCGACGCGCGTACCCCCGGCCACAGCCTGCCCGCCGCGCTGTACACCGACCCGGACCTCCACCAGGTCGAGCTGGAGCTGCTCTGGCAGCGGCAGTGGGTCTTCGTCGGCACCGCCGCCGAGGTCCCGGAGCCGGGCGACTACGTCACCGTCGACCTCGGGCGGGCCTCGGTGATGGTGCTGCGCGACGACGACGAGCAGGTCCGGGCCTTCCACAACGTCTGCCGCCACCGCGGCGCCCGCCTGGTCACCGAGGACAAGGGCTCCGTCGGCAACATCGTGTGCGGCTACCACCGCTGGACCTACGCCACCGACGGCCGCCTGGTGCACGCCCCGCAGCTCGGCCCTGACATCGACCCGGCCTGCCTCTCCCTGCTCGCCGTGCACGTCCGCGAGATCGAGGGACTGCTCTTCTGCTGCCTGGCCGCCGACCCGCCCGACGACGTCGAGGACGTCGCGAGGGTGCTCGCGCCGTACTTCGCGGCCCACGGCCTCGGTCGCGCGAAGGTCGCCGCCCAGGTCGACCTGGTCGAGGACGGCAACTGGAAGCTGACCATGGAGAACAACCGGGAGTGCTACCACTGCGACGGCCACCCGGACCTGCTCCGCACCTACTTCCAGACCTGGGGGCTGGAGGACCACCAGGTCCCGGACCGGATGCGCGCCTCGCACGAGCGGTTCCTGCTGGCCGACGCCGAGCTCGCCCAGCGCTGTGCGGCGCAGGGGCTGCCGTACCCCACGATCAGCGATCTCACCGACCGCCCGCTGGGCTTCCGGGTCGAGCGCTGCCCGCTCGACGCGGCCGGTGAGTCCTTCAGCCGCGACGGCACCCGGCTGGTGCAGCGCACCCTCGGCGACGTCGACGGGTTCCGGATGGGCCGGCTCGGCCTGCACACCCAGCCCAACCTGTGGCTGCACGTCCTCGCCGACCACGCAGTGACCTTCGCTGTCTTCCCCGTGGGCGTCGACAAGACGCTCGTACGCACCACCTGGCTGGTGGACGCGGACGCCGTCGAGGGCGTCGACTACGACCTCGACGCGCTGACCGAGGTGTGGCGCCACACCAACGAGGAGGACGCGGCGTTCGTCGCCCTCGCGCAGCGCGGCGTCTCCGACCCGGCGTACGTGCCCGGGCCCTACACCGAGTCCGAGGCGCAGGTGGACGCGTTCGTGTCCTGGTACGCCGCCCGGATGCGCGAGGGGATCACCGCATGAGCACCCGCATGACCGAGCTTCGGCACGACGCCTGGACCGACCCGGGTTCCGCACCGGGGCTGCGGCTGGTGCCCGACCTGCCCCGCACCGTCGGCGACGGGCTGCTGGCCCCCGAGGCCGACCTCGACCAGGAGATGGTGCTGCGGCGGCGGGTGCCGGTGACCCACGACGTGGTCACCCTGGTGCTCGAGCCGACCGTGCCGGGCACCTTCGCCTTCGCCCCGGGGCAGTTCGTGACGCTGGTCGTCGACGTCGACGGCGTCCCGGTCGAGCGCTGCTACACGATCTCCTCCCCGCCGACCCGGCCCCACCTGCTGACCGTCACCGTCAAGCGGATCGAGGGCGGTGGGCTCTCGCCGTACCTGCACGACCGGCTGCAGCCCGGCGACCGCGTCGCTGTCCGCGGGCCGAACGGCGCCTTCACCGTCGCCGCCCACCCGGCCGCGCGCTACCTGCTGCTCTCGGCCGGCAGCGGGGTCACCCCGACGCTGTCCACGGTGCGCGCCATGGCCGATCTCGGCGAGCTCGACGACGTCGTCGTCGTGCACAGCGCCCGCACTCCCGCCGACCTGGCGTGCCGCGGCGAGCTGGACGCGCTGGCCGCCGACCACCCCGGCCTGCGCGTGGTCTGGGTCTGCGAGGACGACTCCCCCGGCTCCGCCTCCTGGCAGGGCCCCCGCGGTCGACTGGCCGCCGACCTGCTCCTCGCGCAGGTCCCCGACGTGACCGAGCGCGAGGTCTTCACCTGCGGACCTCCGGGCTACATGACCGCGACCCGCGCCCTGCTCGCCGGTCTCGGCGTCGCCCCGGACCGGTGCCACGAGGAGAGCTTCGTGCTCGGGGAGGCGGCGGCACCCTGCGTGCCGGCCGCGCCCGAGGCGCTGGCGCCCCTCGAGGTCGCCCGGGCCGCGACGGCCACCGTCACCTTCGGACGGTCGGGCCGCGAGGTCGCCTGCCCACCGGGGACGACCGTGCTCGCCGCGGCCCAGCAGGCCGGGATCTCGATGCCGAGCTCCTGCGGCGGCGGCCTGTGCGGGACCTGCAAGTCCGGCCTGCTGGCCGGCAGGGTGGCGATGAACCACCAGGGCGGGATCCGCCCGCGCGAGGTCGCCGCCGGCAAGTTCCTGCCCTGCTGCTCCACCCCCGACGGCGACATCGTCGTCGACGCCTGACCCGACCCGACGGAGAACCCCGTGGACCAGTCCCCCGCACCCTCCACCACCACCCCTGCCTCGCTGACCGCGGACGCCGTCGTCGTGGGATCCGGCGTGATCGGCTCGGCCGTCGCGCTCGAGCTGGCCCGCGCCGGACGGTCGGTGCTGGTCCTGGACAAGGCCGGCGGCCCCGGTCACGGGTCGACGTCGGCCTCCACCGCGGTCATCCGCTTCCTCTACTCCACCTTCGACACGACCGCGACGTCGTGGGAGGCCAAGTTCATGTGGGAGGCCTGGGCCGACCACCTGGGGCTGCCGGGGTTCGCCCCGCTGGCCGACCCGCCCGCGCTGACCGCGTTCCACCGCACCGGCATGCTGCACCTCGACGTGCCGGCGGTGCCCTCCGACCACAGCCAGGAGCTGCTGCGCGCGGCCGGGGTCCCCTTCGACCACCTCGACGCCGACGCCCTCGCGGCCCGCTTCCCCCACCTCGACGTCGGGGCGTACTGGCCCAACAAACCCGTCACCGACGACGCCTTCTGGGAGGAGACCGACCGACGTCTCGGCGCGATCTACACCCCCGACGCCGGCTACATGGACGACCCACGGCTGGCCGCGGACAACCTGGCGTACGCCGCTCGGCTGCACGGCGCCCGCACGGCCTACCGCGCCGAGGTCGTCTCCTGCGAGCGGGTCGGCGAGGTGTGGGTGCTCGAGCTGGCCGACGGGCGGCGGGTCGAGTCGCCGGTCGTGGTCAACGCCGCGGGCCCGTGGTCGGGGGCGTTCAACGCGATGGCCGGGGTGGGCGCGGAGTTCACCGTCGGGGTGCGCCCGCTGCGCCAGGAGGTGCACCAGGTCACCCGGCCCGGGGCGTGGGACGGGGGTGAGGACCCGGCGCCCGGCGTCTTCGACCTGGACCTCGGGACCTACATGCGTCCCGGTCCGAGCGGGGCCTGGGTCGTCGGCGGGAGCGAGCCGGAGTGCGACCCGATGGAGTGGGTCGAGGGCGGCGCCGCGGGGATCGACGCGGTCGACCAGCACGTCTCCCTCGAGCGCTACGAGGCGCAGGTGACGCGGGCCGCGCGCCGGCTGCCCGACCTCGCGATGCCCAACCGGCCCTCCGGCGTGGTCGGCGTCTACGACGTGGCCGACGACTGGACGCCGATCTACGACCGCACCGACGCCCCGGGCTTCTACGTGGCCATGGGCACCAGCGGCAACCAGTTCAAGAACGCCCCCATCGCCGGGTGCTTCCTGGCCGCGATCGTCGACGCCGTGGAGGGTGGGCACGACCACGACGCGAGCCCGGTGACGTACGTCGGCGAGCACACCGGCCTGAAGATCGACCTCTCCGCCTTCAGCCGGGTGCGCCCGGTCAACGACGCCAGCAGCCGCACCGTCCTCGGGTAGCCGCCCCGCCGAGGTGCCGCTCGCGTACGGCCGAGGTGCCGCTCGCGCGCGAGGAGGAGCCCTACGCTGAGGCCCATGGCGCTGCACATCGTGGCTCACCGGCCCGACCCCGCGGTGGTGACGCTGCCCTGGGGCACCCCGCTGGAGGAGTGGACCGACGACTACGTGGTCCCGCTGCCTCGGGGACTCTCGCGACACGTCGTGCGGATCGTGCGGCTGCGCGGGCGGACGTACGCGGTCAAGGAGACGGTGGAGGAGATCGCGTTCCGCGAGTACCGCCTGCTGCGCGACCTGGAGCGGATCGGCCTGCCCGCGGTGATGCCCCAGGGCGTCGTCACCGGGCGTACGGACGGGGCCGGCGAGGAGCTGCCGGCGGTCCTGGTCACCCAGCACCTGTCGTTCTCGATGCCCTACCGCAGCCTCTTCGCGCACGGGCTGCGCGCCGACAACCTGCCCTCGCTGGTCGACGCGATGGTGGTGCTGCTGGTCCGGCTGCACCTGGCGGACTTCTACTGGGGTGATGTGTCGCTGTCGAACGTGCTGTTCCGCCGCAACGCCGGCGGGTTCGCGGCGTACCTCGTGGACGCCGAGACCGGGGAGCTGCGCGACCAGCTGTCGCGGGGGATGCGCGAGCACGACGTCACCGTGGCGACCGAGAACGTCTTCGCCGAGCTGCTCGACCTGCAGGCCAGCGGCGCGGTCGACGTCGACCTGCGACCGCACGAGGTCGTCGGGCTGCTGCAGGAGCGCTACGCCGCGCTGTGGGACCAGCTGACCAGCGCGGAGGAGTTCTCGCTCGAGGAGATCTGGCGCATCGAGCGGCGCATCGAACGACTCAACGAGCTCGGGTTCGACGTCGAGGAGCTCGACATCGTCACCGACTTCGACGGCGACACCGTGCGGATCCAGCCCAGGATCGTGGAGCTCGGCCACCACTGCCGGGAGCTGCGCGGGCTGACGGGCCTCGACGTCGAGGACGCCCAGGCCCGGCGGATGCTGAACGACATCGCGGCCTACACCGCCGCCCGCGACCTCGGGCGGGAGGACCGCAGCCTGGTCGCCAACCGGTGGCTCGTGGAGGTCTTCGAGCCCCTGATGGCGATGGTGCCCCATGACCGTCGCGGCAAGCTGCAGCCGGCCGAGCTGTTCCACCAGGTCCTGGAGCACCGGTGGTACCTCTCCGAGCAGGCCGGCCGGGAGGTCGACATCTTCGACACCGCGCGCGACTTCATCGACACCCAGCTCCCCGAGCGCCCGGACGAGGTCGTCTCCGCGGACGAGCCCTAGCCGAGGTGCCGCTCGCAGCCGGCCGAGGTGCCACGTACGGCCGGCCGAGGTGCCGCTCGCGGGCACCGTTGTCCACAGATCGCGTCGACCGGGTGTAGCAGGGGCCCGGAGCGGGAATACCTCCTTCATGGAGAACCTCCCCTGGACCCCGTTCCTGCTCACCGACCCGACCCTCGGCCTCGACCCCGTCGTGGTGCGGCGCCTCGTCGCGCGCGGAGTCGTGCGCCGCGTGCTGCGCGGGGTCGGCGTGCGCGCGGAGCTGGAGGACACCCTGCTGCTACGGGCCCAGGCCGCCCGCCTCGTGCTCGGCCGAGGTCAGGTGTTCGTCGACCACGCGGCGGCCTGGCTGCTCGGGGTCGACGTCGGCCCCGGGCACACCGCCACCGGCCCGGGCGTGCTCGACGTGGCCGCGGTCGGCGGGCGGCGGGCCACGCGTCGGCGCGGCGCCGACGGGTGTCGCCGCACGGTCGCACCCGACGAGGTGACCTCGCTGCACGGGGTCGCGCTCACCACTCCCCTGCGCACCGCGGCCGACCTGGCCTGCCGGTGGGGCCGCTACGACGCGATGGCCGCCCTCGACGCCTTCTGCCTCCTGCACGGCGTCGACGCCGGGGCGCACCGGCCGATGGTCGCCCGGTTCGCAGGTCGGCGCGGGGTGACGCAGTACCGCGAGCTCGTACCGCTGATCGACCCGCGCGCCGAGTCCCCCCGGGAGTCGTGGCTCCGCCTCGCCGCGCTGGACCACGGCTTCACCGGGCTCGAGCCGCAGGTCAGCACCTGGGTGGAGGGGTACGGGTGGGCGCGCCTCGACCTCGCGGACCGCCGCCGGCGGATCGCGGTCGAGTACGACGGTGCCGACGTGCACGCCGAGGACGAGCAGCAGGCGGACGACGCCGCGCGCAGGGCGGCGATGGTCCGCGACGGGTGGGTGGTCGTCATCGTGCGGGCCGGCGGGTTCGTCGGGGCCGGCCTGGAGCGCTGGGTGGGCGAGCTCAGGGCGGCGTACGACGACCGAGCACCGGACCCCCGACGCCGCTGGGCCCGCGGGGAGGGCGCCGGTCGGCACCCGCGGCGGGGCTGAGGTGACGGCGACCGCCGTCCCGGGGCGCCGCGAGCGTCACCTCGACCGCCCGCGGGCGTCATCTCGGCTAGCGTCGGGTCGTGCTCGAGACCCGCCCGCTGATCGCCGACGACGCGCGCGCCTCCCAGGAGCTCGGGCACGAGGCGTTCGGCAACCCGCGACCCGGCGGCGGTCGGGTGGCCCGGGACTTCCCGGCCCGCGGCACCACCACGTGGGGCACCTTCGACGGCGGCCGACTGGTCGCCAAGACCACCGCGCGGCACGACGCCTCCTTCTGGCACGGCCGCGAGGTCGCGACCTCCGGGGTCGCCGGCGTCGCCGTCGCCGCGGAGCACCGTGGCCGCGGGCTCCTGCGCGGCGTCCTGTCCGAGGCGCTGGCCGAGCACGGCCGGCCCGTGTCCAGCCTGTTCCCGACCGCGCCGGGCATCTACCGGGGCCTGGGGTACGAGGTGGCCGGCTCCCTGGTCTTCGTCGGCCTCCCGACCCCCCC